>NZ_JBFUHT010000012.1:0-276869 GCF_056402275.1 Azospirillum sp. P4_B5
GCGCTCCGCGGCGCCCGCCGCCCTGCCGCCCGAGGCGCCGCGGCCCGATGCCGACCTGGAGCGGCTGGAGAACCTGCAACTGGACCGCCAGGGCGAACCGGTCTGGTCGGTCGCCCGCACGGAAGGAGCGCAGATGCTGTGGGGCCAGGACTGCGTCGGTCCCGGCGACTCGCAATGGATGGTCGAATCCGTCCGCTCCTTCGGGCTGAACCCGGCCAAGAGCGTGCTGGACCTCTCGGCGGGGCTGGGCGGGCCGGCGCGCGGCATCGTCGACAGCTACGACACCTGGGTCACCGGCCTGGAGATGTCCCCCCTGCTGGCGAAGCTGGGGATGGAGCGGTCCAAGGCGCTGGGCGTGTCGAAGAAGGCGCCGATCGGCCATTACGACCCGGAGCATTTCAACCAGGCGGGCTCCTTCGACCTCGTGCTGGCCGACCGGGTGATGCACCGGGTGCGCGACAAGGAGAACTTCCTCGACCGCGTCTGCGACTGCGTCAAGCCGAAGGGCGGTGTGCTGTTGTTCGATTATGTGATCGAGGGCACCCCGTCCTCCTGGGAGAGCTGGAACGGCTGGCGCGACTCCGAACCGCTGGAGGTCTATCCCTGGTCGGCCACCCGCATGGCCGACGAGCTGACCCAGCGCAACCTGGACCTGCGCATTTCCGAGGATCTCACCCAGTTCCACCGCCGTCAGGCCGTGGAGCGGGTGCGCCGGCTGGGCGAGGCGCTGAAGACCGCGGTCCCCGAACCCCGCGTGCTCAAGGCGTTGGCCTGCGAGCTGGCGCTGTGGTGGTCGCGCCTGCGCGTGCTGGGCAGCGGGCTGCGCTTCTGCCGCTACGTGGCGATGCGCCCGACCTAAAAGCTCCTAATCGCAGGCCCGTGGTTCGATCTTGCGTTCCACCGCGAAGCGACGGGCCGACTCCGTCACCAGCTTGCGGATCAGGGCGCGGCGCGGCTCGATGGGGCCGGAGACGTCCAGCCAGCGCTCCCCGTCCCATTGCTGCACATGCAGCGGCACGATCCCCTCATGGTCGGCGCAGGTGATGCGCAGCGGCTGCATGAAGCCGTCCAGCCCCAGCGCGGCCAGCCGTTCGGCGGTCAGGTCCAGATGGTCGAAGCCCCAGGCCACCTGCGCCCCGGTCAGCGGCTTGCGCCCGTATTTGCCCTGCGCGGTGCTGATGGCCTCGACCAGGACGGCGGCGTTGAAGACCCCGCGGTTGTAGAGCACCGTGCCGATCTGGCCGGGATCGCCGGCCCCCAGCCCGCGGGCGTGGACCTGCTCGCGGATGGCGCGAATCACCGGCAGGTCCGCCCCGGCGGCGTGGTAGGCGACCGCCTTGTAGCCGACCGCGGCGGCGCCGACCGGCCGGACGTCCAATTCCGACCCGGCCCACCAGACGCCGATCATGCGGTCGGCCGGATAGCCGGCGGCGGCGGCCTCGCGCAGGGCGGTGGAGTTCTGCACGCCCCAGCCCCACAGGATCACGTAATCGGGCCGGTAGTGGCGGGCGATCTGCGTCCAGACGGCGCGCTGGTCCAGCCCCGGCGGGGCGACGGGGAAGCTGCGCATCTCGAAGCCCAGCGGGCCGCGCAGCGCCTCCAGCATGGGCAGCGGCTCCTTGCCGAAGGCGCTGTCATGGTAGACGTAGGCGATCTTCCGCCCGCGCAGCCGCTCCGTCCCGCCCAGCTCCGTGGCGCCCAGCTCCGTTGCGCCCAGCTCCGTTGCGATGTGGCTGATGGCGGCGTCGATGCCGGTCCAATAGCTGGCCGGGGCGTTGACCGCGTAGGGGAAGACCCGCCCGTCGGACACGTCCGCCCGCCCGTAGCCGGAGGAGAAGACCGGAATGCGGTCGGCGGCCCCGCGCTCGATCAGGGCGTAGGTGATGCCGGTGGACAGCGGCAGGACGGCGGCGGCGCCGGTCGGCCCCTTGGCCTTCAGCCGTTCGTAGCACTCCACGCCTCGGTCGGTGTTGTAGCCGGTGTCGCACTCTTCCCAGGCGATGGGCACGCCGCCGATGCCGCCGTCGCGCTGGTTGACCAGCGTCAGATAATCGGCCACCCCGTCGGCCAGCGGGATGCCGTAGGGCGCGTAGGGGCCGCTGCGGTAGACGAGGTGCGGGAAGAATTGCGCCCCTTGCGGCGACTCCGGGGCGGCCTCGGTCGGGGTGCACAGCACCACCACCGCCAGGGCCGCAACCGCCAGGGCTGGGGCGCGCCATGCCATTCCGTTTCCTCCACCCGTCGCACGCCGGGCCATTCCGCCCGTCCGCGTGGTTTTCGTTTCCCGCGATTCTAGTACGGACCGGCTCCTTTTCGCACGAAGAGAGCGCAGCCCCCACGCTTCCGCTTCCCTGCCTCTCGGAAGGAGCCCTTTGAAGGGGGGCGGGACCGGCACTAAATCAGGCGGTTGAGGCATGCGGAAACCATGGCCGCCGCCCGGCCAATCCGCCAATAACGCGAAGGAGGGGTACCGTGACGACGTTCACCGGTCAGGATTCGCTGAAAACCCGCCGCTCCCTGTCCGTCGGGAGCAAGAGCTACGATTATTTCAGCATCAAGGCCGCGGAGGACGCCGGACTGGGCGACCTCTCCCGGCTGCCCTATTCGATGAAGGTGCTGCTGGAAAATCTCCTGCGCTTCGAGGACGGGCGCACCGTGTCCACCGACGACGTGAAGGCGGTGGCCCAGTGGCTTCACGACAAGCGGTCCGACCGTGAGATCGCCTACCGCCCGGCGCGCGTGCTGATGCAGGATTTCACCGGCGTGCCGGCGGTCTGCGATCTGGCGGCGATGCGCGAGGCGATGGCCGCGCTGGGCGGCGATCCCAAGAAGATCAACCCGCTGGTCCCGGTCGATCTGGTCATCGACCACTCGGTGATGGTCGATTTCTTCGGCAGCCCCTCCGCCTTCGAGAAGAACGTCGAGCTGGAGTTCGAGCGCAACCTGGAGCGCTACGCCTTCCTGCGCTGGGGTCAGAAGGCCTTCGACAATTTCCGCGTCGTGCCGCCGGGCACCGGCATCTGCCACCAGGTGAACGTCGAGTATCTGGCGCAGGGCGTATGGACCGACAGCGACCCGGCGGGCAAGCTCGTCGCCTATCCCGACACGCTGGTCGGCACCGACAGCCACACCACCATGGTGAACGGGCTGGGCGTGCTCGGCTGGGGCGTCGGCGGCATCGAGGCGGAGGCGGCCATGCTCGGCCAGCCCATCTCCATGCTGATCCCCGAGGTCGTCGGCTTCAAGCTGACCGGGCGGCTGAAGGAGGGCACGACGGCCACCGACCTCGTGCTGACCGTCACCCAGATGCTGCGCAAGAAGGGCGTGGTCGGCAAGTTCGTGGAGTTCTTCGGGCCGGGTCTGGATCACCTGACGCTGGCCGACCGCGCCACCATCGGCAACATGGCCCCGGAATACGGCGCCACCTGCGGCATCTTCCCGATCGACGCGGAGACCATCCGCTACCTGACCTTCACCGGCCGCGACGCCGACCGCGTGGCGATGGTCGAGGCCTACGCCCGCGCCCAGGGCATGTGGCGCGACGCCGGCACGCCGGACCCCGTCTTCTCCGACACGCTGGAGCTGGACATGACGACGGTCGAGCCGTCGCTGGCCGGCCCGAAGCGTCCGCAGGACCGCGTGCCGCTGTCCCAGGCGGCCCAGAGCTTCGGCGGCGATCTGGTCGGCACCTTCAAGGCGGAGGACGCCGACCGCTCGGTTCCCGTGCAGGGCTGCGGCTACAACCTCGACCAGGGGGCGGTGGTGATCGCCGCCATCACCTCCTGCACCAACACCTCCAACCCGGCGGTTCTGGTGGCCGCCGGCCTGCTGGCCCGCAAGGCGGTGGAGAAGGGGCTGAAGTCCAAGCCCTGGGTCAAGACCTCGCTGGCGCCGGGATCGCAGGTGGTCACCGACTATCTGGCCAAGGCCGGGCTCCAGCCCTACCTCGACCAGCTCGGCTTCAACATCGTCGGCTACGGCTGCACCACCTGCATCGGCAACAGCGGCCCGCTGCCCGACCCCATCGCCGCGGCGGTGGAGGAGGGCAACCTCGTGGTCGCCGCGGTGCTGTCGGGCAACCGCAACTTCGAAGGCCGGGTGAACCCGCACACGCGGGCGAACTATCTGGCCTCCCCGCCGCTGTGCGTCGCCTACGCGCTGGCCGGCAACATGAAGATCGACCTGGCCAAGGACCCCATCGGCACCGGCCATGACGGCCAGCCCGTCTATCTGAAGGACATCTGGCCGACCAACCAGGAGGTTCAGGACGCCATCGACGCCTCGCTGTCGGCGGAGATGTTCCGCAGCCGCTACGGCAACGTGTTCGAAGGGCCGGCGCAGTGGCGCGGCATCCGGACCGCCGAGGGCCAGACCTACGAGTGGCAGGCGGGCAGCACCTACGTGAAGCTGCCGCCCTTCTTCGCCGACATGCCGAAGACTCCCGACGCGGTGAGCGACGTGCGGGGCGCCCGCGCGCTGGCCGTGCTCGGCGACAGCATCACCACCGACCACATCTCCCCCGCCGGGTCGATCAAGAAGACCAGCCCGGCCGGCGAGTATCTGCTGAGCCATCAGGTGCGCCCGCAGGACTTCAACTCCTACGGCGCGCGGCGCGGCAACCACGAGGTGATGATGCGCGGCACCTTCGCCAACATCCGCATCCGCAACGAGATGCTGGCGGGCGTGGAGGGCGGTGAGACCCGGCACTATCCCTCGGGCGAGCAGTTGCCGATCTACACCGCGGCGATGCGCTACGCCCAGGAGGGCGTGCCGCTGGTGGTCATCGCCGGCAAGGAGTACGGCACCGGCTCCAGCCGCGACTGGGCGGCGAAGGGCACCAAGCTGCTGGGCATCCGCGCGGTGATCGCCGAGAGCTTCGAGCGCATCCACCGCTCGAACCTCGTCGGGATGGGCATCCTGCCGTTGCAGTTCAAGGACGGGCTGACCCGCAACGACCTGGCGCTGGACGGCACGGAGACCTTCGACATCGACGGCATCGAGCAGGACCTGCGCCCGCGCAAGGACGTGACGATGACCATCACCCGCGCCGACGGTCAGACCCGGCAGGTGCCGCTGCTGCTGCGCATCGATACGGTGGACGAAGTCGAGTATTACCGGAACGGCGGCGTGCTGAACTTCGTCCTGCGCAATCTGGCGAAGTGAGGCCGGTAAAACTTTCGAAGACTTACAATGCGTGGAATCTCGACTGATTCTTGACTTGCATCCGAAAAAGAGGTAACTGAATCGAAGCGGTCGGGGGTGATTCCTCGACCGCCTTGATTCTGGGGAGCAATCCCCTCCGCAACCCGGCCAAAGGCGTGGCGTTCCTGCCAATGCCGCGGCGACGGACAACATGGGTTGGTTTCGCGCGATGCCGAACCTTGAGCATGTGATGAACGATCCGGATGCGCTCAAGGACTCTGTCGAGCGCATGATGGCCCATCAGGGCAGTCGTGGCGAAGTCCGCATCAATCATGGCATCCGGACGGCGCAGGAGTTGGAGGATTGGGTGCGCCAGTCCACCCACACGCCTGAAGACATCAATGCCTATCGCCGTCTGTTGGGGTTGGATTCGGACGCCAATGGCTGATCTCGCTTTACCGGAGTTTCCCTTCACCGATGAACTCCGGCGAAGGATTTTCACCGAATATGTGACGTTTCTCAGCGAGGCGTGCCGTGTGTTCGGCATGCCGCTCAGGCATCTGGAATACAGCGACCGGGAACTGGCGTTGGCCGTTGCGGAGGCGGAGATCGACCTGCGCGCGATGCTGGCGCGGCGCTCGAAGACGCATGGCATCACGCCCGGCAAGATTGCCGGCGTCCTGGCCTTCCGGCTGAGTCGGTTCAAGATCGTGCATTTCGATCCGGAGGGTTGGGACAATCCCAACCTGTATATGATCCAGGAAATGGCTGCGGTGTTCCTGGTGAAGCGCCTTTTCGTAAGGGGCACGATTCCGGAAATCAGCGTCCTTGAACTCAGCTATCAGCTTTCCCGGCGGCATGCCAATCAGGAAACCGCCGGATTGTTCTTCGATGCTTTCGCGACGGACGCTCGGCACGCGGCCTGAGACTGGTCCTCACTCTCCGTAGGTTTGATCGGGCGCGCGCAAAACCTCCTGAATGCTCTGCACGAGCAGGATGCTGCCGTGGGTCGAGAAATGCCCCTGGTCCAGGAAGTAGAAGCCCTGGTCGTCCCTGATCCGGCAGAGCGGAAGGGACTTGCAGGGATCGGGATCGCAGAAATAGTCGGAGGTGTCGACGAACTGCGCCCCCTGCGTCGCGGTGATCAGCGGCTGGTCGGCGGCTTGGCCGGTGATCGAATAGGCCCGCTCCGACTTCATGAAATAGGTGTGGTCGTAGGGGTTGCGGAAGCGGAACACCGGGCTCTGCCCCAGCACGACGATGCGGATGCCCCGGCTCAGCAAAGCCACCACGGTGTCATGCAGGCGGCGGAGATCGAGGGCGTTGGTGTCCATGTACCATTCCCACCGCGCCGCCATGATGACGATGCGGATGCCGTTGCGGTCGATGATCTCATCGACGCGGCTGTTGAAGTCCTGGCAGTTCGGACGGGCGTTGACGGACAGATCCTTGATGGGCGGGCAGCCGGATGCCGTGTATTGGACGATGTTGAAGGGCAGGGTGTCGGCGATGTTCTGAAGCCCCGGCACATAATGGGCGGCGAAGGAATCCCCCCAGAGCAGGGCGGTGGGCGCGTCCGCCTTCAGGGGGCCTATCCGGCAACCCTCCATGCCCGGCCACGCCTCGGGGGGCTGGTCGGTTTCGAGGAAGCAGGTGTGTTCCTTGTAGAGTTCCCGCCCTGAGATGTCCTGCGGCGCGTAGTCGGTGAAGCGCTGCGGCAGCCCGTTGGACAGATGGCCGAGCAGCCCGACCCCCACCAGCCCCGCCATGGCCCAGCCGGTCCGGGCGAAGACCGTGGACGGCCGGCGCCCCGACTCCGCCCCGGGATCCGCCCTGGGCTTGCGGAAGGGAATTTCGATCAGCCGCCAGGACAGCACGGACACCGCGGCGATGATCGCGAGAAGGACCAGCGTCTCCCTGGTGGACAGGTCCCGCCCCTTGTGGAAGCGCGCGAAGACCATCAGCGGCCAGTGCCAGATGTACATGGAGTAGGAGATCAGCCCGATGAAGACCATGGGGCGCAGGGTCAGCACCGTCCCGACCGCCGTCGGGCCGCCCCGCCCCGCGTGGATCACCAGCGCCGCCCCCAGGCAGGGCAGCAGCGCGGCGTAGCCCGGGAAGGCCGTCGCCTCCGTCAAGGCGAATACGCTGGCGACGATCAGAGCGGCGCCGAGCACAGAGGCCAGTTCCCGCGCCGCCCGGCCGCGGAAGTCCGGAACGGCACCGAAGGCGAGAAGGGCGCCCAGCAGCAGTTCCCACAGCCGGGGCGGCAACAGGTAGAAGGCCGCCACCGGATGATCCCGCACCAGGAACACGCTCAAGGCGAAGGACGCCGCCGCTGCCGCCCCCAGAACGGCAATCCATACCGAACGCCCGTACGGGAGCAAAGCCAGCAGGGCGAGGGGAAAGACGATGTAGAACTGCTGCTCCACCCCCAGCGACCAGGTGTGGAGAAGCGGGTTCATCTCCGCCGCGCTTTCGAAGTAACTGGATTTCAGATAATAGACGATGTTGGACGAAAACAGCGTGGTCGCCGCGAGATTCTGGGAAAAGCTCTTCAACTCCTGGGGTGACAGCAGGATCAGCGCGAGCACCGCGGTGACCGCCAGGGCCGCGAACAGGGCGGGAAGGATTCGGCGGATGCGGCGGACATAGAACTCGGCCAGGGAAAAGGTGCCGCGCTGCGCGTCGTTCAGAACGATCGAGCCGATGAGATATCCGGAAATCACGAAGAACACATCGACGCCGATGTATCCGCCGCTGAACAGGGAAAACTTCGCGTGGAACAGCAGAACCGAAAGGATCGATACCGCGCGAAGGCCGTCGATGTCGGGGCGGTACGTCATGGAACCCGCAATGCTTGGGTGGAACGGAAACGTGGGTCGGCGATCCCGAACCCGGTTCTACGGCGGGAGGCGAGCGGCGATGAGCGTGGGGATGTTCGGCTGCGTGAGGGACGGCAGCGTGCTTGCCCCCTGACAATCCAATGATGTGGAAAAGACGTCGCGCTATGAGCGTAAGATTGGCATTGTTGTCGCGTGGATTGCTTTAATGTTTTTAGGGTCCTTGATAAGAAAGTGCTCTTGAATTCGATGATATGTCATCGAGGCGGAGCGTTGAAGTGAATTATTGAATGAAATCCTTAGGGCGTCGGCACTTTGAATGGTCTAACAAGAATTCAAAGATAATCGGTGACCGATAGGGATAGAGAAAACAACCGTTATTGCGGGGGGGCGGCGGTCCGTCGGGTTTTTAGAATGTCTTTGTATGCGCGGTAAGATTGCCGGTCACGGCCCCGTCCTCTCCGCCCAGCCCGCCGCCCGAGCCGCCGCCCGAACCTCCGTCAGGTAACTGCGGCTGACCGGCACGCGCCGGCCGTTGCGCAGAACCAGCACCAGCTTGCCGTCCGGCTTGCGCTCCACCCCAGCGACGGCCGCCGCGGCGACCCAGTGGGAGCGGTGGACCTGCATGCCGTCCATCCCGGCCAGTTCGGCGATGGCGTCGCGCAGCCGCATCAGGATCAGGTCGCTGCCCGCCTCTGTGTGGACGCGGACGTAATGGTCCTCCATCTCCAGCGCCAGCAGGTCCCGGCCGAGCCGTGCGGGCAGACGGGCGAGGAAGGCGGGCTCCGCCCGCTCCGCCGGGGGTGGCGGTGCGTTGTCGGGAAGGGGCGGGGAAGGGAGAGCCGCAGGGCCGGCGAGAAGCCCACGGTCCCGCAGCTCAAGCCAGACCGGAATGGCGGACACCAGCAGGGTGACGAGGACGACATAGACGAACAGCTCCGCCAACCCCAGCGGGCTTAGAAAATCCATCCCGCGCAACGTCTTTTCAAGCAGCGCCACGGTCAGCGTCATCAGCGCCGCCACCGCCAGGATCACCCCGGCCACCATGGCGCGCCACGCCCCCGCCCGCTCCCGCAGCCGATGGCCGGCGGCCAGGGTCAGAAGCTCGAAGGCGAGACCGCCCAGCCCGATCAGCCCGCACCAGTAAGCCAGCCGCTGCGCCAGCGTCAGATCCGCGAAGGTGCCGAACGGACCCAGCAGGGTCAGCACCAGCGCGGCGGCCAGCAGCAGCGGCAGGCGCCGTCCCAGCAGCCGGCGGCGGTAGGGTGTGCGGGGCTGCCCCGCCGCGGGAGTTTCCGCCGCAGGAACGTTCATTGCCGGCGTGTCCGTCGCTTCACGCATCGCGAAACGCCGGTTCCGGCGTTTCGCGAAGCCGCACCCCACCGGTCCCGCAGCGGCGGTGGCCCGCCACCCGCCCGTTCAGGCATGGA
The DNA here is from genome assembly GCF_056402275.1 of Azospirillum sp. P4_B5. NCBI lineage: Bacteria > Pseudomonadati > Pseudomonadota > Alphaproteobacteria > Rhodospirillales > Azospirillaceae > Azospirillum > Azospirillum sp. P4_B5. Next base: position 9,416 of record NZ_JBFUHT010000012.1, read on the forward strand.
AGGGGCCGCCGGTTCGGAAAGGCGACGGTTCGCCCACGGCGAAGGAAAGGGACAGGAAATGGGAGCCGCATGTCGGATCGGAATGGGGTTGGTCGGCGCGATGGCGTTGACCCTCGCGGCGGCGGGAGTCTGCGCGGGGGAGCTTCGCGCAACCATCGGCAACGTCAAGCCCCAACAGGGCAAGCTGTGGGTCGCGCTGTATGACGGCGCCGATGCCTACCGGGTGGAACGGCGTTTCGCCGGACAAATCCTGGAGGCGTCGGGGACGCAGGTGACGGCGGTCTTCGCCGGGCTGCCGGCGGGACGCTACGGAGTCGCGGTGTTCCAGGATCGGGACGGCGACTCGGTGCTCACCACCAATCTGCTGGGCGTGCCGGGCGAACCCTACGGCTTCAGCGGCGGGGCGATGGGCGGCACCTTCGGCCCACCGGCCTTCGATGCCTTTGCCCTGGCGGTGCCGGACCGCGGGACGGTGACCGCCATGGTGCCCCTGACGGACTGAGCCGCCGTTCCGGACAGCCGGAGCGGTGCCGTGGAAAACCTCTCAAGTGCTGGCGGAGCGGGCGGACTGTTCCAGCGACTTGATGTGGGACAGGCCGGGCAGGATTTCCGACTTCACGAATTCCATGCGCCGGTTCGGGCCGCCGCCGCCGCGGGCGAAGCGGGCTTTCCACAGGTCCATCTTCACCGCCAGACCGCACAGCACGCCGCCGATGGTGACGTGGTGGGACGCGATCAGTTCGCGGATGGAATGGAAGGTCTCGGCGTTGATGTCGCGCCAGAAGTCCTTGGACCGGTTGTCGAAGCTCTCGAACCGCCCGGTGATCGAGGTCGAGATGTCGGTCAGGTCGCGGCTGATCTCATCGAGCATGCGCATCTGCCGGGCGTCGCGCTTGACTTCGGTGGAGCTGCGGATCTCGGCCATCCAGGAGAGGAAGCGCTGGATCTCCGGGACGATGTCGTCCAGGCATTTCTTGAAATAGGCCAGCGACAGGAAGATGTCGCCGTATTCCTCAAGAAATTGCGGGATTTCGCCAAGCTCGATGTCCAGCCGGTCGGCCATCATGCGCAGGTTGCGCAGCGCCTCGTCCCGGTTGGGGTTGGAGAACATGCCGATGATGTCCTTCACGTCCTGGACCTGCATGTCCTCGGACCCGTAGACATATTCGACCAGCGGGCGCGTGAAGACGCGCATGTAGTTGGTCAGCTCCTCCTTCTTACGCTCGGACAGGGTCAGCGACTCGACGCTGTTGACGTCGATGTTCATCCGCCGCAGTTCGATGCGGGAGGTGTAGACGTCGAAGCTGGAGGCGGCGGCGATCTTCTCGATCTTGACGAGGTCGCGCTCCACCTCCTCCTTGTAGGACTCGAAATAGGCGGTGAGGTGGCGCGGCGAGACCTGCCCGCTGCCGGTCTGGACGTCGTGGAACATCTCGACGACGGTCTGCAGCCGCACGTTCTTGATCAGCCGGGCGTGCTGAAGACCCGGCGTTTCCAGCGGGATGGCCGACAGCGGCATGATGTGCAGCGCGTCGCGGGCCTCGTCCTCCCACTGCCTGCGCCGGCCTCCGCCCTGGGGCCGGGCCGCCTTGTCGCCCGCAACCTCGGCCACGGCCTCGCTGCTGTCTGCCCCGTCGTTCAAAGCAATCTCCCCGCAAGCCGGCGCCCATCCGCCCGCTTGGCCACTTTCGAGGTCCCCCTCAAGGATAGCGGGTTGAGGGGGGCAGGCAAGGGTTGAAGGGGGCGTCCCGGAGGAATGTCATAGCACCGCTCGTACAGAAACGAAAAGGGCCGGTCCGCGGTGGACCGGCCCTTTTGCAACCTTCCGTGGGGTTTTTCGGCCGGAGAGGTTTCGGCGAAACCTCCGGGCGTCATCAGCAGGACGCCCCGGGTGTCAATGGACGCTCAGCGGCTCCATGTCGTTCTGGCGGACGGTGGCGAAAGCCACGTCGCGTTCCGGAAGAACCGTCAGAGGCGTGCCGTCGGCGGCGTGGACGGAGAAGGCCGGGGCGTCGTCGACGGTCACCGGCCGCACATAGGCCACATGGTCCAGCCCGAAGGTGGCGAAGTCCTGGGGCGACAGTTGGCGCAGGAAGGCCGCGGCCTTGTCGGTATCGAAGCTGTTCATGACGCAGTCCTTTGGACGAATCGGTCGAGGAGGTGTGTGGGGCGGGCAATCGCGCCGGTTGGACGCTGAAACCGGTCAGGCGTCGCCGCGGTCGGGCGCGACGTCGATGGTCTGCGGTCCGGCGGTGCCGCTGGCGGCCTGGGCGGGCTGCTCGATCTTGATGGTGCGGACCTTCGGTTCCGGCAGGGGCCGTTTCAGATCGATGTTGAGCAGGCCGTTGTCGAGCGAGGCGCCGACCACCTCGATCCCCTCCGCCAGCACGAAGCTGCGCTGGAACTGCCGGGCGGCGATGCCGCGGTGCAGGTAGATGCGCGAGCGGTCGTCGGTCTGGCGGCCCCGGATGACGAGCTGGTTGTCCTCGATCTGGACCGACAGGTCCTCGGAGGTGAAGCCGGCCACGGCCAGCGTGATGCGCAGGCCCTCGTCCCCGATCTGTTCGATGTTGTAGGGCGGATAGCCTTCCGCGGAATTCTTGGCGATGCGGTCCAGCGTGCGCTCGAACTGGTCGAAGCCCAGGAGCAGCGGACTGTTGAAGAGCGAAAGACGTGTCGTCACGGCGCATCCTCCTCGAGAGGCGAGCGAGTTGCACATTGGGCCCGTTTCCGGCGCCCGGCTGGCTGGCGGCCCGAAAGGGAAGAATCGGCGCCGCTCCGTCATAGATTGGGGTAGGCCGCCCGGCGGTCAAGGTTCGCCGTTGCGGCAAAGCGCCCGCGCCCTCCGGCGGGGCAACCGGTGGCTCGGAGTCAGACGAGGGGATTGGCGGCCGGTGCTGTGAAGACGAAGCGCCGGCTGGACCAGTAATTCCAGGCGAAGGTGACGGCGGTCGCCGCGATCTTCGCGGCCAAGGGCGGAACGGTGGGCACCAGCAGTCCGACCACCAGCGTGGACAGCCCCAGCCCGACGAGGTTGAAGGCGAGGAACAGCGGCAGGCGGCGGGCCAACGGCGCCGCCTCCCGGTGCAGGCGGAAGGTCCAGCTGCGGTTCAGCAGGAAGCTGCACAGCACCCCGGCGCCGTAGCCCACGGCGTTGGCGGCCAGCACGGGCGCGCCGGCCAGCGACACCAGAGTCAGGAACAGCGCGAAATCCACCGCGGTGTTCAGCAGGCCGACCACGGCGAAGCGGATGGCCGTCCAGGGGACGGCCCGTCCCCGGCTTCCCGTGCCGCTCAACTGTTTGCCCCGCTTTTGGCCTCGATGCGGGAGAAGGCTCCGGCGGCCGCGGCGATGCCGGTTCCCAGATGCACCACGACGGGGTCCGGCACGGCCTGCACGCCGGCTTCGGCGGCCGCGGCCTGGGCGGCGGCGTGGGCGGCGACCTGGGCGGCCATGGCGTCCGGATGGCGGGCGATGCGGTCCACCACGAACAGCGGCCGCTGTTTCGTCTCCATGTAGAGCCGTCCCAGATACTCGCCCAGGACGCCGAGGATCAGCAACTGCGTGCTGCCCAGCACCAGCGAGACGACCATCACGCTGGTCCAGCCGGGAACCGTCGCGTGCTGGGCCCAGCTCACCAGCGCGTAGCCGAGCGCCAGCAGCGCGCACAGCGCGAAGAAGAAGCCGACGTAGGAGGCGGCGCGCAGCGGCTTGATGGAGAAGCTGGTGATGGCGTCCACCGCAAAGCGGATCATCTTGCCCAGCGGGTACTTGGTCTCGCCGACGGCGCGGGCCTGCCGGTCGTAGGGCAGCGGCTCCTGCTTCAGCCCGATCCAGCTCACCATGCCGCGGATGAAGCGGTGCTGCTCCGGCATGGCGTTCAGCACCTCCAGGGCGCGGCGGCTCATCAGGCGGAAGTCGCCGGTGTCCTTGGGGATCTCGATGTCGACCAGCCGGTCGAGCAGGCGGTAGAACAGCGCCGCCGTGCCCTTCTTGAACCACGTCTCGCCGTCGCGGGCCATGCGGGTGCCGTAGACCACGTCGGCCCCGGCGTCCATCCGGGCCATCATCGTCGACAGCAGCTCCGGCGGGTCCTGCAGGTCGGCGTCGATGATCAGGATGCGCTCGCCCCGGCAGACGTGGAGGCCGGCGGTCAGGGCGAGCTGGTGGCCGTGGTTGCGCGACAGCCGGACCCCGGTCACCGCCGCGTCGCCGCGCACCAGATCGGCGATGCGGCCCCAGGTGCCGTCGCGCGACCCGTCGTCCACCAGGATCAGCTCATAGCTCTCCCCGACCTCGGCGCGGCAGGCCGCCGACACCCGGCGGTGCAATTCGCCGATCCCCTCGGCCTCGTTGTAGCAGGGAACCACCACGGACAACCGCGGAGTCCCGGCAACGGCGTGCTGCATGAACCTTCTCCCGTCACCGCCTCCCGTCCGCGCCCCCGGCCCGATGGCCATCCTGCCGATGCTTTTCATGGCGTGAAACCCGAGGGAGAACCCCTTCGGGCGAGAGCGCAGTCTTCGGGCGACACCGGCGCGGTACCGCCGGCATCCCGCTTCCGCAACGGGATTGCAGGCCCTTTTGCCCCGTCGGAATTCGGTACTAACCCGGTCATGCCCCCGCCGCGCCGCGCCGACCGGCGGAAGTCCCCGGAACGTCACAGGCCTACGGCATTTGCGACGATTGCCGGTGCGAACGGGGTGCCTCGAAAGGCTTGGTGCGGTGCGGAACGCGGGGCTTTTCCCACCCCGGGGCGCCGCCGCTTCCCCACCCCGTACGGCGATGCCGGGCGGGTTGCCTCCGTCGGGCTGCCCAGAACGGGCGACCACCTCCGGCGCGGCACGTCCCTTGCGTGAACGCGGCGAGCGGGCGGAGCGAAACGGAGCGACATCCGCCCGTATGCCGAGAATGCGTCGCACGATGCGAATCCGCGTCGCGCCGCGCAGGCAAAATGCAAAACGGGACCGCCAGGGGGTTGTGATGGCCGGTGGGTTTGCGATGAACATGGTGTCTAGCGAATTGCTGGTCGGGCTGGCGCAGAACATCGGGCTGTTCGCGGTCGTGGCGGTCGTCTTCCTGCAGATCCGCGGCCGCGCCGCCGGCTGGCCGGCACCGGCGGCCAACGCCTTGCTGGGCCTGATGTTCGGCGGGGTGGCGGTGCTGGGCATGGCCGATCCGGTGCGGGTGGCGCCGGGCGTGTTCATCGACGCCCGCAACGTGATGGTCGGGCTGGCCGGTCCGTTCGGCGGCGCTCTGGCCGGGGCGGCGGCGGCGGCGGTGTCCGGAGCCTTCCGTTTCTGGCTGGGCGGGCCGGGAGCGTTGGCAGGGGTGACGTCGCTGGTCGGGGCCGGGCTGATCGGCATGCTGGTCGGGGCGGTGGCGCGACGGTCCGGGCGGTTCGGCAATCGGCATCTGGCCGCGCTGGCCCTGCTGGTGACGGTGATGGCGCCCCTCGGTTTCCTGCTGCTGCCGCCGGACATGGCCTACCGCATGTTCGAAACGACGCTGGTGCCGTTGAGCCTCGGAAACTTCTTCGGCACGCTGGCGCTGGGCACCTTCCTGCGCAAGGAGCAGGAGCGCTGCGATCTCCAGATCGCCCTCACCGAAAGCCAGCGCCGCTTCGCCGCGACGGTGGCGAACCTGCCGGGCGGCGTGTATCAGCGGGTGCTGACGGTGGACGGCCGGCTGCGCTTTCCCTATTGCAGCCCCGGCTTCTTCCAGGTGATGGGGCTGCCGCCGACCGAGCGTGTGACGCTGGAGGCGCTGAACCGCATCCTCCACCCCGAAGACCGCCCGCGCCTGTTCGCCTCGATCCATGCCTCCGCCGAGACGCTGGAGCCCTGGAGGCTCGAATACCGGATCCTCTGGCCGGACGGCGACATCCGGTGGATCAGCGTCTCCAGCCGCGCGGCGCGGCGCGACAACGGCGACATCGTGTGGGACGGCATCGTCACCGACGTCACCGAGATCAAGCGCAACGAGCAGGCGCTGATCCAGGCCCGCCTGGAGGCCGAGGCGGCCAGCCGCGCCAAGGCCGAGTTCCTGGCGACGATGAGCCATGAGATGCGCACCCCGCTGAACGGCATCCTGGGCTTCGCCCGTCTTCTGCTGGACGAGAACCTGACGCCCCGGCAGCGCCATCACGCCCACCTGGTGCGCGACGCCGGGCGGTCGCTGCTGACGGTGATCGAGGATGTGCTGGACTTCTCCCGCATCGAGGCGGGGCGGCTGGCGCTGAACGACACCTCCTTCGCCGTCCGCGACCTGATCGCCAACTGCGCGGCGGTGTTGCGGCTGGAGGCCGAGGCGAAGGGGCTGACGCTGCACGTCGCCGTGGCGCCCGACGTCCCGGACTGGCTGCGCGGCGATCCCGACCGGCTGCGGCAGGTGGTGCTGAACCTGCTGGCCAACGCGGTGAAGTTCACCGAGCATGGCGACGTCGGCCTGACCGTCGTGAAGACCGCCGACACCCCCACCGGTCCGCATCTGACGATCAGCGTCGCCGATACCGGGATCGGCATCCCGCAGGATCGGCAGGACCAGCTGTTCCAGCGTTTCAGCCAGATCGACCGGTCGCGCGGGGGCACCGGTCTTGGCCTTGCCATCAGCCGGCGGCTTGTGGAGATGATGGGCGGAACGGTCGGGGTGCAGAGCCAGGCGGGGGTCGGCTCCACCTTCTGGCTGTCGCTGGTGCTGCCCGAAGCCGATCCGCCCGCCGGGAACGACGCCCCCTGCGCGGCGGAACTGCTGGTCCACCGCCGTCCGGCGCGCATCCTGCTGGCCGAGGATCTGGCGATGAACCGGGAGCTGATCACGGCCATGTTGCAGGGGGCTGGCCACCGCGTGGACGCCGTCGCCAACGGGCGGCAGGCGGTGGAGGCGGTGTGGCGCGGCGCTTACGATCTCGTGCTGATGGACGTGCACATGCCGGAGTTGGACGGTCATTCCGCCACACGGGCGATCCGCGGCCTGCCGCCGCCGGTGGGGACCATCCCGATCCTGGCGATGAGCGCCAGCGCGCTGCCCGACGAGGTTCAGCGCTGCCACGACGCCGGCATGAACGGCCACATCGCCAAGCCGGTGGACCGCGCCGCCATGCTGGACGCGATCGACGGCGTGCTGGGCTGGGCCATCCCGGGCGGCCGGGCCGCCGAAGCAACCGACGGCGCGGCGGGAAGGGGCGCCATGCCCGAGACCTTCACGGTGGTGGAACCGACCCCGCTCCGTCAGCCGCTCGACCGTGTGATGCTGGCCCGGCTGTCCGACGAATTGGGGGAGGAGGCGTGCGCCCGTCTGGTCGCCGCCTTTCTCGACGAGCTGCCGCAGCGGATGGGCCGCCTGCGCGAGGGCCGCGAGTCCGGTTCCCCGCTGACGGAAGCGCAGGCGCTGATCGCACCGTCGGCCAATCTGGGGCTGGTCCGTCTGGCGTCCGCCTGCCGTGCGCTCAGCGCCGCCCTGCGCGCCGGTCGCCGGCACGAGGCGGAGGAACTGGCCGGCAGCGTTCTCGACGCCGCGGAGGAAGGGGCGGAGGCTCTGCGCGACGTGCTGTCCCGTGGCCGGGAGAGCAGCCGTTTCAAGTCCCTTGCGAAGGATATCGTCCAGACGCCATAATTCCCATGTGCGGCAACTTTCTCTCCTCCGGCGTGCGCCGGATCTGGCGGACACCGGCAATGGACGAAGCTTTTCTGACGGGGGAGGGCCCCGCCGCGGCCCCCCGCACGCGGCTGCGGACCCTGTTGACGACCATTGTCGGAGTGATCGCCCTGTTCGGAGTCGGCCTGTGGGGGGGCGCCACCTGGGCCGACCGCGACGAGGCGGTGAGCCATGCCCGTGACCGGACGCTGAACGCCGCCCGCCTGCTGCACGAGCATGTGCGCCGCACCGTCGCCACCGGCGATCTCGTTCTGCAGCGTGTCGACGACCGGCTTCGCGCGCGGGAGGTGGAGGCGGTCGGGCGCGACCTGCCGCTGTGGCAGGAACTGCGCGTCATGTCCGACGCCATGCCGGAGGTCAGTTCCATCTGGATTCACGACGCCGCCGGCAACGGGCTGCTGACCACGCGCCAGTTCCCGGCGCCGCCGATGAACAACAGGGACCGCGCCTTCTTCCAGGCCCACCGGAACGGCGAGACGTTCCACATCGGCGGGATGATCCGGGGCCGGCTGTCCGGCCGGCCGACCTTCACCATCAGCCGCCGCATCGGGACGGTGGAGAATTTCCAGGGCGTCGCCAACATCGCCCTGGACCTCGATTATTTCCGCTCCTTCTTCGACGGGCTGAACATCGGCCGCGGTGGCGCCGTCGCCGTGTACCGCGAGGACGGGACTCTGCTGTTCAGCCTGTCGGGCCAGGACACCGCCGCATCGCTGTCCGCGGCGCCCCCCGACATGCCTCCGGTGACCCGGCCGATGGACGAGGCGCCGCGGGCCATCGGCGGCACGATCTTCAGCCAGTCTCCGGTGGACGGATCGGAGCGGATCGTCGCGAACCTGCGGGTTCAGGATCTGCCGCTGATCGTGCAGGTCGGCGTGTCGCGGGACGAGGCGCTGACGCCCTGGCGCGAGCGCACGATCCACGGCGGCCTGCTGGTCCTGCTGGCGGTGGCCGCCTGCGCCGCGCTGGCCATGGCGGCGGCGCGCAGCCTGTCGCGCGAGGAGGTGGGGCGCCGCCGGCTGGCCGAGACGAACGCCGACCTGGACGCCACCGCCCGCAGCCTGGAACAGGCCAACCGCGCCTTCGCCGGGGCCAACCGCCGGCTGAACCTGATCCTGCAATCCGCCTCGGAGGGCATCTGCGGCGTGGATCGGGACGAGCGGATCACCTTCGCCAACCCCGCCGCCTGCGCGCTGACCGGCTACACCAACGAGGAGATGCTGGGCCGCAGCCTGCATGTGCTGCTGCACCACACCCGCGCCGACGGCACGCCGGCGCCGACCATCGACTGCCCGGTCTTCGAGGTTCTGCGCACCGGCGAGGCGCGGGGCGGCTCGGAGGACATCTACTGGCGCAAGGACGGCACCAGCTTCCCGGTGGAGTTCGCGGCCTCCCCCATGCTGGAGGACGGCCGGGTGGAAGGGGCGGTGGTCGTCTTCCACGAGATCGCCGAGCGCAAGCGGGCCGAGGAGGCGCTGCACCAGGCCAAATCCGTGGCCGAGGCGGCCAGCCGCGCCAAGAGCGAATTCCTGGCCAACATGAGCCACGAGATCCGCACGCCGATGAACGCCATCCTGGGGCTGGTCCATCTGCTCCAGCAGACCGACCTGTCGACGCGCCAGCGCGACTACGCCCAGAAGATCCGCGTGTCGGCGCAGTCGCTGCTCGGCATCCTCAACGACATCCTGGACTTCTCGAAGGTGGAGGCCGGCAAGCTGGAGCTGGAGCGGGTGGAGTTCCGCCTGGACGACCTGTTGCAGAATCTGGCGGTGATCGTCGGCGCGGCGGCGCAGGACAAAGACATCGAGGTTCTGTTCTCGGTCGGGCCGGAGGTTCCGCTCGACCTCGTCGGCGACCCCTTGCGCCTTCAGCAGGTGCTCATCAACCTCACCGGCAACGCCATCAAGTTCACCGAGGCGGGGGAGGTGGTGGTGTCCGTCCGCGCCGTCGAGGTGACGGAGGAGCAGGCGGTCCTGACCTTTTCCATCCGCGACACCGGCATCGGCATCGACGCGGAGCAGAAGGAGCGGCTGTTTCAGGCCTTCAGCCAAGCGGACAGCTCCACCACCCGGCGTTACGGCGGCACCGGCCTGGGATTGGCCATCTGCACGCGGCTGGTCGCCCTGATGGGCGGCGTCATGGATGTGACGAGCGAACCGGGCCAGGGCAGCGATTTCCATTTCACCGCCGTCTTCGGGAACGCCGTCTTCGGGCAATCCGCTTTCGAGAACGCCGGGCGGGCGAAGGAGCGTCCGCCGCGGTTCCGCGCCGCGCCGCGCGGCCTGTCGGTGCTGGTGGTGGACGACAATCTCACGGCGCGCGAGGTGCTGGGCGAACTGGTCGTCTCCTTCGGTTGGCGGGCCTCGCTCTGCGCGTCCGGGGCCGACGCGATCGCGGAGCTGGAGCGTGCGACCGCCGCCGAGCAGCCCTACGACATCGTGCTGATGGACTGGAAGATGCCGGGGATGGATGGGCTGGAAACCTCCCGCCGCATCCGCGACGACGGGTTGGTGAAGGCGCCGGTCATCATCGTGGTGTCCGCCTTCGGGCGCGAACGGATGGGCGCCGTGCCGGGGGGTGCGGGAACGCAGGATCTGGGCCTGAGCGGCGCGCTGGTGAAGCCGGTCACCGCCTCCTCGCTGCTCGACGCGGTGATCGACGCCTTTGGGCGCGGTGCGGAGGACGACTCGGCGGAAACCTTCCGGCTGCATCCCTGCGCCCCGGTCCCCGCCGGCCTTCTCCGCCCGCCGCATCTGCGTCCCCTGTTCGGGCACCGCCTGCTGCTTGTGGAGGACAACGGCATCAGCCAGGAGGTGGCCCGCGAGATCCTGGAACGCGCCGGCGCCCGCGTGACCCTGGCCGGCAATGGGCGCGAGGCCGTCGCCCGCGTCGAAGAGGCGAATCCGCCCTTCGATCTCGTCCTGATGGACGTGCAGATGCCGGAAATGGACGGATTCGAGGCGACGCGCCGGCTGCGCGCCCGGCCAGCCGGACAGGGGTTGCCGATCATCGCGATGACCGCCAGCGCGCTGCCGTCCGACCGGCAGCGCTGCCTGGACGGCGGCATGGACGACCACATCGCCAAGCCGATCGACGTGGAGCAGCTGTTCTCCGTGGTGACCCGCTGGCTCGGCCAGCCGGCGACGACCGGCATGCCGCTGCTGCCCAAGGCTGTGCCGTCCTATGCCCGTGGTGCGCTTCCCGCCGAATTGCCGGGCATCGACGTGAAGGACGCGCTGCACCGCCTGGACGGCGATGTCGGGCTGTTCCGCAAGTTCGTCACCGAGTTCGCCCGGACTTACGGCGGTGCGGCGGATGGCATCGCCGCCGCCCTGGCCACCGGCGACCTGCCGCGGGCCAAGGCGCTGGGGCATGAGCTGAAGAGCCTGGCGGGCAACATCGGCGCGCGGACGCTGTCCGCCGCCGCGGACGCGGTGCAGATCGCCGCCTTCCGCGGGGACGGGGCGGCGGCGGCGACGCAGTTGCCGGTTCTGCGCGCGGAGCTGGAGGCGGTGCTGGACTCCGCCGCGCGGCTGGCCGTGGCGCCGGGGCACGCTCCCGGCCACGGTCCCGGCCTCCCCCCTGGCCGTGACGGTCCGGCGATGGACATCGCGACGCTGGAGCCCATGCTGGAGCGCTTCGCCCGCCTGCTGCGCGACAGCAACTTCGCCGCCGCGGAGGAGTTTTCCGTCCTGGCACCGCCGCTGGCCGATTGGATCGACCCGGCGGCCATGAAGGCGCTCTCGTCGGCCGTCGACGGTCTCGATTTTACAAAGGCTCAAGGAATCTTGCGCAGGATCACCCAGGATCTCGGCCTATCCCTTCCAGCCGACTGATCCGCTTCACATCCGGAACCGTTTTTTGGGAACCGACCTCCAGGAACCGAACATGACCGACGCGCGCTCCAAGATCCTGGTGGTCGACGACATTCCGTCGAACGTGCATGTGCTGAGCCGCATCCTGAAGGATGACCACGACATCTATTTCGCGACCGACGGGGCGAAGGCGTTGGAGTTGGCGCAGTCCCGGCGGCCCGATCTCGTTCTGCTGGACATCATGATGCCGGGCATGGACGGCTACGAGGTCTGTTCCCGCCTCAAGGCCGATCCGATCACCCGCGACATCCCGGTCATCTTCATCTCGGCCAAGAGCGAGGTGGAAGACGAGACTTATGGGTTGGAGGTCGGCGCCATCGACTTCATCTCGAAACCGATCAGCCCGCCCATCGTCAAGGCGCGGGTGCGCAACCATCTGCTGCTGAAACGGCAGACCGACCTGCTGCGCACCCTGTCCTTCGCCGACGGCCTGACCGGGATCGCCAACCGCCGCCGATTCGACGAGGTGCTGCTGCGCGAATGGCGGCGCTGTGGACGCGTGCAGCTCCCGCTGTCGCTGATCATGCTCGATGTCGACCAGTTCAAGCCCTACAACGACCATTACGGCCATCAGGCGGGCGACGAGTGCCTGCGCGCGGTGGCCCAGTTCCTGGCCGAGCAGGTGATGAGGCCGGGCGACCTGATCGCCCGTTACGGCGGCGAGGAATTCGTCTGCCTGCTTCCCGAAACCGATGAGGACGGGGCGGTCCAGGTCGCCGAGCGCCTGCGCCAGACGGTGGCCGACCGGCGTCTGCCCCACGCGGTGTCCCACGTCGCCGACCACGTCACCATCAGCCTGGGCGTCGCCACCGCCCGGCCGACGCTGGACGACACGCCGGATCGGCTGACACAGCTTGCCGACGGCCTGCTCTACGAGGCCAAGCGCGCCGGCCGCAACCGTGTGTGCAGCGGCGGTGTGGAGGTTGCGGTATAAGGGGCCGACCTGAGGCATCACGGGGGCAGCCATGCGTTCGGCCAGAGCCGGAGACGACCGCGCGACCGGGAACCGGCGTCCTTCTTCAGCGATTCCCCTCGATGTACGCGGGCGCGGCTTTTCCAGCCGTGCCGCCCTGCCGGTCATGGAAGGCTGGATCGACGCCGCCGTCGACCCTCTGCCGCCGCGCGCCGTGGCTCTCGCCGACCTCGCCGCCGCGCTGGCGGAGGGAGTGGTTCTCGCCGAGCCGGTGACCGCGCCAGGGGATTGGCCGCCCGCCGACCGGGCCGCCCGCGACGGGGTGGCGGTGGCCTCCAGCGACACGCTGGGCGCCGGCTCCTACAACCCGGTTCCGCTGCCGGGCGCCGTGACGGTCGCGGCGGGCGAGACGATGCCGTCGGGAACCGACGCGGTCCTGCCCGTGGAGGCCATGCAGGCCGATGGTCCCTTCGTCGAGGCGCTGGGCAGCGCCGCCCCGGGCGACGGGGTGGAGCGGCAGGGGGAGGGGCTGCGCGGCGGGACGGTCCTGCTGAAGGCCGGGCATCGCTTGCGCCCGCAGGACCTCGGATTGCTCACCGCGCTGGGGATCGGCACGGTGCGTGTCGGCGCCCGACCGCGGGTGCGGATCGTGCTGGCCGGGGGGCCGCGGTCCGGACCCGAGACGCTGGGCGCCATGCTGACCGCGCTGGTGGCGCGCGATGGCGGCGTGGCGGAGTTGGTGGGGCCGCTGCCGGCGGACCGCGCCGTCCTGGCCGCCGCCTACGCGGCTCCCGGCGCCGACCTGCTGATCTCCGTCGGGCGCACCGGTGTGGGGGAGGATGACGTGGCCCCGCTGGCGCTGGCCGAGGCGGGGCAACTCGCTCTGCACGGCGTGGCCCTGCGTCCCGGCGATTCGGCGGCGCTTGGGACGGCCGGCGGCGTGCCCGCCGTGCTTCTGCCCGGTGAACCGATGGCCTGCCTGACGGCCTATGAGCTGCTGGCTGGCCGGGCGGTGCGCCGTCTGGCCGGTCGGGACTCCGCGCTGCCGCATCCGGCGGTCCCCGCCGTGGCGGTGCGCAAGCTGGTGTCGGAGATCGGTTGCACCGAGCTGTACCGCGTGCGCCGGACGGCGGATGGGATGGTCGAGCCGGTCGCCTCCCCGCACCGGCCGGGTCTGGCCGGGGCGGTGCTGGCCGACGGCTTCGTGCTGATCCCCGCGGACAGCGAGGGTTTTCCCGCCGGGGCGACCGTGACCCTGCGCTGTTTTGACGGTATAAGTCTCTGAACGGCATCGAGCGAGGGGGGAAGGGCGTGTCCAACCAGGACATCCGGCGATTCGGCATCCGGCGTTTTGTCGCCCAGGCGGCCCGGCAGGAGCAGTTTTTGGAGGTGGTGGGCCGCGACGAGGCCGAGGCGCGGTTCCGCCGCCATCTCGACCTGACGCCCAAGGGCGCGGAGACGGTGCCGCTGGGCGCCGCGCTGGGCCGCGTGCTGGCCGCCGACGTGGTGGCGGAGGTCGATGTTCCCGGCTTCGACCGGTCCTCGGTGGACGGTTTCGCGGTGCGCGCCGCCGACACCCAGGGGGCGGGCGAGGACACGCCGGTCGTGCTGCGTCTGAACGAGGAGGTGCTGTCCGCCGGGCGCGTCCCGGTGCTGACCGTCGCCCCCGGCACGGCCACCGTGCTCGCCACCGGCGGCATGCTGCCGCGCGGCGCCGACGCCGTGGTGATGGTCGAGCACACCGAATCGCATGAGGACGACGACGCCCTTCTGGTGGAGATCCGCAAGCCGGTGGTGCCCGGCGCCTTCGTCGCCGCCGCCGGGTCGGACATCGGGCGCGGCGAGACGGTGATGCGGCGCGGGCAACTGCTGACCTCCCGCGAGATCGGCGTGCTGGCGGCCATCGGGCGGGCGGAGGTCTCGGTGGTCCGCCGCCCCCGCGTGGCCATCCTGTCCACCGGCGACGAGATCGTCGCCCCCGGCGAGCCGATCCGGCCCGGCGCCGTCTATGATTCGAACGCCGCCATCCTCGCCGCCGCGGTCGAGGAACTGGGCGGGGAGCCGGTCCGGCTGGGCATCGCCCGCGACGACGAGGCCGAACTGGCCCAGCTGGTCGAGCAGGGGCTGGCCTGCGACGCGCTGCTGCTGTCGGGCGGAACGTCGAAGGGGGCAGGCGACCTGTGCCACCGCATCGTCAGCCGTCTGACCGACCCCGGCATCGTTGCGCACGGCGTCGCGCTGAAGCCCGGCAAGCCTCTGTGCCTCGCCGTAACGAAGGGCAAGCCGGTGGTGATCCTGCCCGGCTTCCCGACCTCCGCCATGTTCACCTTCCACGAGTTCGTCGCCCCGGTGCTGCGCGCACTGGCCGGCCTGCCCCCTGCGGCGAAGGAGAGCGTGGATGCGACGGTGCCGATGCGGCTGGGATCGGAACGGGGCCGAACCGAATATGTGATGGTCTCGCTGGTGCGCGGGGCGGACGGCGGGCTGGCGGCCTATCCGTTGTCCAAGGGCTCCGGCGCGGTGACCGCCTTCAGCGCGGCGGACGGCTTCATCGCCATCGACCCGCAGGCCGAGGCGGTGGAGGCCGGCACCCCGGTGTCGGTCCAGCGCATCGGGCGCGACACCCGCCCCGCCGACCTGATCGTGATCGGCAGCCATTGCGTCGGGCTGGACGCCATCACCGGCCGGCTGGTCGGGGAGGGGTTGACGGTCAAGGCGCTCAACGTCGGCTCGATGGGCGGCCTCGCCGCCGCCCGGCGCGGCGAGTGCGACGTCGCGGCCATCCACCTGATGGACCCGAAGAGCGGCGAGTACAACCGTCCCTTCCTGACCCCGGCGCTCGGCCTCGTGACCGGCTACCGCCGCCTTCAGGGCATCGTCTTCCGCAAGGGCGACGTTCGTTTCGAAGGCAAAACGGCCGAGGAGGCCGGTCTGGCGGCGGCGCAGGACCCCGATTGCATCCTGGTCAACCGCAACGCCGGCAGCGGCACCCGCATCCTGACCGACCGCCTGCTTGGCGCGGCGCGCCCCACCGGCTACTGGTCGCAGGCCAAGTCGCACAACGCCGTGGCGGTGGCGGTCGCCCAGGGCCGCGCCGACTGGGGCGTCGCCATCGACAGCGTCGCCACCCTCTACGGGCTGGGTTTCCTGCCCCTGCAGGCGGAGCATTATGACTTCGTGATTCCCGACGACCGCCGGGATCGGCTGGCGGTCCAGCGCTTCCTGGCGGCGCTGGCCGATCCGGCGGTGCGGGAGAGGCTGACGGCGCTGGGCTTCACCGTTCCGGAAGCGGAATAAACTCCGTCTCGCCGGGAACGGCGTCGAACCGCCCGGCTTTCCATTCGGCCTTGGCCTGTTCGATGCGCTCCTGGCGGCTGGACACGAAGTTCCACCAGATGTGGCGTGGGCCGTCCATCACGGCGCCGCCCAGCAGGATCAGGCGGGCGGCGGTTTCGGCCTCCACCGTCACCGCGTCGCCGGGGCGCAGCACCAGAAGCCGCCCGGACTCGAAGCGGTCGCCGTGGATCGTGACGGTGCCGTCGGCGATGTAGAGCGCCCGCTCCTCCGTCTCTGGGTCGATGGGCAAGCGGGCGCCGGCGTCCAGCGAGGCATCGACGTACAGCGTGTTCCACAGCGTGTCCATAGGCGAACGTACACCGTACGCCTCGCCCGCAACGACGCGCAGCCGCTTGCCCTCGCCCTCCACCACCGGCAACTCATCGGCGCCGAGATGGACGAAGGCGGGGTCGGTCTCCTCATGGGTCTTGGGCAGGGCGACCCAGGACTGGATGCCCGACAGCAGCCGGTCGCGGCCGCGCTCGTCGGTGGCGGAGCGTTCGGAATGGGCGATTCCGCGCCCGGCGGTCATCCAGTTCACCGCCCCCGGCCGGATCGGCAGGACGGTGCCCAGGCTGTCGCGGTGCAGGATCTCGCCGTCGAACAGATAGGTGACGGTGGCCAGCCCGATGTGCGGGTGGGGGCGGACGTCGATGCCCGCCCCGGCCTTCAGGATGGCCGGCCCCATCTGGTCGAGGAAGACGAACGGCCCGACCATCCGCTTGCGGACGGAGGGCAGGGCGCGCCGCACCTCGAATCCGCCGATGTCGCTGGTGCGCGGAACGACCACCGTTTCCAGCCAGCCGTCCGGAGACTCGGTCGATGTTGGGGCCGTCGTCATGCCTGTCCTCCCGTTCCCGAAGCCCGTTCCCAATGGTGGGTGCCACCAACAGGTGGGGACCGGCGCGGCGAATGGGAGGGGGAAAGCGGTCAGTGCTTGGGGGTGCCGCAGCCGCCGCTTCCGCAACCGCAGCCACCGGCCGGGGCGGTGACGTGGATGGCGCCGCGCGCCGTGGCCAGCAGCACGTCCAGCGGGATGCCGGTGGCCTTGGCGAGATCGTTCAGGCTGGCGCTGTCGGGCACGCCGACGCCGGGGTTGAAGACCGGGTGGATCTGCGCCAGCCGGCCCACGGCGTCGGGATCGACGGCGTTCAGCGCGCCCAGGGTGGTGTCGCCGGTCAGGGTGTTGGCGATCAGGATGTCGGCCATGGCGTGTCCGAAGCGGGAGGGAAGAGGAATCGGCGCAAGCCGACGGTGCCGCCCGACCAAAGAGCCTTCCTTGACGCCTGTCAAGACGGCGGCGCTGGAAAGAGCCGGCGGAAAAGGACCCGAAACGCCGAAGGGCCCGCGCGGTGCTGCGCAGGCCCTTCGGGTGTTTGGTGGAGCCAAGGAGGATCGAACTCCTGACCTCTACAATGCCATTGTAGCGCTCTCCCAGCTGAGCTATGGCCCCGAAACTCTGGGCGGCGAGCCTTGCGGCCGGCCTCGGTGGAGCGGGATATTGGTCAGGACGGGGGTCCGATGCAAGAGAAAAATTCAGCCCCGCCCACCTTTTTTCCGCCCCGCCGAACCCGTCCTTCCTAAAGGGGAGCGCGGATCAGCGCTCCTCCTCGTCTTCGCCTTCGACGTCGACGACCTCGTCCATGTCGTCCTCACCCAACTCCGAGGTGTCCTCGATCAGAACATCGTCCTCGTCCTCGGGCGTCTCGTCGGTTTCCTCGATGTCGTCGACGGTCACATCGTCCTCGACTTCGTCGAGTTCCGTCGACTCTTCCTCCTCGGTCTCGGTTTCCTCGTCCTCCGAGGAGACCACCGGGGCCTTCTTGACATCGTCGACCGGCGCCGGGCGCGCCTTGCGGGACTTCAGCAACGCCTCGGGATCGAACTGCGCTCCGCAGCTCGGGCACACCGGCGGGTCCTTGCGCAGATCGTAATAGCGCGCGCCACAGCTCGGGCAGATGCGCTTGACGCCCCATTCGGGTTTGGCCACGCCTCGTCCTCCGTCACGTTCCTAGGGAATGCCCAATTCGGGAATTGCAAGCCGCGCCCTTTGCCACGCCAGCGGGCGCTTGTCAAAAAAAAGTTCGCTGAATGTCGCCGTCGGCGTGGCGGGGCCGTCGGCCGGTGCCAAACTTCACCCTGCGGTGGTCCTCCGGGCCGCCCACTAAGGATACCATGATAATGGGGGAGGAACCCGATGCCGATCCTGCTGTCCCGCCGCTGGCGGGCGCTGCTGTCCGCCGGCCTGCTGGCGGCCTTGCCGCTGGCGGCCCTGGCCCAGACGGCGCCGTCGCTCGTCCCTGGCGCTGCGGGCGACGTGGCGCCGGAGCGCGCGACCGGACGCGGCAGCCGCAGCGTCGACACCGCCACACGGTACATGGTGGCCGCCGCGAATCCGCTGGCGGCGGAGGCCGGGCGCGAGATCCTGCGGGCGGGCGGCAGCGCGGTTGACGCGGCCATCGCCGTGCAGCTCGTCCTCAATCTGGTGGAGCCGCAAAGCTCCGGCGTCGGAGGCGGCGCCTTCCTGGTCCATTACGACGCCGCAACGAAGGCGGTGACCTCGCTCGACGGGCGCGAGACGGCGCCGGCCGCGGCGACACCGGAGCGTTTCCTGGGGGCGGACGGCAAACCGATACCCTTCTACGACGCGGTGATCGGCGGGCGGTCCGTCGGGGTGCCGGGCACGGTGATGCTGCTGGAGCACGCCCACCGCAAGCACGGCAGACTGCCCTGGCCCCGCCTGTTCGAGCGCGCCATCGCGCTGGCCGAGAACGGCTTCACGGTCAGCCCCCGGCTGAACGGCCAGCTGGCGATGGAGAAGCACCTGCCGGCCAACCCCGCGGCCCGCGCCTACTTCTACCAGCCGGACGGCACGCCCTGGCCGGTCGGCCATATCCTGAAGAACCCGGACTTCGCGGCGACGCTGCGGGCCATTGCGGAAAAGGGCTCCGCCGCCTTCTACGAGGGTTCCATCGCCGCCGACCTCGTCAAGGCGGTGACCGGCCACCCCACCAACCCCGGCGACATGACGGAGGCCGACCTGAAGGCCTACCGGGTCAAGGAACGGGAGCCGGTCTGCGGTCCCTACCGTGCCTACACCCTGTGCGGCATGGGGCCGCCCAGCTCGGGCGGGGTCGCGGTGCTGCAGATGCTGACCGTCCTGGAGAGCCGCGACATGGCCGCCACCCGCGGCGATCCGGCGCTGGCGGCGCACTGGATGTCGGAGGCCGGGCGACTCGCCTTCGCCGACCGCGGCCTTTATCTGGCCGACCCCGATTTCGTGTCGGTGCCAGTGAAGGGGCTGCTCGACCGCGGTTATCTGGCGAGCCGCGCCGCTCTGGTCGGCGAGCGGTCGATGGGCAAGGCCCAGCCGGGCGAGCCGCCCTTCAAGCATGGCCGCGCCTGGGGCTTCGCCGAGGCCGAGGAGCATGGCACCAGCCACATCTCCGTGGTCGACGGGGCGGGCAACGCGGTCGCCATGACCACCACCATCGAGGACGGCTTCGGCTCCCGCCTGATGGTGCGGGGCTTCCTGCTGAACAACGAGCTGACCGACTTCGCCTTCACCCCGACGGAGGACGGCAAGCCGGTCGCCAACCGGGTGGAGCCGGGCAAGCGGCCGCGCAGCTCGATGGCGCCGACCCTGGTCTTCCGCGACGGCGCTTTGGTGGCCTCGGTGGGGTCGCCGGGCGGCAGCAACATCATCAACTACGTGGGCAAGACGCTGGTCGCCCTGCTCGACTGGACCCTCGACCCGCAGGCGGCGGTGGATGCCCCCAATTTCGGCAGCCGCAACGGCCCGACCGAGCTGGAGCAGGGCACCGAGGCGGAGGGCTGGATCGCGGCGCTGGAGGCGCGGGGACACTCGGTCAAGGCGATGGAGCTGACCTCCGGCACCCAGGCAATCGTGGTGACCGGTCAGGGGCTGTCCGGCGGCGCCGACACCCGGCGCGAGGGGGTGGCGGTCGGCGACTGATCGCGGGAACCGCGCATCGCTCGCATCGCCCTTCCCGCTGTGCTAGGTACTCCGCCCTGGTCACATTCTTGTCTGGGGAGCCCTCCCATGCTGCAGGCGAAGCCGCTTCGCTCATCCTCCACCGGCGCGCTCGCCGGCACCATCCGCGTGCCGGGCGACAAGTCGATTTCGCACCGGTCGCTGATGCTGGGCGCCGTTGCGGTGGGCGAGACCGTCATCCACGGCCTGCTGGAAGGGGAGGACGTGCTGAACACCGCCGCCGCCATGCGCCTGCTGGGCGCCCAGGCGGAGCGCGGCGGGGACGGCGTGTGGCGCGTGCGCGGCGTCGGTCTGGGCGGGCTGGCGGAACCGGCGCAGGTGCTCGACATGGGCAACAGCGGCACGGCGGCGCGCCTGCTGATGGGCCTCGTCGCGTCGCACCCGATCACCTGCGTCTTCACCGGCGACGCCTCGCTGAACAAGCGCCCGATGGCCCGCGTGACCGGGCCGCTGGAGCAGATGGGGGCGCGCTTCGTCGGGCGGTCCGGCGGGCGGCTGCCGCTGACCGTGGTCGGCAGCGACCGCACCGTGCCGATCACCTACCGTCTGCCGGTGGCCTCCGCCCAGGTGAAGTCGGCGATCATCCTGTGCGGCCTGAACACCGCCGGCATCACCACCGTCATCGAGGCGGAGCCGACCCGCGACCACACCGAGCTGATGCTGCGCCATTTCGGCGCCACCGTGACGACCGAGCGGATGGAGGACGGCGCGCTCGCCGTGTCCGTCACCGGCCAGCCGGAGCTGACCGGGCGCGAGATCGTCGTGCCCGCCGACCCCAGCTCCGCCGCCTTCCCGGCGGTCGCGGCGCTGCTGCGCCCCGGCTCGGAGCTGCTGCTGCCCGGCGTCGGCATGAACCCGCGCCGCACCGGCCTCTACGACACGCTGGTCGAGATGGGCGCGAACATCGCCTTCGAGAACCGCCGCGACGAGGCGGGCGAACCGGTGGCCGACCTGCGGGTGAAGCACGGCCCGCTGAAGGGCATCGTCGTCCCGGCGGATCGCGCGCCCAGCATGATCGACGAGTACCCGATCCTTGCCGCCGCCGCCGCCTGCGCGGAGGGCACCACCGTCATGCTCGGCCTGAAGGAGCTGCGCGTGAAGGAGAGCGACCGCCTCGCCATGGTCGCCGACGGGCTGACCAAGTGCGGCGTGAAGGTCGAGGTCGGGGCCGACGACAGCCTGACCGTCTACGGCACCGGCAAGCCGCCGCAGGGCGGCGCCACCGTCGCCACCGCCATGGACCACCGTATCGCCATGAGCTTCCTGGTGCTGGGCATGGCCACGGCCGAGCCGGTGCAGGTGGACGACGGCGCCTTCATCGACACCAGCTTCCCCGGCTTCGTCGCCCTGATGAACGGCGTCGGCGCGAAGATCGCGGGGGCGTGAGGGCGATGGGTCTGGTCATCGCCATCGACGGTCCGGCGGCGGCGGGCAAGGGCACGCTGTCCAAGCGGATCGCCCAGGCCTACGGCTTCGCGCATCTCGACACCGGGGCGCTCTACCGCGCGGTCGGCGTCAGCGTCCTGCGCGCGGGCGGCGACCCGGCGGACGCGGAGGCGGCGGCGCAGGCCGCCCGCGCGCTGCGGCCGGACGACGGCATCCTGAACGACCCGGCCCTGCGCAGCGACGAGGCGGCGCAGGCGGCGTCCAAGGTCGCCGCGGTGCCGGCGGTGCGGGCCGCCCTGCTCGACTTCCAGCGGCGCTTCGCCGCGACCCCGCCCGGCGGCGCGCCGGGGGCGGTGCTGGACGGGCGGGATGTCGGAACGGTCGTATGCCCGAACGCCGATGCCAAGCTGTTCGTTACCGCTTCGGTGGAGGTGCGGGCCGAACGGCGACTCAAGGAGTTGCGGGAACGCGGGATTCCGGCTATACCGTCCGACGTCCTGGAGGACATGAAGGCCCGTGACGCGCGCGACAGCCAGAGGACGGTAGCACCGCTCCTGCCGGCTGCCGACGCTTTTGTGCTTGATACCTCCGCCCTCGACGCCGACCAGGCGTTCGCAGCGGCGACCGCCTTTATCGGAACGAAAACCGGTTTCGGCCCTAAGGTCTGAGCATCAGGGTCCGGGCGCTTCGGCCCTCCAAAGGAACATATGTCAACCAAGTCGCCGGGCGTGGTGCCCGGCGCGGTGGTCCCATCGGGGGCCGGCCCGTTTTGCCGCGGGACGGACCATGGCGGGATCGCTTTCGGCCAACCTTAGGAGTTTCAATGGCACAAGCTATGGCCCGGACCGGCGAGAAGGAAAGCTTTGCGGCTCTGCTCGAGGAGTCGCTCGGCACGGCCGAGTCCCTCGAAGGCTCGGTCGTCAAGGGCCGCGTCGTCTCCGTCGAGAACGACATGGTCACCATCGACGTCGGCCTGAAGTCGGAAGGCCGCGTCGCGCTGAAGGAATTCGCCGTTGCCGGCCAGCCGCCCGAGATGAAGGCGGGCGACACGGTCGAGGTGTATCTGGAGCGCATGGAAGACAAGAACGGCGAAGCCGTTCTGTCGCGTGAGAAGGCCAAGCGCGAAGAGGCCTGGGCGCTGCTGGAGAAGTCCTTCCAGGACCAGACCCGCGTCACCGGCGTCATCTTCGGCCGCGTCAAGGGCGGCTTCACCGTCGACCTGTCGGGCGCCGTGGCGTTCCTGCCGGGTTCGCAGGTGGACATCCGTCCGGTCCGCGACATCTCCCCGCTGCTGGGCACCCCGCAGCCGTTCCAGATCCTGAAGATGGACCGCTCGCGCGGCAACATCGTCGTGTCGCGTCGCGCCGTGCTCGAAGAGAGCCGCGCCGAGGCCCGTTCGGAGCTGGTGGCCAACCTCAAGGAAGGCCAGGTTCTGCAGGGTGTGGTCAAGAACATCACCGACTACGGCGCGTTCGTGGATCTGGGTGGCGTCGACGGCCTGCTGCACGTCACCGACATCGCGTGGCGCCGCATCAACCACCCGTCCGAGGCCCTGCAGATCGGCCAGACCGTCACGGTCCAGGTTATCCGCTTCAACCCGGAGACCCAGCGCATCAGCCTCGGCATGAAGCAGCTCGAGGCCGATCCGTGGGAAGGCGTGGAAGCCAAGTACCCGGTCAGCTCGCGGTTCAAGGGCCGCGTCACCAACATCACCGACTACGGCGCCTTCGTGGAGCTGGAGCCGGGGATCGAGGGCCTGGTGCACGTCTCGGAGATGTCCTGGACGAAGAAGAACGTCCATCCGGGCAAGATCGTGTCGACCTCTCAGGAAGTCGAGGTCATGGTCCTGGACGTCGATCCGCAGAAGCGCCGCATCAGCCTGGGCCTCAAGCAGTGCCTGGACAACCCGTGGGAGACCTTCCTCGAGAAGTTCGGCCCGGGCACGGAGCTGGAAGGCGAGGTCAAGAACATCACCGAGTTCGGTCTGTTCGTCGGTCTGCCGGGCGACATCGACGGCATGGTCCACATGTCCGACCTCGACTGGAACAAGTCGGGTGAGGAGGCCATCGCCGAGTACAAGAAGGGCGACCGCGTCAAGGTCAAGGTCCTGGACGTCGACGTCGAGAAGGAGCGCATCTCCCTCGGCATCAAGCAGCTCGCGAACGATCCGTTCGAGGCTGCCACGGCCGGCCTGAAGAAGAACGAGGTCGTCACCTGCACCGTCACCCAGGTCACCGACGGTGGCATCGAGGTCACGGTCGGCGAGGGCTACACCGGCTTCATCCGCAAGTCGGACCTGTCCCGCGACCGTTCGGAGCAGCGTCCGGACCGCTTCGCCGTCGGCGAGAAGGTCGACGCGAAGGTCACCCAGATCGACCGCGGCTCCCGCCGCATCTCGCTGTCCATCAAGGCCCGCGAGATGGAGGAGGAGAAGCAGGCGATGGCCGAGTACGGTTCGTCCGACTCGGGCGCCTCGCTGGGCGACATCCTGGGTGCGGCTCTGAAGCGCAAGCAGCAGACCGGCGAGGAGTAAGGCATTTCTCCCTCCCTCCCCCGCGCAAGCGGGGGAGGGTCGGGGAGGGGGCCCGCCTCTCGCACCTACGCCAAAGAAAAAGCCGCCGCGGTCACCCGCGGCGGCTTTTTTCCTTTTGCAGCGCGTCAGCCTCTCACCCCTCCTCGTCCTCCTTGATGAGGTCGCGGTAGGCGTGCCAGCTCGCGTGCCCAACCAGGGGCAGGGCGACGATCAGGCCCAGGAAGCCGGTCAGCAGCCCGGCGCCGGTGACCAGCACGATCAGCCCGGCCCACAGCGCCATGACGCGTGGGTTGCGCAGCACGGCCATCGCCGAGGCCAGCGCCGCGGCGAAGACGTCGGCCGGGCGGTCCATCATCATCGGCAGGGCGGTGACGTTGGTGATGAAGGCGAAGGCGGCGAAGGCGAAGCCCAGCGCCGTGATGAACACGGTGAAGACCAGACCGTCCAGGCTGAACATCTGCGCCACGAAATGATCGAGCGCGATGGCCTCGTGCGGGAAGAACAGGGCGAAGGCCACCACGTTCATCCGCGCCCAGATCATCACATAGAGCATCAGGATCAGGCCGGCGGTCAGGATATGGTAGGGGTTGGCCCGCCACGCGGTCAGCGCCCGCCACAGGCTGGGCCGGCGCCCCTCCTCGACGTCCTTGGAAATCCGGTAGAGGCCGAGCGCCAGGAGCGGGGCGATCAGCAGGAAGGCTCCAATCATCGGCGCGATCAGATAGGCCATCCCGGCCAGGACCAACCCACCGGTCAGGGCGAAGCCGATGGCGACGAACAGGGCGCCGTAGGCGAGGCTGACCCAGCCCGACGCCCGCAGGTCCAGCCAGCCCGCCCGCAGCCAGCCCAGCGCATGGGCGGTTGTGACGGTGCGGACGCGGTCCGCGTAGGGCAGGCCGGCCAGCGGGTCGGCGGGGCCGGTGTGATGGGCGTGCGTCATGGCGAACCTCCAACCGCGTCCCTTCAACCGCATCCGGCGACCGGGACCGTTCCAACCATCTCATCGGAAATGGTGAGTTCAAAGGCAATCCGTAAGACGGATTAATCACATTTCAGACCTTTTTCCTGGAGGCCATCGGGCAAGCCGGAGCGTTGCCGGGAAAAGGGTTCCGCCAGAAAGGCTTAGCTTGACGGTCACCGGACCCGGTGGCACGCTTGCGCGCAGGTCAAGGAGCGCGGTCCAAGGGCGCTCGAACCGGGGGAAACGGAATCGCCATGACCAAATCAGAGCTGATTCAACGGCTCGCGGAGCGCAATCCGCACCTGTACCAGCGCGACATCGAAAAGATCGTCGGCACCATCTTCGACGAGATCTCCGAAGCGCTCGCCCGCGGCGACCGGGTGGAGCTGCGCGGGTTCGGCGCCTTCTCCGTCAAGCGTCGCGACGCCCGCACCGGCCGAAACCCGCGCACGGGCGAAGCCGTCGAGGTGGGCGAGAAGGCGATCCCCTTCTTCAAGACCGGAAAACAGTTGCGCGAGCGCTTGAACACCGACGAATGATGTCCGTTCATTGACAGCCCGTCGCTGACTCATCGGCCCGGACCCGGCGCTGCCCCGCCAGACCACGGACACCCGACCACGGATACGAGGACCACACCCGTGCGTTTCATCGCCCTTATCATCGCCGTTCCCATCGCGCTGGCCGCGGTGCTGTTCGCCATCTCCAACCGTGGCCTGGTCACGCTGTCGCTCTGGCCGCTGCCCTTCACGCTGGAGGTTCCGGTCTACCTCGCCACGCTGGTGGCGCTGGTGATCGGCTTCCTGGCCGGCGGAGTCGTCGCCTGGAACGCCCAGCGCCGCCACCGCCGCCGCGCCCGCCGTTCCTCGGACCGCGTCTCCTACCTGGAGCGCGAGCTGAAGGAGACGCAGGCCCGCGCCGCCGCTGCGGAGAAGCGTCTGGCCGAGATGAACCGTCCGGTGTCCGGCACCGCCGGCCTGCCCGCGGTGACCGGGTCCGGCGCCGCCCTGCCGGCGACCACGGTCCACTGACCGCCCGCCGGCATCCCCTTCGGCCTCCCGTCCGGCTGGGGGGCGGGAGGGGGGTTCCGCTTTGCCGGACCTGTGGAGGGAGCCGCCGATGCGCACCGTCACCGGAGCCGAGCTGAAATCCGTCCTGCACTTCCGCATGCTGATCGAGCGCATGCGGCAGACCTTCCGCGCCGGGGTCGAGGTGCCGATGCGGCACCACCACACGGTCGAAACCTACGGCCAGAACGACGGCACGCTGCTGTTGATGCCGGCGTGGCAGGTCAACCAGTCCATCGGCGTCAAGGTGGTCACCGTCTTCCCCGACAACGGGGCGAAGGATCTGCCGGCGGTGCAGGGGCTCTATCTGCTGATGGACGGCAAGACGGGGATGCCCCAGGCGGTTCTGGACGGCACCGCCCTGACCAAGCGGCGCACCGCGGCGGCCTCCGCGCTCGCCGCTTCCTACCTCGCGCGGCCCGACTCGGAACGGCTGTTGATGGTCGGCACAGGGGCGCTGGCGCCCGAGCTGATCGAGGCCTTCGCCACCGTCCTGCCGATCAAGCATGTTCTGGTCTGGGGGCGCAGCCTCGAAAAGGCGAAGAAGGTGGCCAGCCGCTTCCACCGCCCGAAATTCCGCATCGAGGCCACCGCCGATTTGGAAGGGGCGGTGCGCGGCGCCCAGGTGATCTCCTGCGCCACGCTGGCAAAGGAGCCGCTGATCCGCGGCGAATGGCTTCAGCCGGGCGCCCACCTCGACCTCGTCGGCGGCTTCACCCCGGAGATGCGCGAGGCGGACGACGACTGCATCCGCCGCTCCCGCGTCTTCGTGGACACCCGCGAGGGCGCCTGCAAGGAAGCAGGGGACATCGTGCAGCCGATGAGGGCCGGCATCCTGACCGACGCGGACATCGCCGGCGATCTCTACGATCTCACCCGCGGCCAGCGCGCCGGGCGCCGCTTCTACGACCAGATCACCCTGTTCAAGTCGGTCGGCACCGCGCTGGAAGACCTCTGCGCCGCCCAGCTGGCGGTGGAGATGGTGATCCACAACGACACGATCCGCTGAGGCGTTTTTCCATCATGACTCTCCGCATCACCGTCGTCGGCGCCGGCATCATGGGGCTGTGCACCGCCTGGGCGCTGGCCCGCGCCGGGCACGAGGTCGCCGTCTTCGACCAGGGCCAGGTGCCCAACCCCTTCGGCAGCTCCGTGGACCAGCACCGGCTGTTCCGCCACGCCTACGGCGCCAGCGCCGGCTACGCCCGCATGGCCGACACCGCCTTCCAGGCGTGGGAACGGCTGTGGACCGACCTGGGCGAGCGGCTGCTGATCCCCAGCGGCACGCTCTGCACCGCCTCGGCGGAGGATGGGCGGCGCTGGCTGGCCGACAGCGTCGATGTGCTGGAGTCGCTGGGCCATCCCTTCCGCCGCCTGACCCCGGCGCAGATCGCCGCGGAGTTCCCATTGGTCGACGCCAGTGCGGTGGCGGAGGGGCTGCATCTGGAGTCGGGCGGCGTGCTGCTCGCCGGGCGCATCGTGGAACTGCTCAGCCATCATCTGAACGCGCTGGGGGTGACGGTTCACGCGCGTGCCCCCGTGACGGCCATCGACGCCGAGCGCGCCACGGTGACGCTGGCCGACCGCCGGACCATCGGCGCCGACGCCCTGGTGGTCGCCGCCGGGGCCTGGGTGACCAAGCTGCTGCCGGAAATGGCCGCCCGCCTGACCCCGTCGCGGCAGGTCGTTGCCTATCTGATGCCGCCGGAGGGCCTGCGCGGCGTCTGGGCGGCGGCGCCGATGCTGATCGACGCGGACGGCGAGAGCGGGGTCTACGTCGTTCCCCCGGTGGCCGGCACGACGATGAAGGCGGGCGACCACCGCTTTTCGCGCGTCGGCGACCCGGACACCGAGCGCGATCCCGATCCGGACGAGGCGCGCGACGTGCTGGACCGCGCCCGCCGGGTGCTGGCGGACGGCCACCGCTACAGCCTCGCCAACGCGGCGACCTGCTTCTACACGGTGACCGACGACGAGCGCTTCGTGGTCGAGTCGCTGTCCGCCCGCTGCTGGCTGATGAGTGCCTGCTCCGGCCACGGCTTCAAGTTCGCCCCGGCGCTGGGCGAGGCCCTGTCCGCCGCGATCGGCGATCCGGCGCGCGCAGCCGGGCTATCCCTCTGGGCCGCGGGACGCTGACCGGACGCACGGAACGGCGCCGTGTTCCCTCTGTTGGAAATGGGCAACCAAGGCAAACCGCCCCAATCCAAACAGACAGGGAGTAAGCCCCATGGCCGATGAACCGCGGAAAGTGGGTGTCTATGACACGGACGGGAACCGGACGGCGCCGGCTGGCTCGACCGGGATGAACTGGTGGGTCATCGCGCTCGTCGTGCTGGTGATCCTTGTCGCCCTGTTCATCTTCCTCTGAGCGCCGAGACGGCGGCCATGCCACAGGAACGGATACCGCCGGAGCGGACCGTCTCCGAGGAAGCCGTCCCTCTTTACGAGGAAACCCTGTCTGTCGGAAAGCGCACGGTCGAAACCGGCCGCTTGCGGATCACCACGGTCGTCCGCGAGCGTGAGGAAACCGTGGAACAGGATCTCGCCAGCGAGGCGGTGGAGGTCCTTCGCGTTCCGGTGGGTCGCCCGGTCGAGGCCGTGCCGGAGCCGCGGTACGAGGGCGACGTGCTGATCATTCCGATTCTCGAAGAAGAACTGGTCGTGACGAAACGGCTGGTCCTCAAAGAAGAACTGCACATTCGCAAACAGGCGACCCGGCGCACCGAGCGCGTCACCGAGACGTTGCGCTCCGAAGACGCCGTCGTCACCAGGGACAACACTGCGCGCGCCGACGCGCAGCGGTCCGAAACATTGCCTTCACAGGAGTAGGCTGATGAACAGGAAAACCATCGTCGCGCTGTATGACGATCTGTCCAGTGCCGAACGCGTGCTTGGCGAATTGCAGGCCCGGAACCTGCGCCAGGACTTCACTATGATGGGCGCCGACAGCGCCAATCTGGGAACCGCCACCGAGGGCCGGCTGGAAAGCTGGCGCCACGCCGCCGATTTCGGGGAGGACTTGAACTTCAACGCCCGCGACAAGCGCCTGTCGATGCTGACCCGCATGGGAGTGACACGGGACGACGCGGAGATTTTTGCGGAGGGCATACGCCGCGGCGGCGTTCTTCTGGTCGGCCGCGTGGAGGACGCGCAATGCGACGAGGCCTTGGCCATCGTCGAGCAGCATGGCCCGGTGGACATCGCCGACCGCGGTCGGAGTTATCGGGAAACCGGCTGGACCGGTTACGACGCCTCCGCCACGGATTACGACCACACCCAGGCCACCGAGGAGCGCACGCGCTACAGCCCTGGCCTGGGCGCCGCCGCGGCGTCCCTGCGTGACGTCAACACCGAAGGCACCGTGGGGCGGGTCGAAACCGACACCATCCGCAGCACCGAAACCACGCGCCATGCCGGGGCGGTTGGATCGGGCGACGAGCAGCGCATTCCTGTGGTCGAGGAGCGGCTGAACGTCGGCAAGCGGGAGGTGGAGCGCGGGTCCGTCCGCGTCCGCAGCTACATGACCGAGACACCGGTGGAGGAACAGGTCCGCCTGCGCGATGAAAAGGTGACGGTCGAACGCCGCCCGGTGGATCGTCCCATCAGCGACCTGCCCCCCGAAGCCTTCCAAGAGCGCACCATCGAAGTGAGCGAGACGGACGAGGAAGCGGTGGTCGAGAAGACCGCGCGGGTCCGGGAGGAGGTGGTGATCCGCAAGGAGGCCGAGGAGCGCGCGCAGACGGTGTCCGACACGGTCCGCCGGACCGAGGTGGAGATCGACGACTCCCGCGTCACCGGCGCCGACCGTCCGGCCGACCTTCCTTCGGACCGCGACCGTATGCCCGGCGACCGTCCGGTGGACCGTGGGCTTGACCGCGATCCAGACCGGAAGATTTGACCTCAAGCGGCCCACGACCCTCCCGTGGGGTGCCTGCGGGAGGGATAAGGCATCTGCGCGCCCCGGAAGTCTGGTGATTGCCGCCGGCCCTTGTTAGGCTGCGCGGCATCACCACCTTCCAGGGTTCGGAGAGCCGTTTTTCCATGAGCACGCCCAGCATCGCGCCCGCCTCGCGCATTTTTTGCGCCGTCGACACGACCGACCTCGACACCGCCCGCGACCTCGGCCGGCGGATCGCGGGGGTGGTCGGCGGGATCAAGCTGGGGCTGGAGTTCTTCATCGCCCATGGCCCGGCGGGCATCCGTGCGGTGATCGGCGAGGATGGCCCGCCGCTGTTCCTCGACCTCAAGCTGCACGACATCCCCAACACGGTGGCGGGCGGCATCCGGGCGGCACTGCCGCTGAAGCCGGCCTTCCTGACCATCCACACCTCCGGCGGCCCGGCGATGATGCGCGCGGCGGCGGAGGCCGCGGCCGGCGCGGGCGCGGACCGTCCGAAGATCCTCGCCGTCACCGTGCTGACCAGCCTGGACGCCGCCGACCTCCAGGCCGTCGGCCAGAGCGTCCCGGTGGCCGATCAGGTGAAGCGGCTGGCGCTGCTCGCCAAGGAGTCGGGGGTGGACGGCGTCGTCTGCTCCCCCGCCGAGGTGGCGCTGATCCGCGAGGCCTGCGGGCCGGACTTCATCCTGATGGTGCCGGGCATCCGCCCCGCCTGGGCCGCCGCCAACGACCAGAAGCGCGTCATGACTCCCGCCGAGGCGCTGGCCGCCGGGGCGGACCATCTGGTCATCGGCCGCCCGATCACCGGCGACGCCGATCCGGAAGCCGCCGCCCGACGCATCGTTTCGGAACTGTAAGGACGCTTTCCAATGCCCGTCAGCGTGAAGATCTGCGGCCTCACCGAGCCCCTGTCGCTGCACGCCGCCGTGGCCGGCGGGGCGCGCTACGTCGGCTTCGTCTTCTACCCGCCGAGCCCGCGCTCCATCGCACCGTCCATGGCGGCGGAACTGGCGCGGCTGGTGCCCACGGGCGTGCGCACGGTCGGGCTGTTCGTCGATCCGGAGAACGACTTCCTGGAGCATGTGGTCAGCCAGGTCCCCTTCGACCTGATCCAACTCCACGGCAAGGAGAAGCCGCGCCGCATCGCCGAGGTGAAGGCCGCCTTCAACATCCCGGTGATGAAGGCGATCAAGGTCGGCGGGCCGGAGGATCTGGCCGCCGCGCTGGAGGCCGCCGAGGTCGCCGACCGGTTGCTGTTCGACGCCAAGCCGCCGGCCAAGGTGTCGGCTTTGCCGGGCGGCAACGGCATCGCCTTCGACTGGACGCTGCTCGCCGGGCGGAGCTGGCCGAAGCCCTGGATGCTGTCCGGCGGGCTGAAGCCGGAGAACGCGGCGGAAGCCGTGCGGACGACCGGCGCCACCGCGCTCGACGTGTCGTCAGGGGTGGAGGACCGCCCGGGCCACAAGGACCCGGAGCTGATCCGCCGCTTCCTGGACAGCGTGGCCGGGCTGTGACGCCGCGTCGCGGATAGGCATTTGAATAAAATTTGATGTTGCCGTGGGGCTTTCCCTTTTGGCGGACGGGCACAACTTAATCGC
Source organism: Azospirillum sp. P4_B5 (assembly GCF_056402275.1). Taxonomy (NCBI): domain Bacteria; kingdom Pseudomonadati; phylum Pseudomonadota; class Alphaproteobacteria; order Rhodospirillales; family Azospirillaceae; genus Azospirillum; species Azospirillum sp. P4_B5. The sequence goes on from NZ_JBFUHT010000012.1 coordinate 40,651, forward strand.
ACGACCGGGTTGCGGACGGGCGTTATGACTTCGTGCGATACTGTTGGCATCCGCCGGCCGCGACCGATGGATGTGTCCGAAGGGAAGCCGTGCAAGCCCGATGACCAGCTCGTCCGACACACGCTCGCCATCCGACAGCCTCGGCCTCGTCCTCGACGAGCATTTGCGATGGGTCGGGCAGTGGCACCGCGCGGTATTCTTCCGCGGCGGGCAGGGGGGCGAGCGGGTGTCGGCGCCGGCCTCCTTCGCGGCGTGGTGCGTGGCGGTCAACGCCGACGATCTGGCTCACCAGCCCGCCGTGGAGAAGCTGGTCACCCTGCATGAGCAGATGCACCGCAAGGCCAAGCTGCTTCTGCTGAAGGCGGCCGGCGGCGAGAGCCCCAGCGAGGCCGACTATGAAGGAGTGATCGCCCGTTTCGAGGAATTCGTCCTGCATCTCCGCCGGGTCGAGCGCGCTTTCGGTGCCGCGGCGAGCGGGCTGGACCCGCTGACCGGCCTGCGCACCCGCCGTGGCATGCAGGAGGCCTTGGAGCGCGAGCACAACCGCTTCCGCCGGAACGGCCCGGCCTTCTGCGTCGCCATCTGCGACATCGACCGCTTCAAAGGCATCAACGACACCTTCGGCCACGACATCGGCGACCGCGTCCTGGCCGCCACCGCCGCCGCCATCAGCCGGGGCATTCGCAGCTTCGACGAGGCCTTCCGCATGGGCGGGGAGGAGTTCCTGATCTGCCTGAAGGAAACCGGCCTTGCCGAGGGCTTCCGGGTCATCGAGAGGCTGCGCGGCGAGCTGGCGCGGACTCCGGTGGTGCTGCCCGACGGGCGGCGGATCGCGGTCACCGCCTCTTTCGGGCTGGTCGAGGCCGGAGAGGAACTGCCGGTGGAGGAGATGGTGGTCTGCGCCGACCGCGCCCTCTATCAGGCGAAGAACAGCGGCCGCAACCGCGTGGTCCGCTATGGGGTCGACCAGCCGGAGGGTGTGGCGGGACGGTCGGCGCTTCCGAACCGACGCTGATTTTCGTTTTCCGAACGGTGCATCCGGCGGCATCGCGTAAGGGCGGCTTGGCCGAAGCGGGTCCGCCGGGTTAGGATCGGGGTCTATACAGGCCGCGGCACGAGATCCATGCGCACCAACACCGAATTCCCCAACCTGTTCATCCTTGACCACCCGCTGATCCAGCACAAGCTGACGCTGATGCGGGCCAAGGAACGCTCCACCGGCGGCTTCCGCACCCTGCTGCGCGAAATCTCGCTGCTGATGGGCTATGAGATCACCCGCGACCTGCCTTTGACGACCGAGCGGATCGACACGCCGCTCCAGCCCATGGACGCGCCGGTGATCGCCGGCAAGAAGCTGGCCATCGTGCCGGTGCTGCGCGCCGGCCTCGGCATGGCCCAGGGCCTGCACGAGCTGGTGCCGTCGGCGCGCGAGGGGCACATCGGCCTCTACCGCGACCACGACACCAAGATGCCGCACGAGTATCTGGTGAAGCTGCCCGAGGCGGAGGGCCGCCTGTTCATCGTGGTGGACCCGATGCTGGCGACCGGCAACTCTGCCGTCCACGCCTGCGACGTGCTGAACCGTCACGGTGTGGACGACGAGAACATCCGCTTCATGGCGCTGGTGGCGGCGCCCGAGGGTATGCGCGTCTTCGCCGCCGCCCACCCGCGGGTGAAGGTGTTCACCGCCTCGCTCGACAGCCATCTGGACGAGAACGCCTACATCGTCCCCGGCCTGGGCGACGCGGGCGACCGCATGTTCGGCACCAAGTAACCACAAACGGCGGCCGCATCCCTGTCATACCGTCAGGAGAAAGGGGTGCGGCATGTTGTCATTGCGAGTTATTCGCACAGTGTGACACCATAGGGGTCCCGTTCGACACATCCCTATGGGCGTAACCGGCCTTGACGACGGACACCTTTCAAACCCCCGGCCCGACACCGGGCGGCCCGGTTCAGGCCGCCGGCTTCCGTTCCTCCCTGTGGGCCTCGCTGTGGCATCGCGTCGGTTTCAGCGGCTGGACGCTGGCGACGCTGGTGATCGCGGCGCTGGTCGCCCTGCCGGTGATTGCGGTGATCAGCCGCGTCTTCGTGCCGACGGACGGGGTGTGGCAGCATCTGGTCGAGACGGTGCTGGCGGAGTATCTGCTGAACACCGTACGCCTCGTCTTCGGGGKGGGGCTGGGCACGCTGGTGATCGGGGTGGGCACCGCCTGGCTGGTCACCATGTGCCGCTTTCCCGGCAGCCGTACGCTGGAATGGGCGCTGCTGCTGCCGATGGCGGTGCCGGCCTACGTCATGGCGTACGTCTACACCGACCTGCTCCAGTTCGTCGGCCCGGTGCAGACCGCGCTCCGCGAGGCCTTCCACTGGTCGCGCCGGGATTACTGGTTTCCCGACATCCGTACGCTTGAAGGTGCCGCGTTGATGATGACGCTGGTGCTCTACCCGTACGTCTATCTGCTGTCGCGCGCCGCTTTCCTGGAGCAGTCGGTCTGCGTGCTGGAGGTCAGCCGTACGCTCGGCCGCGGGCCGTGGCGCAGCTTCTTCACGGTGGCGCTGCCGCTGGCCCGCCCCAGCATCGTCGCCGGTCTGGCGCTGGTGTTGATGGAGGTTCTGGCCGATTTCGGCACGGTGCAGTATTTCGCCGTGAACACCTTCGTCACCGGCATCTACCGGACGTGGTTCGCCATGGGCCAGCCGGTGGCGGCGGCGCAGCTGGCCGCCGTGCTGATGCTGTTTGTCCTGGTGCTGGTGCTGATGGAGCGCTGGTCGCGCCGGCAGGCCCGCTACCACCACACCACCACCCGCTACCGCCGCCTGCCCAAGCATGAGCTGAAGGGCTGGCGCGCCGCCGCCGCCATGGCGGCCTGCGGGCTGCCGCTGCTGCTCGGCTTCCTGCTGCCCGCCGGGCTGCTGGTCCGCATGGCGGTCACCGCGGGGGATCAGGCCTTCGGGCCGGTGTTCCTGACGCTGGCCCGCAACAGCTTCACGCTGGCGGCTCTGGCCGCCGTGCTGGCGGTGTCGCTGGCGCTGGTCCTGGCCTACGGTCAGCGGCTGCGCCCGACGCCGCTGCTGAAGGGCGCGGTGCGCGTCGCCGCCATGGGTTACGCCATTCCCGGCTCGGTGATCGCGGTCGGCGTGCTGATTCCCTTCGCCCATCTCGACAACGCCGTGGACGCCTTCTTCCGCCAGACCTTCGGCGTGTCCACCGGCCTGGTGCTGAGCGGCACCATCGCGGCGGTGCTGTTCGCCTATCTGGTCCGCTTCCTGGCGGTGTCCTTCAACACGATCGAGGCCAGCCTGGGCAAGATCCGCCCGACGATGGACTTCGCCTCGCGCGTGCTCGGCCACACGGCGGGGCGGACGCTGATCCGGGTGCACGCGCCGATCATGTGGGGCAGCCTGCTGACCGCCGGCCTGCTGGTCTTCGTCGACGTGATGAAGGAACTGCCGGCGACGATGATCGTGCGGCCCTTCAACTTCGACACGCTGGCGGTGCGCGTCTACACGCTGGCCTCCGACGAGCGGCTGACCGAGGCCGCCACCGGGGCGCTGGCCATCGTCGCGGTGGGCATCGTGCCGGTGATCCTGCTCAGCCTGTCCATCAGCCGCTCCCGCCCTGGCCAGACCGACGAGTGAGGCTGTTGCCCCCGCCGCAACAGTGTTGAGCGGTGCTGGGGCTTTATCCGGCGGACTGGAAAGAATACCTCTCTCTCAGCGATGTTGCCTGAGGAGAGCGTCCGATGACCGCCGAAACCGTCCGTCCCGTCCTGACCGCCGTCGAAGGCATGGAAGCGTCCGACGGGGCCGGCGTGCGCATGACCCGCATGGTCGGCACGCCGCGCCTGCGCATGCTCGATCCCTTCCTGATGCTGGACTATTTCGGGTCCGACACGCCGCAGGACTATCTGGCCGGCTTCCCCGACCACCCGCACCGCGGTTTCGAGACGGTCACCTATATGCTGGCCGGCCGCATGCGCCACTGGGACAACCACGGCCATGAGGGCGTGATCGAGACCGGCGGCGTGCAATGGATGACCGCCGGGCGCGGCGTGATCCATTCCGAGATGCCGGAGCAGACCGAAGGGTTGATGAAGGGCTTCCAGCTCTGGATCAACCTGCCGGCGCGGCTGAAGATGAGCGACCCGGCCTATCAGGAGTTCGCCGCCGACCGTATCCCGGTCGAGACGCGCGAGGGCGGGACCACGGTGACGGTGATCGCCGGCACCACCGGCAACGGCACCGCCGGCCCGGTGCGCAGCGGCCCGACGGAGGCCCGCTACTTCGACGTCAGCCTGCCGGCGGGTGCCGCCTTCTCCGAGCCGGTGCCCGCGGGTCATACGGCGGCGCTGGTGGTCTTCGAGGGATCGGTGGTGGCGCCCGGCAGCTCCGTCCGGCTGGGCGGGCCGCGGGTGCTGGTGCTGGGCGAGGGTGACCGGGCGGAGATCACCGCCGGCCCGTCCGGGGCGCGCTTCCTGCTGCTCTCCGGCCGACCGATCGGCGAGCCGGTGGCCTGGGGCGGCCCCTTCGTCATGAACAGCCGCGAAGAGGTGATGCAGGCGTACCGCGACTACGAAGAGGGCAAGTTTTAAAGCCACAAAAACGAAAAGGGCGCGTCTCCACCGCTGGGACGCGCCCCTTCGTTACGCCGGACGGTGGCTTACTTCCAGCCGGCGCGATCCATGATCTTCAGAGCCTCGGCGTTGTTCTTGCCGTAGACGGCGGCGTTCAGCGGGTCTTCCTTGAACTTGCCCCAGGTGACCAGAACCGGCGCGGTCTCGGCCCCGGCGACGATCGGGTACTCGTAGTTCTTTTCCGTGAACATCTTCTGGGCCTCGGGGCTGACCAGATACTCCAGGAACTGGATGGCCTGCTCCTTGTTCGGCGCGTTCTTCATGACGCCGGCGCCGGAGACGTTGACATGGGTGCCGCGGTCGCCCTGGTTGGGGAAGATCACGCCCAGCTTCTCCGCGATGGCCTTGTCCTCCGGCTTGGCGGAGGAGGCGATGCGGGCGAAGTAGTAGGTGTTGGTCACGGCCACGTCGCCTTCGTTGGCGGCCACGCCCTTGATCTGGTCGGTGTCGCCGCCCTGCGGCTTGCGCGCCATGTTGGCGACGACGCCCTTGGCCCACTCCTCGGTCGCCTTCTCGCCGTGGGCGGCGAGCAGCGAGCCGACGAGCGACTGGTTGTAGACGCTGGTCGAGGAGCGGACGAGGACGCGGTCCTTCCACTTCGGGTCGGCCAGCTCCTCGTAGGTCTTGATCTCGTCCGGCTTCACCGAGGCCTTGTTGTAGACCAGGATGCGGGCCCGCTTGGAGATGCCGAACCAATGGCCTTCCGGCTCGCGCAGGTGGGCCGGGATGGCCTCCTCCATGACCTTGGAGCGGGTCGGCTGGAGCAGACCGGCCTCCTGGGCGCGCCACAGGCGGCCGGCGTCCACGGTGATGAACACGTCGGCGGGGCTGTTGCCGCCTTCGGTCTTCATCCGCTCGATCAGCTCCTCTTCCTTGCCCTCGATGACGTTGATCTTGATGCCGGTCTTCTTGGTGAAGGCGTCGTAGAGGTCCTTGTCCACATCGTAATGGCGCGCGGAGTAGATGTTCACCTCGGCGGCGCTGGCGAGACCCGTCATGGTCAGCAGCGTGGCGGCGATGGTGGCGGCAAACACGCCGCGCGATCCGATGTGCATCCTCGTGACTCCCGAATTCTTGTCGGTTCACGCCCGCAATTGCGAAGCGTTCTCATGCGCCGACTTGACCATTCGGGGGGCGGGGTGTCAAGCGTGAACGATAACCGTTCTCAATATTCAAAAAGGATGCGGAGCGGAACGATCATCGCGGACTAAGACGCCAACCAAAGGTGTAAAGGCTTGTTCGTCTTTGGGGTATGCCTATAATCCGTTCGCGGTGCCCGCCGTCGGGCGGGATCGCGAGCGGCCGATCGGGGCGACAATTGGGGAGCGTCAGGATGCGTTGGACAGGTCTCTTCGCTTTTGGTGCGGCGCTGCTGTCCGCGCTGGCCGCCACGCCGGCCTCTGCCGTCGACTTCTCCAAATCCGCCGCCGAGTACGGCCCGGAAGGCGCCTGGACCAGCCGCTGCGAGATCGACCGCATGACCGACACCAAGGTCTGCCGGCTGATGAACTACCGGCTGTTCGACGACGGCAAGGAGGTCGGTTTCGTGGCGCTGAGCGTCATCCCGACCGGCAACGACTACCACCTGTTCCTGACGACCAGCCAGGGCATGATCGACAACTGCGCCATCCGCGTCGACCGTCAACCGCGCATCGAGACGCAGATCGCCACGCTGAACATGTGCATGTTCCCGAACTTCGTGTCGGGCCGCGTCGTGGACCAGTTCCGCAACGGCTCCACGGTGCTGGTCCGCGTGAACTTCCTGCGCGCCGGCAAGCGCGACATCGACTTCCCGCTGAACGGCTTCTCGCGCAACTTCGAAGAGATGCAGCGCAGCCTGCAATGACCGGACGAACCGGACGACATTAGTAAAAACGGCGCGGAGTGATCCGCGCCGTTGTCGTTTCCGGACCTGTCTTCGGCCTCACCGCCAGCCGCTGCGGCCCCGGCGGTCGTCCTCGTCGAACAGCTCGGCCAGCTTGTTCATCATGGTGCCGCCCAGCTGCTCGGCGTCCACGATGGTGACGGCGCGGCGGTAGTAGCGGGTCACGTCGTGGCCGATGCCGATGGCCACCAGTTCGACCGGCGAGCGGGTCTCGATGTACTCGATCACCTGCCGCAGGTGCCGCTCCAGATAGTTGCCGGCGTTGACCGACAGGGTCGAGTCGTCCACCGGCGCGCCATCGGAGATCACCATCAGGATTCGCCGCTGCTCGGGCCGCCCGATCAGGCGGTTGTGCGCCCACATCAGCGCCTCGCCGTCGATGTTCTCCTTCAGGATGCCTTCGCGCAGCATCAGGCCGAGATTCTTGCGGGCGCGGCGCCAGGGCTGGTCGGCGTCCTTGTAGACGATGTGGCGCAGGTCGTTCAGGCGGCCCGGATTGGCGGGCTTGCCGGATGATATCCAATGCTCTCGCGCCTGCCCGCCCTTCCAGGCGCGGGTGGTGAAGCCCAGCACCTCCACCTTCACCGCGCAGCGCTCCAGCGTGCGGGCCAGGATGTCGGCGCTCATCGCGGCGATGGAGATCGGACGCCCGCGCATCGAGCCGGAATTGTCGATCAGCAGCGACACCACCGTGTCGCGGAAGTCCATCTCCTTCTCCTTCTTGAAGGAGAGGGGGAGGACCGGGTTCACCACGATGCGGGCGAGACGGGCGGCGTCGAGAATGCCGTCGTCCAGATCGAACTCCCAGGACCGCTGCTGCTTGGCCAGGAGGCGGCGCTGCAGGCGGTTGGCCAGCTTGGAGATCACGCCTTGGAGATGCACGAGCTGCTGGTCCAGCATGTGGCGCAGCCGGGTCAGCTCTTCCGGGTCGCACAGATCAGCGGCGCCCACCACCTCGTCGAACTGGGTGGTGAAGGGCTTGTAGGCGTTGGGATCGGGCTCGTTGCGGCGGCTCGCCTCCGGGCGCCAGGGCTGGCCGGGGCCGGCGGGCTCCTCCGCCCCCTCGCCCTGGCCCATCTCGGTGTCGCCCTCCTCGCCGGTGCCCTCTTCGGCCTGCTCGCCCTGGTCGGACTCCTGCGTCTCCTGCGAGGTCAACGATTCGGCCTGGCTCTGGGTGTCGTCCTCGCCCTGGGTCTGGCCCTTGTTCGGCTCGTTCTCGTTCTCGCCGGAATCGCGCTCGTCCTCCTCCGGCTCCTGCTGTTCGTCGGGGTCGCTGCCGACCTCCATGTCCAGCTCGGTCAGCAGCTTGCGCACGGCGCGGGCGTAGGCGTCCTGATCGGCCATGTGGCCGGCGAGTCCGTGCAGATCCTTGCCCAGCCGCTCCTCGATCCAGCCGCGCCACAGGCTGACCGCGTGCTCGGCGGCGGGGGGCGGGGCGGCGCCGGTCATCGCCTCGCGGGCGATCAGGCGCAGCACCTCGGGCAGGGGAACCTGCTCGCGCTCCTCCAGCCGCTCGAAGCCCTGCTTGTGGTAGCGCTCGTCCAGCGCCGCCTCCAGGTTGGCGGCCACACCGGGCATGTGGCTGGCGCCCAGCGCCTCGCAGCGGGCCTGCTCCAGCGCGTCGTAGGCGGCGCGGGCGCTGTCGCCCAGCGGCATGCGCTGGAGATGGATGGCGTTGTCGTGGAAGCGCAGCCGCAGCGACACCGCATCCGCCGCGCCGCGCAGCGTGGCGACGTCGTGGGGGTTCAGGTCGCGCGCCGGGGTGGGGATGCGCACGCGCAGGCCGGCGACGCCGGGCGGCTCGGTGGAGAAGCCCACCTGCACGTCGGCCCGGCGGGAGAGGGCCCGCACCGCGGCAGCGGTGGAGCGCTTGAAGGCCTCGACGGGGTTTTCACGGTCGGTCATGGCGGGCTGTCAGCTCAAAATCTGGAATTCCGGCAGCCGGGCTGCCTTGCGGTCGAACGTCAGGGTGGTGGAGCAGCCGGCGTCCTGGTTCCCAATTGCCATCAACGCGTCGGAAAAGTCGGCCCCGTTGTTGCGGTAGCGATCCAACGCGCATTGCGCGGCTTCACGATCCTCTATGCACAGGTCACCGTTTTCAAGGAAGGCTTCGATAAACCTGGAAATTTCGGCGCGCGGCTGGTCGTAAACGCTTTCCATGACCCAGACGAATTCGACCAGCGCAATGCGATTGACGAAGCACCGCTTGCCATCAGCGACAATCCGACGAACCGTTGTCCGGACGAGTTCCGCCTGCTCGGCATCGTCCTTGATGACGAGCCTGACCAAAGCGTTGGTGTCGACTCCGATCATCCTTTAAGAAACCTTTGGGCGGCCCGTCGGCGAACGGCTTCATTCATTTCCTCGACCGAAACGGACCGATGAATGGTTCCTCCCATCCCGATCAGATCATCGATGGTCTTTCGGGCCTGGGCTTTCCCGCTCGACGCGGCGGCCGAGCCTGTCATGGCGTCGGCAAGTTCGAACGGTGTTCCGCTGAAGGGGTCTGGTCCGCTGGGTTCGGTCTGTCCGCGCTTCTGGTCTAGAACGCACCTTCGGAAGTAGGCGGCGATGAACACGCGGGCTGCCGAGGTCAGGGTGACCTCCGCATTGTCCGCACCCGGGCCGTGGCGCCGGAGTTGCTCCTCCAGCCGGTCCTTGATCTGGGTGCAGAGCGTGTTGACGGTGAGCCCTTCGCGCCGCGCGATGTCTTCCAACGCGTCCCACATGGCCGGCTCCAGCCGCATGCTCGTGCGGTGCCTGCCGACCATGATGGACCGGCTTGCCAGCGGCTCGTTGCTTCGTGAAAGGGCGGCGATGTGGTGGTGTACAGGATCGACATCGATTCGTGCGCAATCACCTGGCTTTAAGCCAAGCTGGTCGCGCACGGCTTTCGGCAGCATCAGTTCGCCGTCTGGGCCGACCACAACGTAATCCATGAACCCCATCGCCGTCTCCGCCTCACACCAGGTTGGCCTGAACCCCCGTCTCCGGCAACTCGGTGCCGAAGCAGCGCTGGTAGTATTCGGCGACGGTCGGCCGCTCCACCTCGTCGCACTTGTTCAGGAAGGTGATCCGGAACGCGAAGGCGATGTCGTTGAAGATGTTGGCGTTCTGCGCCCAGGTGATGACCGTGCGCGGGCTCATCACGGTGGAGATGTCGCCGTTGATGAAGCCGGCGCGGGTCAGGTCGGCCAGACGCACCATCGACGCCACGGTCTTGCGGCCGGCCTCGCTGTCGTATTCCGGGACCTTGGAAGCGACGATCTTCACCTCGGCGTCCACCGGCAGGTAGTTCAGCGTCGCCACGATGTTCCAGCGGTCCATCTGGCCCTGGTTGATCTGCTGCGTGCCGTGGTAGAGGCCGGTGGTGTCGCCCAGGCCGACGGTGTTCGCCGTGGCGAACAGGCGGAAGGCCGGGTGCGGGCGGATGACGCGGTTCTGGTCGAGCAGGGTCAGCTTGCCTTCCACCTCCAGCACGCGCTGGATCACGAACATCACGTCGGGGCGGCCGGCGTCATACTCGTCGAAGACCAGCGCGCAGGCGTGCTGGAGCGCCCAGGGCAGGATGCCTTCGCGGTACTCCGTCACCTGAACGCCGTCGCGCAGGACGATGGCGTCCTTGCCCATCAGGTCGATGCGGCTGATGTGGCTGTCCAGGTTGATGCGGATGCAGGGCCAGTTCAGGCGGGCGGCCACCTGTTCGATGTGGGTGGACTTGCCGGTCCCGTGATAGCCCTGGACCATGACGCGGCGGTTGTAGGCGAAGCCCGCCAGGATCGCGAGCGTCGTGTCGCGATCGAAGCGGTAGGCTTCGTCGATGTCCGGCACATGCTCCGTGCGCTGGCTGAAGGCCGGCACCTGCATGTCGCTGTCGATGCCGAACACTTGACGCACCGACAGGGTGATGTCGGGAACGTGATCGAACAGGGCCGAGCTGGCCTGGGTGGCTCCTTGAGAAGGCATGGGAGGTTCTTATCGTTCCAACGTGTCTGTTGTCGGGGCCGCCCGGCCAATCTGGTCCGGCCAACCGTCGGGGTTACGCACCATAGCAGGCTTTCAGCGTGTTGTAGGCCTGATTGATCTCCTTCAACTTTTCTTCGGCCGCCTTGTCCCCGCCGTTGGCGTCGGGATGGTGGATTTTCACCAGCTCGCGGTAGCGCGCCTTGATGCGCGGGAAATCCACCGGCGGGGCGAGGTCGAGGACGACCAGCGCCTCCTCCTCCGCGTTGCGGGCGGCCTGCCGGCGCTGCTTGCTTTCCTCGGACTGGTCCTTGCCGGCCTCGCGCCCGAACTCGAAGCTGAAGCCGTGCATCGCGCGGTCGCGCAGGAACTTCTCCTGCACCCCCCAGAAGCCGAGCGGCCAGCTCGGCCGCTGCCAAGTGGTGTCGCGGCGGACCTCGGCCTCGATCTGCTCGGGCTTCATGCCGGCGTAATAGTCCCAGGCGCGGTTGTATTCGCGCACATGGTCCAGGCAGAACCAGTAGTAGTCGTTGAGCTGCCGGCGGCTCTTCGGCGCGCGGTACTCGCCCTCGCCGGCACAGCCCGGATGATCGCAGGCGCGCACGGCGGTGCGCGGCTGGTCGTAGCGGCTGAAGTCATGGCGGGTGCGTGGCTTGCTCATGTGCGAAGTATGGGAAGAGGCATCCTTTCTGGCAAGCGCACGCAAGGGGGCGGTGCCGGACTGCGGAAAATGGCCGGTCTGCGGCATTGGCGTCTTGACGGGAGCGGTGCCGCGCCGTCACCTCAATCCCAAACCCGACCCAGTCCAGACCCAGTGAGGACCCCTATGGAATACGCCACCCGCATGCGCCGGAAGCTGACCGACGCGCTGGCCCCCGAGCGGCTCGACATCCAGGACGATTCCGGCCGGCACGCCGGCCATGGCGGCGCCCACCCGGAAGGCGAGACGCATTTCCACGTCACCATCGTCTCCGCCGCCTTCGCCGGAAAGTCGCGCGTGGAGCGGCAGCGGCTGGTCTATGGCCTGCTCGCCCAAGAAATGGCGGAGCGCGTTCACGCCCTCGGCCTGACCACGCTGACTCCTGAGGAGGCTCGCTGACAGCAACGCCGACAAGAACGCCCGGCCGCCGCCCGTGCAGCAAGGGAAAAGTGCCACCTGCAAATGCATACATACGCATGCAACTACTAGAGGTTCTTTTCCGTCTTCAAACATAATTGGAGTGCTGCCGTGGTTGCAATTCTCGCTGTATTTAGTAGAGTGCGGCGCATGCAACCAATCAATGCGCCGTGGGCGATGCACTTTTCGCGCGTCGTCCGGCGGGTTCGTGGAGAGGGCGGCGTATGGCGAAGCGCGGGCCGAAGAAGCGGTTAACAGTGAATCCCAACGCGTGTGTGGAACCGCTGAAGAGCATGAACATCATGATTGCCGGGCGCCGCACGAGCATGCGTCTGGAGCCGACCATGTGGGACGCTCTGGAGGACATCGCCCGCCGCGAGGGCCTGACGGTCAACGGCCTCTGCACGCTGATCAAGGACCGGCTGGACGAGCAGATCCGGCGGCGCGGCCCCGGTGGGGACAACGCGGAGGTCACCCTGACCTCGGCGGTCCGTGTCTTCATCGCAGCCTATTTCCGCCGGGCCTGCACCGAGGATGGCCACGTCAAGGCCGGGCATGGCGGCGGCGATCCCTTCGTGGGCACGCCCTTCGACCTGCCGCCGCTCGACGAGCTGGACCGGCCCGAAAGCGGGGCCGGCACCACGGCATCGGCTTTGCCGCCGGCGGCAAAGCGGGCAAGGACCAGTCGGCCCCGACCGGAGTCCCGGCCGACCCGGCCGCCGCCTCAGTCCGCGGCGTCGCGCGGACGGTCGCCGGTGTAGTGGTCTGGCCAGTTCTTTCGCACGACCTCGCCGTTGCTGTCGAAGATGTGGCAGGTGTTCAGAAGCACCGGGCGCTTGGTGCGCAGCATGTCCTCCTTGCTGCCCGCCTCTCCGCCGGCCGCCCTGGCCTTGTCGGCCTGCTCGCGCGCCAGGATGGGATAGATGGTCTGGAAGGCGGTGGTGGCGATCGGCCCCAGAAGCTCCACCAGATGCGTGCAGCCCTGGATGCCGCCCAACCGCTCCTTCACCGTGCGGGTCCAGCCCGGACCGATCTTCAGCCCGACCAGCCGCTGGAAATTGGGGGTGACGGAGCCGCAGGTCCGGTAGGGACTCTTCTCCGTCACCGCTTCCACCGCATGGACGGTCAGGTCGTTGTCCACCGTCAGGCGAAGCCACATGCCGTGCACCGGGTCGCCGGGCAGGATCTGGCCGCGCTGTTCGGTGTGGAAGGCGTAGCTCTTCACATCGGTCAGATGGCCTTCGACATCCCACAGCCCATCGGTCCGCCGATAGCCCCGGCAGGTGACTTCCCGGGTGTGGATCGGTTCGCGCGCGGCGGGTTCGGACAGCGGCATGGGGCTCTCTGACGTTCGGCCTAGTTCGGACGGCCTGATTGTTGGGGCGTACCCAGGAATATCGGTGGGGCCAGCGTTCAGGTCAAGCCGGCTCCGCCGCATTGCAGCATTACGTGTTCGGTGATCAGGGCGGAGCGCTGGCGGAGTAGTTCGATCCGAAGATGAAGGCCTCGCGGTCGCGGATCTCGTCCTCCAGATGGGCGCGGACCACGGCGAACAGGTCACGGATGGAGACGATGCCCATCACCGTGCCGTCCGACTCGCCGTTCGCGGTGACCGGCAGGTGGCGGTAGTGGTGGCGCTCCATCAGGTCCAGCGCCTCGTAGGCGTGGGCGTCCGGCCCCAGCGTGTCGGGAGAAGCGGTCATGACCTCGGCCAGCCGGGTGGCCGCCGGATCGCGCCCTGCGGCGACGACGCGGGCCGCAAGGTCGCGCTCGGTGAAGATGCCCTTCAGCGACCGGCCGCCTTCCGCTTGGTCCTGGGTGACCAAGAGGGCGGCGACGCGGCGTTCCGCCATCAGAACGGTGGCGTCGTGGACACTGGCCTCCGGGGACAGGCAGACGAGCTGCTGATCCTTGATGACGTCGGGGATGAGCTTGCGGTTCGGCATGTCCCTTCTCCCTTTATGGGTCGGCATTCCGCTGCGCCTTGGACGCGAATCGGAACTGTCGAGAAGTCTGACAGTTTGCCACCCCAACGGTCAAGGGCTTATGGTGCACCGCATCAGGCCGCGACGGCATCCTCCAGTAGCGCCCGCACCACCGCCGGATCGACGTCGCGCCGGGTGAAGGCGTCTCCCAGCGCGCGCACCAGCACGAAGGCGATGCGCCCGTCCTTGACCTTCTTGTCCTTGGCCATGGACAGGATCAGCCCGTCGACGTCCCACTCCACGCCTGGAATGTCGGTGGGGCGGACCGGCAGGCCGACGCGGGCCAGATGGGCGCGCGCCTTCTCGGCGTCCGCCGCCGGGCACAAGCCCAGCCGCACCGACAGGTCGAAGGCCAGAACCATGCCGATCGACACCGCCTCGCCATGCAGCAGGCGGGAGCCGAAGCCGGTCGCCGCCTCCAGAGCGTGGCCGAAGGTGTGGCCGAGATTCAGCAGGGCGCGGTCGCCGCTCTCCCGCTCGTCCGCGCCGACGATGGCGGCCTTGGCCCGGCAGCTTTCCGTGACGGCGTGGCGGCGGGCGTCGCTGTCGCCGGCGACCACCCGCTCGCCGTTCGCCTCCAGCCAGGCGAAGAAGCCGGGCAGGCGGATCAGCCCGTACTTCACCACCTCGGCGTAGCCGGCCAGCACCTCGCGCCGCGGCAGGGTGTCCAGCGTGGCGGTGTCGGCGATGACCAGACGCGGCTGGTGGAAGGCGCCGATCAGGTTCTTGCCGTGCGGGCTGTTGATCCCGGTCTTGCCGCCGACCGAGCTGTCCACCTGGCTCAGCAGCGTGGTCGGCACCTGGATGAAGTCGATGCCGCGCAGCGCCGAGGCGGCGGCGAAGCCGGTGATGTCGCCGATCACACCGCCGCCGAGCGCCAGCAGGACCGCCGACCGCTCGATCCCGCGCGCCAGGACGGCGTCCATCAGCCGTTCGAAATGGGCGAAGTCCTTGGTCTTCTCGCCCGCCGGCAGGACGATGGCCTGGGTCGGCTCGATGCCGGATTCGCGCAGCGTGCGTTCCAGCGTCGGCAGGTGCAGCGGAGCGACGTTCTCGTCGGTGACGACGATGGGGGCCTTGCCCCTGGTGATCGCGGCGATGCGCGGTCCGGCGCCGTCGAGCACCCGATCGCCGACCAGGATGTCGTAGCTGCGCGGGCCGAGGTCGAGGCGGACGGTGTCGGTGCCTGCGGGGATGTCTGAAGCGGGGGTGTCTGAGGTCATGGCGGAATCAGGGCTTGTCGTGGTGGTGGTGCGCCGGGTGGCGGTGATGATGATGGTGCGCGTGGGGCAGGGTGATGCCGAAATGCGCCTCCAGCGCCTCGATCACCTGTTCCACGGTCGCCTCCGGCGGGCGCTCGTCGCTGATCACCGTCAGGTCGGCATCCGCATAGACGGGGTAGCGGGCGGTCATCAGCCGGCTCAGGATCTCTTTCGGGTCGCCGGCGTTCAGCAGCGGGCGGTGGGTGCGCCGCGCCGTGCGGGCCAGCAGCACGTCCAGCTCGGCGCGCAGCCAGATCGACAGGCCGTGGGCGCGGATGGCCGCGCGCGTCTCCGGGTCCATGAAGGCGCCGCCGCCGGTCGCCAGGATGTGCACCGGCTGTTCGGTCAGCAACCGGGTGATGATCCGCCGCTCCACCGAGCGGAACACCGCCTCGCCGTCGCGGGCGAAGATTTCCGCGATGGAGCAGCCCGCCGCCGTCTCGATCTCCGTGTCGGCATCGACGAAGGGCAGGTGCAGCCGCGCGGCCAGCCGTCGCCCGATCGCGCTTTTCCCGGCGCCCATCAAGCCGACCAGCACCACCGTCTTCGGCAGAATCTTCGAAGGGGCTTGCGGTTGTCCCTGCGGTGGTAGGCGGGCGGTCATGGTGCTGTGAACTTTCCTGATGCAAGACCGGGGTGCCGGTGTTCGATTCGGTCGCAGGGGCCTGCGCATGTTGCACAGCGGCGCCCCCGTGGCTAAAGTGGTACGTCCGGCGTTCATCGGCCATCGGGCCAGCGGTGCGGACGGTGTGCGATGATTAGCATGAAAGCGCACCCTTGTCCCAAGCCGCACGGACGCAGACCGTGATACAGCGCCGCCGTTCCTTCCACAGAAACACGACTCCGATCGCCATGAGCCGGGTTATTTCCATTCTTTTCGTCCTGTTCCTGTTCGTCATCGGGGGTGGCATGGCCTTCCTTGCCTCCTGGGACATGCCGGCACCGTCCAAGACGGTGGAAAAGGTCATTCCGGATGAGCGGTTCCCCCGCTGACGCCGGGGACGCCGACGGGGACGCCGCTGGGCGCCGCCGCCGGTTCGCCGCTCCGTCACGGGGCGGAAGGGCCGGTGCCGGCGCCGTTTCCATGTTTGCCGCAGCTCCTCTGGTGCTGGCCCCTCTGGCCCTGGCTTTGTCCGGTGCCCTGATGGGAGCGGCGACGCCGGCCCAGGCCCAGACCTATACCCAGGCCGTGCCTTCCGGGCCGCCGATCCGCCTGTTTCCGCCGCCGGAAACGATGGCTGCTCCCGACGTCGGGGCCGGGGCTGGGGCCGGGGCCGGGCGGGCGCTGGACGATCCGCTGGCCGCGCCGGGACCGTCCGTTGCTCCGCTGTCCCTGACGGTGCCCGTCCATACGCCGTCCTTCGACGTGGTGCCCACCGTTGCGTCGCCCTCGGCCATCGCGGTGGAGACGCTGGGGCCGCTGGACCCCGATGGCGCCGGTCCTCTGGCGGGCGCCGCCGGGCTGGGCGGCGACCCCTGGCGCGGCATCCCGCGCGCCGAGGTTCTGGCCCTGCTGCCGGAACTGCCCACCCTTACCCCGTCGCCCGCCGTGAAGGAGCTGCAGCGCCGCCTGTTGCTCAGCCACGGCTCGCCCGCCGCCGCTCCGGGCGAGCCCGAGCCGGCGCGCCGCTTCGGCGCGCTGCGGGTGGAAAAGCTGGCGGCTATGGGCGACCCGCGCGGGGCCGCCGACCTCGCTGCGCTGCTTCCCGAGGCGATGATGGCCGACGAGGCCGCCGCCCGCGCCCTGACCGACGCCGAACTGCTCGCCGGCCCGCTGGACTGCGCCGCCGCGACAGAGCGCGCCAAGCCCTTCTCCGGCCCCTATTGGCAGCGGGTGGCGCTGTTCTGCCGCCTGCGCGCCGGACGGATCGGCGGGGGAATGCCCACCGAGGCCGGGGCCGCCCCGACGGGGGACGACCTCGCCTTCGAGATGCTGCGCGAGCAGCCGGGCGGCGATCCCGATTTCCTGCGGGTGGCCGAAGCGATGGCCGGCGGTCCGACGCTGCGGCTGCGCAGCCTGAAGGACCCCAGCCCGCTGACCCTGGCCGCCCTGCGGACGCTCCAGGCCGCGCTGCCGCCGGACGTGCTGTCCCTGACCGACCCGGCCCGTCTGGCCGCGGTGGCGTCCTACAACGGCACCGACCCGGCGACCCGGGCGACCGCGGCGGAGCGCGCCGCCGTCGCCCTGTTCCTCGATTCCCGGCGGCTGGCGGAGGCGTACCGCGCCGCCCCGGCCAAGGGCGACGAGTTTCTGCGGCTGAAGGACGCCGCGGCCCGCGACCGCACCGCCCGCACCCGCGCGCTGGTGCAGCAGGCCATGCTCGCCGCCATGGGGGGCGGGCGGCGGGTGGAACTGGCCGGGCTGGCGCTGGAGCTTCTCGACCCGCCGATGCTGGGCGGTCCGGTGGGGGCGGTGGTGGCGGACATGCTCGACACCCTCTCGCCGACTCCGGACGCCGCCGCCCTGGCCCCCGCCGCCGCGCGGCTCTGCTTCGCGCTGGGCCGGGCCGACAAGGGCAAGCGCTGGTACGACCTCGCCCTGCGCAGCCGCCCGACGGCGGAGGTGGCGCGGCTGTGGCCGCTCGCCGTCATCGCGCTGGGTCCGCCACCGGGCGGTGGGGCGCTGGGCCTCGCCGGCTGGCTCGACGAGTCGCTGCGCGGCGCCGATCCGGAGGCCCGTGGTCGCGTCGCCGGGCAGCTGGCCCTGCTCCAGGCGATGGGCGTCGCCGTGCCGGAGGAGGCGTGGCGCAAGACCGCCGACCCCGAGGATACGGCGCCCATGCCCGCCGACAGCCGCCCCGCGATGGCAGACCCCGCTTTGTGGCAGCGGCTTGTCGAGGCCGCCGCCGACCGGCGCGTCGGCGAGACGGCGCTGGCCGCCCTGCTGCTGCTCGGCAACGCCGGGCCGGCGGGCACGCCGCCCGCGGTGGTGGCGCGTGCGCGCCGTGGGTCTGGACAGCGATGCCCGCGCCATCGCCCGTGAAGCCGCCGCGGCCCTGGCCGGATGAGTCCCATGCCCAAAACGACCCCGCCAAAAGCCCAGCCAAAAGCCCAGCCGCAAACCCGGCCGAAGCGGCGCGGACGCCCCTGCAAGCCGCGCCCGATCGCCACCTCGCCCCATGTCGACGCCTTCCTGGACATGCTCACGGCGGAGCGCGGGGCTGCGCTCAACACCCGCATGGCCTACGAGCGCGACCTCGCCGACCTCGCCCTCTGGCTGGCCCAGCGCGGCCAGCCGCTGGAGAAGGCGGGGACGGAGGATCTGCGCGCCTACCTCGCCTTCCAGTATGTGGAGGGCGGGCAGAAGCCGGCGCCGCGCACGCTGGCCCGCCGCCTGTCGGCGATGCGCCAGTTCTACCGCTTCCTGGTCTCGGAAGACCGGCGGGCGGACGACCCGGCCTCGGCGCTGGACAGCCCCAAGCAGGGCCGCCCGCTGCCCAAGATCCTGACGGTGGAGGAGGTCACCCGGATGATCGACTCCGCCCAGACCCGCGGCGGGCCGGAGGGATTGCGGCTGGTCGCCCTGCTGGAGGTGCTCTACGCCACCGGCCTGCGCGTGTCGGAGCTGGTCGGCCTGCCGATGGCGGCCATCCTGCGCGACGGGCGCGGGCTGATCGTGCGCGGCAAGGGCGGGAAGGAGCGCATGGTGCCGCTGTCCGAACCGGCCTCCGCCGCGCTCGGCGCCTATCTGCCCTGGCGGAGCCACTTCATCCTGGCCGGGCGGGAGAACGGGCCGATCGCCTTCCTCTTCCCGTCGCGCAGTTCCACCAACGGCCATCTGACGCGCCAGCGATTCGCCCAGCTGCTGAAGGAGCTGGCCATCGAGTCGAACATCGACCCGGAGAAGGTCAGCCCCCACGTGCTGCGTCACGCCTTCGCCACCCACCTGCTCGACCGCGGGGCGGATCTGCGCTCGGTCCAGAAGATGCTGGGCCACGCCGACATCGCCACCACCCAGATCTACACCCACGTGGTGTCGGAGCGGCTGAAACAGGTCGTGCACGAGCATCACCCGCTGGCCCGGCGAAAAACCGTTCGTACGCAATAGTGTTGCGCTAAAAGGGGTTGCTCCTTTCAAAAGATACCAATCCGGCTATGGCAGGTTCTCCCGCTGTGGTATAGCCCTGGTTCCAATGGGGTTGGCTGGCGCGGGTGCGTCGGACCGCCCTCGCGACGAACTGGGGGAACCGCATGGCCACGACCATCTCCGGGCTTGAGATCCTGGGTCCGATCACGCCGGGCTTCGAGGCAATCCTGACGCCGGAGGCGCTGGCCTTCCTGGCGGAGCTGGAGGGCCGGTTCGGGTCGGAGCGGTTGCGCCTGCTTGACGTGCGGACCAGGCGGCAGGCGCTGATCGACCAGGGGCACAAGCCGGACTTCCTCCCGGAGACCCGCGCCATCCGCGAGGCCGACTGGACCATCGCGCCGCTGCCGCACGACCTGCTCGACCGCCGGGTGGAGATCACCGGGCCGGTGGACCGCAAGATGATCATCAACGCGCTGAATTCCGGCGCGAAGGTCTTCATGGCCGATTTCGAGGATTCGAGCTGCCCGTCCTGGGCCAACCTGATCGAGGGGCAGGCCAACCTGCGCGACGCCGTGCGCCGGACCATCGCCTTCGACGATCCCATGTCGGGCAAGAAGTACCGTCTGAACGACAAGACCGCCGTCCTGAAGGTCCGCCCGCGCGGCTGGCATCTGGAGGAAAAACACGTCCGGTTCGATGGCGAACCGGTGTCCGGCGCGCTGTTCGACTTCGCCCTCTACGCCTTCCACAACGCGCAGGAGCTGCTGGCCCGCGGCTCCGGCCCCTATTTCTACCTGCCGAAACTGGAAAGCCATTTCGAGGCGCGGCTGTGGAACGAGGTGTTCTCGGTCGCCGAGGATTATCTGACGATTCCGCACGGCTCGATCAAGGCCACCGTGCTGGTGGAAACCATCCTGGCCGCCTTCGAGATGGACGAGATCCTCTACGAGCTGCGCGACCATTCCGCCGGGCTGAACTGCGGGCGCTGGGACTACATCTTCAGCTTCATCAAGAAATTCCGCAACGACCCCGCCGCCGTCCTGCCCGACCGGGCGGAGGTGACGATGGCGACGCCCTTCCTGCACTCCTACAGCCTGCTGGCGGTCAAGACCTGCCACCGCCGGGGCGCGCCGGCCATCGGCGGCATGGCCGCCTACATCCCGGTGAAGGACGACCCCGCGGCCAACGAGACGGCCTTCTCCAAAGTCCGCGCCGACAAGGAGCGGGAGGTGTCCAACGGCCATGACGGCACCTGGGTGGCCCATCCCGGCCTCGTTCCCGTCGCGCGGGAGGTGTTCGACGCCTACATGCGCAAGCCCAACCAGATCGACCGCAAGCGCGCCGACGTCGCCGTGACCGCCGCCGACCTGCTGGCCGTGCCCGAGGGGCCGAAGACGGAGCGCGGCCTGCGCAACAACGTCGCCGTCGCCATCGGCTATCTGGAGGCGTGGCTGCGCGGCATCGGCTGCGTGCCGCTGTTCAACCTGATGGAGGACGCGGCCACCGCGGAGATCAGCCGCACCCAGCTCTGGCAGTGGGTCCATCACGGCGCTGCGCTCGACGACGGGCGCCCGGTGACCATGGAGCTGGTGGACGAGACCATCGCCGAGGAGTTGGCCGCCTGGAAGGCCCGCGTCGGCGACGGCGCCTTCGAGCGAGGCCTGTACGAGGACGCTGCGGTGATGCTGCGCGACCTCGTGGAGCGCGACGACTTCGTGGATTTCCTGACCCTGCCGGCCTACGACCGCATCGTCGCGCAAGGGGCGTGAGGGCGTTGCCAAGCCCACGGCGTGTTCACCATATTGGTGTCGGCACATCACCCGAAGGGGCCGCCATGGGACGCAACGCCGCCGCGTATGGAGACGATTTCTACGGCTGGACGCAGGAGCAGGCCGGGCTTCTGCGCGCCGGCAAGCTGTCCGAAGTGGACGCCGAAAACCTCGCGGAGGAGATCGAGAGCATGGGCCGCAGCGAGGCCGACCGTCTGCGAAGCTGCCTGCGCCTGATTCTTCTGCATCTCCTGAAATGGCAGGAACAACCCGCCCGCCGGTCGCGGAGCTGGCGCAACAGCATCCAGCGGGAGCGGGACAACGCGGCCCTCGTGTTGGAGGACAACCCCAGCCTGACGCCCAAGCTGCCCGCGCTGTTCGCCAAGGCCTACCAGCTTGCCCGGCGTGAGGCCGCCCGCGAAACCGATCTGCCGGTGGAGCGTTTCCCCGAGGACAGCCCCTTCACGGTGGAGCAGACCCTCGACCCGGCCTTCCCGGACGATCTGGAGGACGGCTGGCGCCGCAGCTCCCGGACCCCGCCGATCTGACATTGCGTATCTGACATTGACCTCCCAACCCTCCACCGTTCCGCCGGCCTCGCGCGGGGCCGAATCGCTTGCGTTGCTGCTCTTGGTCGGCGGGTTGATCGGCGTGATCTTTCCGGTCACCAAGATTGCGCAGGCGGGCGGCGTGCCGCCGCTGCCCTGGGCCTTCTCCATGATGCTGGGCGCCGGGGTGATCCTGGCCGGGCTGGCGCGCGTCAAAGGCCAGGCGATGCTTCCCGCCGGGCCCCTGACCAGACGGTACCTGCGCTATTTCGCGGTGTCGGGGCTGCTGTCCATGGCGCTGCCCAACGTGGTGCTGTTCTTCGTCATGCCGTGGCTGGGGGCCGGGCTGTCGGCGGTGGTCTACACGCTGCCGCCGATCCTGACGCTGCTGATGGCCGTGGCGGTGCGGATCGAAAAGCCCGACCGCGGGCGGGTGGTGGGCATTCTGCTGGGCTTCGTCGGGGCGCTGATGATCGTCGGGCCGCGCGGCAGCCTGCCCTCACCCGATCTGGCGGGCTGGATGGCGCTGGCCTTCGTCATGCCGCTGTCGGTCGCGGCGGGCAACGTCTACCGCACCGTGGCCTGGCCACCGGGCGGGCAGTCGGTGGCGCTGGCCGCGGGGACCATGCTGGGCGGGGCGGGCTGGGTCGCGCTGGCCCTGCTCGGCACCGGGGCGGTGGCGGAGTTGCCGGCGCTGGGCCGGGCACCCTGGCTCGCCCTGCTCCAGATCGCGGTGACGGCGCTGACCTACGTGCTGTATTTCCGGCTTCAGGTCGTCGCCGGGCCGGTCTATCTCAGCCAGATCGGCTACGTGGCGACCTCCGTCGGGCTGGGCACCGGGACGCTGCTGTTCGGCGAGCGCTATTCCCCCTGGGTGTGGGGTGGGGCGACGGTGATCGTCCTGGGCGTGCTTCTGGTCAGTTTTGGCCGGCGATTCGCGCGATAAGCTGTGGCATCGCCGCCGCGCACCGTGGTACCAAGGCCGGTCCGCGACGTCCGCGTCCTATCCTATTCGGTCCGTGATCCTTCCGGCATGCAAACCTTCCTGGAATTCGAAAAGCCGATCGCCGAGCTTGAAGGCAAGATCGAGGAACTGCGCCACCTGACCAACGCCGGCGATATCAACATCGCCGACGAAGTGACGAAGCTGCAGACCAAGGTCGACAAGCTCCTCCGGCAGACCTACGCGAAGCTCACCCCGGCGCAGAAGGTGCAGGTGGCCCGCCACCCCAACCGTCCGCACTGTCTGGACTATGTGAAGGGGCTGATCGACGACTTCACGCCGCTGGCCGGCGACCGCGGCTTCGCCGAAGACCGCGCGGTCATCGGCGGGCTGGGCCGCTTCCGCGGCCGCTCGGTCGTGGTGATCGGGCAGGAGAAGGGCCACGACACCGAAACGCGCGTGCGCCACAACTTCGGCATGGCCAAGCCCGAGGGCTACCGCAAGGCCCAGCGCCTGATGGACCTCGCCGACCGCTTCAAACTGCCGGTCGTCTCGCTGGTCGACACCGCCGGCGCCTTCCCCGGCGTCCAGGCGGAGGAGCGCGGCCAAGCCGAGGCCATCGCCAAGAGCATCGAGCGCTGCCTGCGCCTGTCCGTGCCCATGGTGGCCGCGGTGATCGGCGAGGGCGGCTCGGGCGGCGCCATCGCCATCGCGACCGCCGACCGGGTGCTGATGCTGGAGCACGCCATCTACTCCGTCATCTCGCCGGAGGGCTGCGCGTCGATCCTGTGGCGCAACCCCGACATGGCCGGCGAGGCCGCCGTCGCGCTGCGCCTGATCAGCCACGACCTCAAGGAACTCGGCGTCATCGACCGGGTGGTGAGCGAGCCGATCGGCGGCGCCCACCGCGACCCGGCGGAAACGGTCAAGGCGCTCGGCGACGCCATCGAGGAGTCGCTGGGCGACCTCGACGGGCTGGACGGTGCGGCGATCCGCGCCCAGCGCCGCCAGAAGTTCCTCGACATGGGCCAGAAGGGCCTGGGGTAAGGCGCCATGGCCGCCGCACCGGAGACCCGTCCTTCCAAGACCCGTCTTCTGCGTCTGGCGGCCACCGTCAACCTCGCCGCGGTGGTCGTGGCGCTGCTGGCCCTGTGGCTGCTGCCCCCGCTGTTCGCGCCGCCGCCCGGCATCGCCGATCCGGGCGCGCGCATGGCCTTCTGGGGGCGTCTCGCCCTGTGGCCGGCGCTGCTGCTGTTCCTGACGGTGGGCGGGGTGCTGGTCGCCCGCGCCCGCTCCGTCGCCCTGAACCCCATCGACGACGCCGAGTCGCGCTTCCACCGGGTCAGCCAGCGCGTGCTGACCAACACGGTGGAGCAGACGCTGATCTTCGTGCCCGCCCTGGCAGCTTTGGTGGCGCAGATGCCGCTGCCCGACCTGGGGTTCGCCCGGCTGGCGACCGCGCTGTTCGTGCTGGGCCGCCTGTTGTTCTGGGCGGGTTACGTGATCCACCCCTACGCCCGCGCCCCCGGCATGGCGGTCACGCTGACGGTCAACCTCGTCGTGCTCGGTTGGGCGCTGGTGCTCGCCGTCGGCTGAGCGGAAATTACAGCCAGCGCCGCCGCTTGAAGTGGATCATCGGCAGAGCCGCCGACAGGATCATCAGCATCACCGCCAGCGGATAGCCGAACGTCCAGTCCTTTTCCGGCATGGTCGCGAAGTTCATGCCGTAGATGCTGGCGACCAGCGTCGGCGGGAACAGGGTGACCGTCAGGATCGAGACGATCTTGATGATCTCGTTCTGCTCGACGTTGATGCGGCCCAGCGTGGTGTCCAGCAGCAGGCTGACCTTCCCCGACAGGAATTGAGCGTATTCGCCGAGGCCCGTCGCGTCCTGCAAAGCGGCGCGCGCCCAGCGCCGGGTCCGCTTGGCCGGGGTCCAGCCCTCGCCGCGGGCCAGGAAGGTCAGCAGGCGGTTGAGAGTCGACAGGCTGACATGGGCCTTGCCGATCAGGTGCCCGGTGTGGCCGATGCGCTTCAGCGTGCGGCTGTCGTCCCGCCGCTCCCCCTTGACCGGCAGGGCGCGCCCGCGGAAGGCGCGGCTGCCCATGGTGTCCAGTTCCAGCCCGACGCGGCGCAGGACGGCGGCGGTGCGCTCCACCACCCCGTCGAGCAGGGCGGCCAGGACCGCCTCGGCCGTCAATTCCGTACCGCCGTTGCGGGTGACGCGGCGGCGGAAGGCCAGGAAGGGCTGCGGATCGACGGTGTGGATGGTGGCGAGCCGCCCGCCGGCCAGGACGAAGCTGACCGGGACGATGCGCGGCTGGTCGGTGTCGGCCCAGACCAGGACGAGGGCGGTCATGTGCACGGCGCCGGGGGTGACGCGCAGGCGGCTCGATTCTTCGATTTCCGCCATCTGCTCCCGAGTCGGCAGCTTGATGCCCATCAGCGCCTCGGCGCGGGCCAGCTCCTCCGGAGTCGGATTCTGCAGGTCGAGCCAGACGGCCTCAGTGGGCAACGGGGTGCGGACGCCCTCGGCCTCGCGGGCCCAGCGCAGCCGGTCACCGTCGCAGGCGAAGACGTGGAGCATGGCGGCGGTCCGCCTTAGAGGAGGCGGCCGAAGCGGCGCGGCTTGCGCGGCTGGGGCGGATCGGCGGGGCTGTCGCCGCGTCCGGCTTCCCCTTCCGGAAGGTCGACGGGCGCGCCGTCCTCGCGCAGCGCGGCCTCCAGCTTGCGCCGGAAGGCCCCGCCGTCATCCTTGGAGTCGAGGAAATGCCCGACGGCTTCCTTCGCCGAGTCGCGGTCGTAGGGGACCTTGCCGAAGACCGACAGCTTGGCGCGTTCCAGCAGCTTCGGGTCCATCCGTTCACGAATGGCCTTCATCTGGCGGAGCAGGTCCTTGCGCACGTCGGACATGGCGGGTCCCCTTCGCTTACCCGGTCACTCGCGGCCGATCATAGTACCGGCCCCGCCCTCGGTGAAGATCTCCAGCAGCAGGGCGTGCGGCACCCGGCCGTCCAGGATGACGGCGGCGTCCACGCCCTGTTCGACGGCGTCGATGCAGGTCTCGATCTTCGGGATCATGCCGCCGGTCGCGGTGCCGTCGGCGATGGCGGCGCGCGCCTGGTCCAGCGACATGCGCGGCACCAGCTCCTTGTTCTTGTCCAGAACGCCGGCGACGTCGGTCAGCAGGAAGAAGCGGGTGGCACCCAGCGCCGAGGCGACGGCGCCCGCCGCCGTGTCGGCGTTGATGTTGTAGGTGTCGCCGTTGCGGTCGAAGCCGATCGGGGCGATGACCGGGATGATGTCCGACTGGGCCAGCGACGTGAGGATCTGCGGGTTCACCTGATAGGGCTCGCCGACGAAGCCGAGGTCCAGCACCTTCTCGATGTTGCTGTCCGGGTCGCGCTGGGTGCGGCGCAGCTTGCGCGCGGTGATCAGGCTGCCGTCCTTGCCCGACAGGCCGACGGCGCGGCCGCCCGCGTTGTTGATGGCGGCGACGATCTGCTTGTTGATGGAGCCGGCCAGCACCATCTCGACCACCTCGACCGTCTCCTTGTCGGTGACGCGCAGGCCGTCGATGAAGCTGGACTTGATGGCCAGCCGCTGCAGCATCTGCCCGATCTGCGGGCCGCCGCCGTGCACGACCACAGGGTTGATGCCGACCTGCTTCAGCAGGACGATGTCGCGGGCGAACTTCTCCGCCAGGCTGTCGTCACCCATGGCGTGGCCGCCGTACTTGATGACGAAGGTGCGCCCGGCGTAGCGGCGCATGTAGGGCAGGGCTTCGGACAGGGTGCGGGCCTTGGCGAGCCACTCGTCGCGGGTCGTGTTCTGCACGGGATGGAGCCGTTCGTCGGGGTGGGCCAATCGGGTGAGATTCCGCCGACTCTTTAACGGAAAGCGCGGGGGGTGCCTAGGGGGCTTTTTCAGGCGCGCGCCGCGTCCGGGAACCCTTGCCGCGCCCGGCGGTTCGCCCGGGGTAGGATGAACCGCAAAGGACGGTGCCATGAACGACCGCATCATGCCGACGCCGCGCAACCCCTTCACCGAAGCCCACAAGGCCGAGATGGAGGAGACCGCCCGGCGGGCCGAGGAGATCTACGGCTCCCCCGACGCCCAGGAGGTGACGGAGGCCAACACGGCGCTGAAGGAGCAGGCGCGTGGGGACGGAAAGGCCGGGTCTGATGGGCCGGGCGCCGATCCGGTGGTGACCGGAAACGTGCGGAAACCCGGCTGACGGGTCAGGCTGTGCCGGCGTGGCCCGCCCGGCGGCCGGCGATCCGCCCGGCCAGCAGGGTCATCGGCTGGGTCAGCGCGGTGACCACCACCGCCATCAGCACCATGGCCGAGAAGCAGGCCTCCGACAGCACCCCCGCCTCCAGCAGGATGGTCAGGACGATGACCTCCATCAGCCCCTTGCAGGACATCAGCGTGCCGAGCCGCCAGGAATCGGCGGCGCTCTCGCCCGACAGCCGGGCGGGCAGGGCGGTGCCCAGGATCTTGCCGGTGATGGTCGCCACGGTCGCCAGCACGAAGACCCACCATTGCGCCGCGGCGGCGAGGTCGAGATCGACCTTCAGGCCGGTCAGGGTGAAGAAGAAGGGCAGCAGGATCAGCGTGGCGAAATGCTCCAGCCGGTCCAGGATGGCCGCCGCCAGCCGCCGCGGCATGACCGTGCCGGCGACGAAGGCGCCCAGGATGTAGTGCAGCCCGATCAGTTCCGTCACCGCGGCGGAACCGAGCAGGGCGGCGCAGGTGACCACCACCACCATGTCGCCGACGTCGCCGTCCGGGGCGATGCGGTTCATCAGCCGGGTCAGCAGGGGGCGGGCGAACAGCTCCGTCGCGGCGAGATAGGCAAAGCCCAGGACGGCGATCCATGCCACCCCGGCGAAGCCGCCGCTTCCCCCCGCCGCCAGGGCCAGCACGGCGGTGATGAGAAGCCACAGCAGCGCGTCGTTGACTGCCGCGTAGCCCAGCGCCAGCCGCCCGACCCGCTCCCCGATCAGCCCCATTTCGCGCAGGATGGCCCCCAGCACCGGCAGGGCGGTCACCCCGATGCAGATGCCGAACCCCGCGGCGAACAGCAGCGGGTCGGCCTTCGGCCCGGCCATCTCGGGAAAGGCGCCGACGATCCACCAGCCGAGCGCGCCGCCGAGCAGGGTCGGCACCAGCATGCTCGACAGGCTGATGCCGACGAAGGCGCGCCCGCGGCCCTTGAACTCCTCCAGGTCGAGATGAAGCCCGGTCAAAAAGGCGAAGAAGACCACGGCGAGCAGGGCCAGCCCGGAGAGCGGCGCCAGCGACCCCTTGGGGAACAGCGGTTGCCAGAGTTCCGGGGCGGCCTGCCCGAGAACCGACGGGCCGAGCGCGATCCCGAACAGGATCTGGATGACCACCATCGGGGCCACATGCTTCAGCCCGGACAGCCGCCACAGCAGGAACGGGCCGGCGATCAGCAGGATGGCCTGGAGGAGGAACAGCAGGGCCGGCGTCAGCTCGACGGGCATCGGGTCATCCCAGGCTGGCGAGCTGGGCGAGGCTGGCCCGCAGCTCCGCGATGCCCTGGCCCTTCTCGGCGCTGGTGGCGTGGATCTCCGGGAAGGCGGCGGGGTGTTTCTTGATGGCCGCCACGGTGCGCTTGCTCACCTCGGCCAGCTCCTGCGACCGCACCTTGTCCGACTTGGTCAGGACGACGACGTAGGGCACCGCCGCCTGATCGAGCATCGTCATGATCTCCTCGTCGTTGGGCTTCAGCCCGTGGCGCGAATCGACCAGCACCAGCGCCCGGCGCAGCGTGACGCGGCCGCGCAGGAAGCGGCGGACCATGTCGTTCCAGATCTCGATCTTCTCCTTCGATTCCTTGGCGTAGCCGTAGCCGGGCATGTCCACCAGCTTCAGCCGGTTGCCAAGGTTGAAGAAGTTGAGCTGCTGGGTGCGGCCCGGCGTGTTGGAGGTGCGGGCCAGCGTCTTGCGCCCGGTCAGCGCGTTGACGAGGCTGGACTTGCCGACGTTGGAGCGGCCGGCGAAGGCGACCTCCGGCAGGTCGGCCTCCGGCAGCTGCTCCGCCGTCTGGGCGCCCCAGATGAAGTCGCATTCCTTGGCGAACAGAAGCCGCCCCGCTTCCAGGGCCTCCTCGTCGAAACCGGAGATCGGGGAGCTGCTGGAAGAGGTCATGGACGGCGCTTTCGAAAGAGGCGGGCTGTGGATCGTGACCGGCCCAAAACATAACCGCCGGCAAACGCCCGTCAAGGGAGGCGCTTGCCGGCGGTCGATGCCCTGAGGTTCAGGGAAGCCGGGTATCAGATGGAAAGGACCCTCAGGTCACCTTCACACCGTCCTGCCGCATGATGATCCACTGCTGGGCGATGGACAGGGTGTTGTTCCAGGCCCAGTAGATCACCAGACCAGCCGGGAAGCTGGCGAGCATGAAGGTGAAGACGATCGGCAGGAACTGGAACACCTTCTGCTGCACCGGATCGGGCGGTGCCGGGTTCAGCTTCTGCTGGAAGTACATGGTGATGCCCATGATGATCGGCCACAGGCCCAGCATCAGGAGGTGCGGCGGCTGCCACGGGATCAGACCGAACAGGTTGAAGATGGTGGTCGGATCGGGCGCGGACAGGTCGTGAATCCAGCCGAAGAACGGCGCGTGCCGCATTTCGATGGTCACGAACAGCACCTTGTACAGCGCGAAGAACACCGGGATCTGGATCAGGATCGGCAGGCAGCCCGACACCGGCGAGACCTTCTCGCGCTTGTAGAGCGCCATCATCTCCTGGTTCAGGCGGACCTTGTCGTCGCCGAAGCGGTCGCGCAGCTCCATCATCTTGGGCTGCAGCTTCTTCATCTTGGCCATCGCGTGATAGGACTTGTTGGCCAGCGGGAAGAAGGCCGCCTTGACGATCACGGTGAAGACCAGGATGGCGATGCCGAAGTTGCCGAACAGGCGGCCCAGCAGGTCCAGCCCGTAGAAGAACGGCTTGGTCAGGAAGTAGAACCAGCCGAAGTCGATCGCCAGATCGAAGTTGGCGATGCCCAGCTTGTCCGAATAGTCGTCGAGCAGGCGGACCTGCTTGGCGCCGGCGAACAGCCGGTCGGTCATCTCGATGGTGGCGCCGGGGGCGATTTCCACGGCCTTGCCGAGCGTGTCGACCTGATAGCGGTCGGTGCCGCCGGGGGCGGAGTGGACGAAGCGGGCGGTGATCGGGGCCTTCTGGTCGGGGACCAGCGAGACCAGCCAATACTTGTCGGTGATGCCGATCCAGCCGCCCGTGCTCTGGGCGGAGACGGTGCCGGCCTTGCGCAGGTCGTCGTACTTGTGCTCGTTCAGCTTGCCGTCGAAGACGCCGAGCGGGCCTTCATGCAGGATGTAGTAGCCGTCGGTGTGCGGCGTGCCGGCGCGGCTGACGAGGCTGTAGGGCAGCAGGCTGACCGGGGTGGAGCCGGTGTTGCGCACCTTCTGGGTGACCGTGAACATGAAGTTCTGGTCGACCGCGATGGTCCGCTCGAACACCAGGCCCTTGCCGTTGTCCCAGGTCAGGGTCAGCGGCTGGTCCGGCGTCAGCGCGGTGCCGGCGGCGGTCCAGCGGGTGTCGGCGCCGGGAACCGGCTGCGACTTGTCCTCCGGAACCCAGCCGAACTCGGCGTAATAGGCCTCGGGCGTGCCGGCGGGGGCCAGCAGCACGATTTCCGGGCTCTTGGGATCGGGGGTGACGCGGTAGTCGGCCAGCGTCAGGTCGTCGATGCGGCCCCCAACCAGATTGACCGATCCGTGCAGCGACGGCGTGTTGATCTTGACGCGCGTTCCGGCGGCCATCTGCTCGGCGAGCAGGCCGGCGCGGTCGCGGACCGTGGCGGGAGCCGCCGTGCCGGGGACTGAACCGGGAGCGGCGCCCGGCGCTGGCGCGGCGCCGGGAGTGACCGACTGCTCCGTCTGGGCGGCCTGCTGCGCAGCCTGCTGCTGCTTTACCCGGGGTCCATCGTAGAAATACTGGAATCCCAGGAGGATGGCGATCGACAGAGCGATCGCGAGGATGAGGTTGCGTTGATCGGTCATGGCATCCCGGTTGCCGTGGGCCTTCATCAAGAAGGGGGCCGAACGCCGGTTTTCAGGCCGGCATGCGAATTGCTGCATCGATGCGCCGCGTCGTCCGGCCCGTGCGAACAGCGGTTGGACCGCCCCGGTTCGGGCACGGGATCATATCCCCACCCGCCCCAGGGATGGCAGCGCAGAAGCCTCCGGACGGTCAGCCAACTGCCCCGGATCGCTCCGTGCTTAGATAGCGCATCCAGCGCATAGTTTGAACAGGTCGGCTGAAATCGGCAGTGCCACCCGATGAAGGGCGACAGGGTCCACTGATAGCCGACCACGAGCGCGCGCAGAAAATAGGCGAGCGGGCTCACGCGCCGGCCTCCCCACCGCCGGAACCGTTGCCGGTCCCGCCGTTGGGTGTGACGGCGTTTGGCCCGCCATTCGCCTCGCTCTTGGGCACCTCGCTCTTGGACGCGTCGCGCCACAGACCGAGGCGTTTCAGCGCCGCAATCAGATCGCCCACCAACTCCGTCCACGGCCTTTCGGCCGTCGCGGCGCGGGCCACCAGCACGAAATCGTGACCGGGGGCCGCGTGGGCGGTCAGAATTTGACGGGCCGCTTCGCGAAGGCGGCGGCGTGCGCGATTGCGCACGACCGCGTTCCCCACTTTGCGGCTCGCCGTCAGGCCAAGACGAATCGGCGGCTCGCCAGGGGCGGGCCGCTGCCGTTCGTCGTGTCGGCGCACCTGCAGGATAAGGCCGGGAGCCACATGCTTGCGCCGTGTACCGGCCACGGCCAGAAATTCCGGCCGCCGCTTCAGGCGCCCGACCCTGGGGTCCGGCGCCGCCATGCGTATCAGGCGCTCAGGACACTGCGGCCCTTGGCGCGACGGCGGGCAATCACCTTGCGGCCACCGACGGTCGCCATGCGGGCGCGGAAGCCATGCCGGCGCTTGCGCACGATTTTGCTGGGCTGGAACGTGCGTTTCACGGCACCATACTCCTCGATCTCAGGGCAAAAAATGAGCCCCGCTGTATAGAGGTACCGACCCCCGGAGTCAATCACGCCCTGCCACCCAAGCGTGGGAAATATTCTCCGTTCGGATGGGCAGAGGCAAGAAGGGTGGCGCAAAGGAGGGTGAAAAGGGGTAGGGGCCTGCCTCCCCCGCCGTGCGGCGTGTTTACCCCCTGACATTCGCGAAAGGTCCGGGGGAAGTCGGCATGCTGCACCGGCGGCAATTCATCGTGTCCAAAAACACCCACGCGCTCCGTCCGGATTGGGTGAGCCGTGATATCGGCGGGCTGGTCCTGTCCCATTGTCCCGACCTGCCGGTCCGGCGCGTGCTGGGCGCCGACAAGACGGTCTGGCACCTGCTGGGGCTTCCCGTGCAGACCGACCCGGCGCGTCCCGACCCGGTGGAGGCGCTGGCCGCGTCCCGCGCCGGGGACAACGCGGAGCTGTGCCGTTCCTGGACGGGACGCTGGCTGCTGCTGAACAACCGGGCGGTTCATCTGGACACCGGCGGGACGCTCGGCTGCTTCTACGGGATGGTGGACGGCGCCCTGACCCTCGCCTCCAGCGCCGGGGTGATGGCCGAACTGCTGGGCGAGGAGGCGACGTTCCGCCGTCCCCTGACGCACGAGGCCGGGCTGGACTGGTACCCTTTGCCCGGCTCCGGGCTGGCCGGGGTGCGCCGGCTGCTGCCGACCCAGGTGCTCGACCCCGCCCGCCCGATGGACGATCCGGGCTTCCTGACCTTCCGCCGGCCCTTCCCGGCGGTTCCGCCGGGCTTTTCCGATTCGCTCGCCTATGAGCGGATGGAGTCCATCCTGGTCACCGCCATCCGCAATCTGCACCGGACCCTGTCGGG
Organism: Azospirillum sp. P4_B5; assembly: GCF_056402275.1. NCBI lineage: Bacteria > Pseudomonadati > Pseudomonadota > Alphaproteobacteria > Rhodospirillales > Azospirillaceae > Azospirillum > Azospirillum sp. P4_B5. The sequence continues at coordinate 72,692 of NZ_JBFUHT010000012.1, forward strand.
ACCGGAGGGCGGCAACCGCCCGCTGATGCTCCAACTCACCGCCGGCTACGACACGCGGCTGCTGCTGGCCGCGGCGCAGAAGGCCGAGGTGCCCTTCGCCACCTTCACCTTCGACCACCGCGACTTGACGCCGGGCGACCGCAAGCTGCCGCCGAAGCTGGCCCGGCTGGCGGGGGTGGAGCATCACCTGATCCCCTGCCCGCCGCTGGACGCCCAGCGTGCGCGCGACTACGCCGCCCACACCGGCGGGCACACCGCGGCGATGGACGGGGAGTTCTACGCCAACGGCGCCTGGGACGGCGTGCCGGAGGGTGCCGTCGTCCTGCACGGCGGCGTCTTCGAGGTGGCGCGCTGCTTCTACTGGGGTCAGATCCCGCCGGGCCTTGCCGCCGACGCCGAGGACACCGCCGCCCGGATGTTCGACGCCTTCCGCGGCAAGCTCTACAACCCGCCGTCCCATTGCGAGGCGCTGCGCGAATGGCTGGCCTGGGTGGTAAAGACGCCGGACGTCCTGCCGGGCGGCGCGATGGACCTGCGCGACCGCTTCTATCTGGAGCAGCGGGTGGCCGGCTGGCTCTCGGCCATCGACCAGGGGGTGGACCTGACCGGGCGTCAGCTCTTCCAGGTCGGCAACTGCGCGGACTTCCTGGCGATCGCCCTGGCCATGCCGGTGGACGTCCGCCGCTCCAGCCAGCATCAGGCCGAGCTGATCCGCCGCATGGCCCCCGACCTGCTGAGCGAGCCGATCAACCCGCCGCAGCCCGCCGTGCTGCGCCAGCTGCGCAAGCTGCCGCGCCGGCTGAACAAGTTGCGCACGGCGATCGGGCACCATCTGGCGCGGACGTCGGCGTAGGTGGTGGCTTTAAGGGTGGCGGCTTGTCCCCACCCTAACCCTCCCCCGCTGGGCGGGGGAGGGGATTGTGGGCTGGCGCGGGGTCGGGTTGGGAAAGGCCTGGTGCGGCCGTCTTGGACAGGTACAGCCAGCGGCGGTAGGCGTCCTCGCTGACGGGGGCGCGGTGCTTCAGGCCGATGCGGAGGATCTCCGGCAGGGCCAGAAGCACCTTCAGGTCGGTCAGCCGCGGGCCGTGGCGCAGGTTCTTCCAGCTGTTGCCGATCCAGCTCCGCGCGAAGCGCCAGGGCAGCAGGCCGGCGGGGCAGCGGGCGATCTCGCGGATCAGGTCGTTGCGGTGGTTGTAGAAGCGCTCCAGCCCCGGCTTGCGGCCCTTCTCGCTCTTGTCGTGATAGACCATGATGCCGGGCAGGGCGACCACCCGGTGGCCGGCGCCGATCAGCCGCAGGCAGCGGTCCTTCTCCTCCCCCTGGCGGTACAGCTCCGGCATGTAGAGGCCGACGGCGGCGACCGCGCTGCGGCGCAGCAGATGGCCGCAGCCGACGTACCAGGGCGCGTCGAAGGGGTCGGCCTGCGGCGGGAAATAGACCAGCCCGTCGCGCGTCTCGATGTTGCAGGCCAGCGCCGCCACATCCGCGTGCGTCTCCATGTAGGCCACCGCGCGGGCGAGGCCGTCGGGCTCGGCGAACCAGGAATCGTCGTCCACCGACAGCACGTAATCGCCCGCCGTGTTCACGAAGCCGAAGTTGCGGGCGTAGATCAGCCCGGCGTTGTGCGGCAGCCGGACGTAGCGGACGGTGGGGAACTCCCCCCGCACCATGGCGTCGGTGCCGTCGGTGGACCCGTCGTCCACCACCAGGATCTCCGCGACGGGGTGCGTCTGGGCGAGCAGGCGGGACAGCGCGGTGCGCAGTTCCGGCGCGCGGTTGAAGGTGGCGATGACGGCGCTGACGCTGGGCATCAGGCAACCTCGCTGGAGGAGGACGAGGCGGCGCGCGGCCGCTCGGGCAGGGGCAGCCGGACCGGTGGGCGCTTCAGCTCCTCCGGGTACTCGTCGCGCAGGCCGGACAGGTAGCTGTCCAGGAAGACCCGCAGGCCCCGGAAGTCCCGGTTCACCAGATAATGGGCGGTGTATTTGGCGATCATGCGCGGGATCACCCCCGCCTTCTCGTAGTTGGCGTGGATGTAGCCCATGTTGCGGAAGAAATGCGGCGCCCGGTCGGCCCGCATCGTCTCCACCGTGCCCAGCCGGCCGCCCAGCACCTTGTGCTCCGTCCGCGACATGCCGGGATGGATGTGCAGGGCCTTCACCGCCGTGCCGACCTTCAGCCCGGCGCGGCGGGCGCGCAGGGTGAACTCGTACTCGTCGCCCCAGATGAACATCTCGCGCTTCACGTTGCCGATTTGCTCGAAGACGGCGCGGCCGATCAGCGTGCCGTTGAACAGGGCGATGGTGCCCGGCGCCAGCCCGTCGACCGCCCGCGCCATCAGGCTGTCCGGGTCGCGGGTGCCCTGCATGGGGAAGGCCAGGGTCGAGCGGTCCTCCGCCGCCAGCACCAGCGGGCCGACCATGGACAGGCCGTGGTGCCGCGCCTGAGCCAGCAGTTCGGCCAGCGCGCCGGGCTGCGGGATGCCGTCGTCGTCGGTGCTCCAGATCCAGCGGGCGCCGAGGCCGAGCGCCGTCTCGAAGGCGGTGTGGTAGGCGCCGGCGGACCCGCAGTTGGCCTGCCGCACCACGACCAGCGCGTCGTCCCGCTCCTCCGCCTGCGCGGCCAGCCACTCCGGCGTGCCGTCGCTGGAGCCGCTGTCCACCACCACCAGCCGCTCCGGTCGCGGGTGCTGCCCGAGGATCGCCGCGACGCAGGTGGCCAGAAGCGGCAGGCGGTTGTGCGTGACGACGATCGCCACGACGCCTTGGGCGATGTCCGCCGAAACGCTGTCCGCCGGGAATGTGTCGTGAGCCATGGCTGGGCGGTTCCTCCTGGTCCTGTCCATCAGTCGGTTTGGGTGCGTGTGGGGGTGCAGTCGCCCTGGTCCGGCCGGCAGGGCAGGATGGCGACGTCCGGCGATGGGTCGGTGGCGCCGGACAGCACGCCCAACTGCCCCAGGGCGCGGGCAACCGTCCGCGCCGCGTAGAGCTGCCCCTCCAGCCCCCAGCGGCTGCCGTTGGGCGCGTAGAGATCGCGCACCCCGCCCGCGGCCAGTGCCGTCAGGCCGGCGGCCAGCGGCACCGCCTGAAGCGTCGGGTCGGCGGCCATGACCTCGTCCACCGCGGACCGGTGGGGTGGGGGGGTGAGCAGGAAATCGGCATAAACCGTCCCCTTGTCCGGCGCGACCAGCAGCAGGAAGCGCGTCACCCCGTTGGACTCCACCGCGTCCTGGATGGCGTGCAGCCCGGCGCGGCGCTCCTCCAACAGACGGCGGTCGGTGCGCCAGGGCTGGAAATCCTCCGCGTGGAAGAGGGTGGTCGTCGCGGCGGCGGAGCTGAACAGTCCCGCATAGGCCAGCGCCCGCTCCTCCACCGGGCCGCCGGTGACGTTCAGCACCGTGCGCGGCAGCGCCTTGACCAGCAGGTCCAGCGCGTGGCCGACCGGCGGCGGGTTCCAGGCCTGGGCGCGGGTGCGCTCCATGGCGCGTGGCTGGCGGTTGAGGGGCTGGACGGCGAGGGGGCGCAACGTAGCCACCGCATGGGGGCGGGGTGTGGTGACGGTGGACAGCGCCAAGCCGCCGATGCGCTCCCCCAACTCGTGTTCGGATAACTGCAGGATCACCACGCGCGGCGGGTGCTCCCGGAAGTCGGGGGAGGCCAGATAGCCGGCCAGCGCCGCGCCGTCCGAAGCCCGAACGCCCACGGTCAGGCCGGTCAGGTTGCGCAGATGGTCGGTCCAGTAACGGCCGTAGCGGCCGTGGCGCTCCTCCGCCTCGGGCCGGGAGAAGCCGTCGCCGAAGACCATAACGTCGTAACCGGCGCCGGGCCGCGCCGCCTCGGCCAGCGGCGGCACGAAGATCGCCTGCGGTGCTTTGGGGCCGAAGCGGTTCTCCGCGTAGCCGCCCAGCTCCGTCAGGTCGCCGTCAGGCGGGTCCAGCGCGAAGGCCAGCGGTAGGACCAGCGCGACGGCGAGGGCCAGCCCGCGCAGAACGATCCTGTCCAACCCGCCCCTCACCGGTCGCCTCACGCCCGGTCCGCGGGGAACCGGAAGCCGGGCAGGCGGAAGGCGGGCTTGTGGAAGACGGACATGCGGCTTTGGGCGAGCGGCGACCCGGCGGAGTCGCCGATCCACAGGCGCAGCGCCTTGGTCGCGCCGATCCACAGCAGGATGGGCAGCAGCGAGAAGAAGCCGAACTTGACGATGGTGATGTTGCCGTCGCGGTACCATTGCAGCGACAGCGGGATGAAGGCGCAGTAGAACAGCACCGCGTAGCGGTTGGTGAAGCCCGACTCCCAGAACCAGCGGTGCAGCCGGCCCAGGATCAGCCCGACCACCACCATGGTGACGATCACGCCGATCCACCCCGCGCTCATCCAGCCGTCCCCGGCCAGCGAGGTGGTCAGGTTGGAGAAGTTGCCGAAATCGTGCAGCGACACCCATTTGATCGGCGCGCCGATGGGCTTGTCCGGCCACAGCATGCGCGGGATCGGCTCGGTGAACAGTTGCAGATACTGGGTGAACCAGGTGTAGGTCCCCGACTGCTGCGGCACCGCCCACAGGATGAAGGCCAGGAAGTCGAAGTTGGCGATGTCCTGGTTCGACACGCTCTCCACGAAGGAGCCCTGGCCGCCCTGGAAGACGCTGAACAGCTTGCCCGGGCTCTCGGTGCCGGCCAGCACGCCGCGCAGGAAGTCGCGGTTGTTGCCCAGCGTGTGGAACAGCAGCAGCACCGGCAGGCCGCAGGCGAGCTGCCACCAGCGGAACCACTTGGTGCGGGTGTGGTAGAGGATCAGCAGCACCATGCCCAGCACGCCCATGATGATCGCCCAGCGCCCCCAGCCCAGATAGGCGCGGTAGCTGACGAAGGCGATGAAGGGGATAAAGGACAGCGGGTGGAAACGGCTGACCCAGATGATGCCCAGCGTCAGCGGCAGGCCCATCGAATGGGCCTCGGCGATGTAGCCGGTGGTGTTGACGTAGACCGGCTGGCCGGTCAGCGGGTCGCGCTCCATCTGCACATCGCCGGTGCCGGTGAAGTCGGCGCCGTCCTGGCGCAGGATCGCCGAATAGATGGCCAGCGGTCCCAGCGCCGCCACCGTCAGGGCGAAGGCGGTGATGTCCAGCCGGTCGAAGGTGAAGGTGGGCGCCCGGCTGAAATCCGGTTTCACCCGCCCGGCCCAGCCGCAGGCGGCGGAGAAGGCGACGAGCGCGACCGAACTGACCGTCAGCGACTTCACGAACTCCGCCGCACTCGGCCAATAGCCCATGAACAGCCAGGCGTTGTCGATGCCGAAGCCATGGACCAGCAGCGGTCGGATCACGAAGACCAGCGTGTGGAAGATCAGATAATAGGTCAGCGGGTGGAACATCGACGCGGTGCCGGTGCTGAGGAACACCACGGCGACCAGGGCCACCACCAGCACCTGCGCGATCAACGCCGTTTCGATCATGCCGGACTCCGCTTGGCCTCGTGAACGCGCGGCACCGCCGGCCACGGCCCGTGGTGACGGCCTGTGGGGCGGTGTCGTCGTGCCGGCCCTCGGGAGCGAGAGCGACACTCCCCGGAAGCAACGCCGCCGGCCCCGGTCGGGTCCCCCCGTCCGGGAGCGCAGACGGCGAGGTCCGCCCGGTCAGGGCTATCCGCGCCACGCCTTCGAGGCACCCCGTCCGCGCTTTTGCTTCATCCGGCCCCCGCCGCCAGTTTCGCTGGGGTGCCGAACGGAGGTGATATGACGCGCCGGATTCCTGGACTCTTCGCGGGCGGGCTGTTGTGGCTGGTCCTCTTCCTGGCTGGCTTCCACCCGTCCCTTGCGGCCGAACCGGCGATCCACGTCTCCCCCCAGGGTGACGACCGCTGGTCCGGGCGGGTTGCCGCCTCCACCCCGGACGGGCGGGACGGCCCGGTCGCCACGCTGGCCCGCGCGGTGGAGGAGGCGCGCAAGCGCGGTCTGCACCTGATCCTGCTGCGCGGCGGCACCCACCGGCTGACCGACACGGTGACGCTGGGGCCGGAGGATTCCGGCCTGCGCATCGCCGCCTTTCCCGGCGAGACCCCGATCCTGTCGGGCGGCGAGGTGGTGACGGGTTTCAAGGCGGAGCGGGATGGCGTCGTCTCCGCCCCGCTGGCGCGGGAACCGGGGCTGGACGTCAGCGCCGGCGGGGTGCGGCTGCGCGCGGCGCAGAGCGGCGCCTTCGACCCGCAGGACCCGATCCGCAGCGGCTGGTTCGTCGCCCAGCAGACCAAGGGCGGCGGCGACAAGCGGCAGTTCCGCTTTCCGCCCGGCACCGTCCAGGCGGCCTGGGCGGTCCCCGGCGTGCGTGTCCAGGCGCTCGACCGCGAGCGGCAGGCCGACGACATCCGCGGCATCGAGCGCATCGACCGCAACGGCACGCTGGTTCTGGACCGCGACGGCTGGTACCCGTTCCGCGACGGCAGCACCTTCCGCCTGCTCGGCCATCCCGATTTCCTGAAATTCCCTGGCCAGTTCGCCTGGAGCGCCAAGGACCGGCGCCTGCTGCTCCGCCCCCACGACCCGGCGGCCTTCGCCCGTGAGGGCGAGGCGGTGGTGGCGCGCACCGCCCCGCTGATCCAGGCGGAGAAGGCGGACTCCATCACCCTCGACGGGTTGTCCTTCGTCGACGTGCCCTACAGCGGCGCCGCCGTGCGGCTGGCCGGCGGCACCGGGCACCGCGTCCTCGACAACCGCTTTTCCGCGGTCGGGACGGGTGTGCTGCTGGTCGGCGTCTCCGACAGTGAGGTGCGCGGCAATCGCCTGGAGCATCTGGGGCGCAGCGGGATCGAACTCACACCCGGCAGCACCGGCAACCGGATCGTCGCCAACACCATCCGCCATGTCGGGGAGGTGAACCTCTACAGCGCCGGCATCATGACCGCTGGGGTGACCCGCACGCGGATCGCCCACAACGACATCCGGCACGCCGCCCGCTACGGCATCTCCATGAAGAACTGGAACCCGGAGACGAAGAACGTCGACAACGTGATCGAGTACAACCGCATCCGCGACGTCGGGCGGGAGACCGCCGACCTCGGCGCCATCGAGACGCTGGGGCGCAGCGACATCGACACCAAGCTGGTCATCCGCTTCAACGACATCCGGGGGACCGGCGGGATCGCCACCGACGCGGCGGGGCGCTGGATGACCCGCTACAAGGGCTTCGGCGTCTATCTGGACGACCTGACCAACGGCGTGCGGGTGGAGGGCAACTTCCTGGAGGACACCGGCTGGGCGTCGGTCTTCATCCATGGCGGCGACGGCAACCGGGTGGAGAACAACATCGCCGTGCTGACCGACGAGCGCGACCGTTTTCTGCGCTTCGAATGGGTGCCCAAGGCGGGGACGGCGGGCTTCCTGCGCGACAACGAGGCCAGCCGCAACCTCATCCACGCCCGCGTTCCGGTGGAGCAGTTGGTGACGGCGCTGACCGGCGGCGAGTACCGGCTGGAGAACAACATCTTCGACCGTCCGGGCCGCGGCCTGCGCGCGCCGGGCGCGTCCATGGAACGGACGCAGGCGCGCTCCGTTCAAGGAGGCAACCTGCCGGACCCCTATTTCATGAACCCAGCGAAAGACGACTACCGCCTGCGCCCGAACTCCCCCGCCCTGAAGATCGGCTTCCAGGAGCTTCCCTGGTCGCGCATCGGTCCGGAAGGGGCGCGCTGAGCCCGTGGACACCCGCATTCCCTCGCCCAACTCTTCTGCCGAGGCGCCGCCGTCCGCCACCGTCGGGCTGGCGCCGCCGCAGCTCGACCTGTCCGCCCTGCCGCCGCGCATCCTTCGCGAGTTGCGCGCCAGCCATGTCGGAGAGACCGTGGCGGTCGCTCTTTACGACGGCGTCGCCGGCGCCACCACCGATCCGGAGGTCCTGCGCTTCGCCGCGTCCCACCGAAGGGTCGAGCGGCGGCACCTGCGGCTGTTCGAGGCGGTCCTGCCGCCGGACAGGCGCAGCGCTCCGTTGGCGTTCTGGCGCTGGTCGGGCCGGTTGATGGGCGGGCTGCCGGCGTGGCTCGGCCCGCCCTATTTCTACGCGGTGGTCGCCGGGGTGGAAGCGTGGGTGGACGGACATTACGCCCGGCAGATCGCCCTGGCGCGGCGGATCGCCCCCGATCCGGACCTGCTGAACCTGCTGGAGGCCTGCCGCCTCGACGAGCGTCTCCATGCCCACGACGCCGCCCGTCTCGACCCGGCACCGCCCTGGACCGCCCGTGCGCTGGCGGGACTGGCGGTGTTCCTGTCCGGTCTGGGGGTGAGGGCGGCGCGCTGGGTGTGACGGTTACTTGCTGCGGATTTCCTGGAGCAGGACGCCGAGCATCTGCTTCAGTTCCAGGTGATTGTCGTTGTGGACCTTGTTCGACGCGGCCAGCGACCCTTCGAGATTTTCGAAATGCTGGTCAATCGACTCGAATTTCTGATCCATGACGTCGAACCGTTGGTCGATCGCCTCGAACCGTTGGTCGATCGCCTCGAACCGTTGGTCGATGGCCTCGAAACGCTGGTCCACCTTTTCGAAGCCCTGCACCATGTCGGTGCGCAGAGACTTCACCTCGGTTTCGAGCGCGGTCAGCCGACGGCCGATGTGGTTACCAAGTTGGTCGATGGCTTCGTTGAACTTGTCTTGGGTCACGTAAGCCATGCGTACCGTCCGTTCCTGCGCGGAAGCCGGCGTGGTGGAGCGTCCGGCCGTCTCAGGGTGAACCGCTTTCGTGTCCCTGTCGATGGATTCTACCGGCGGAACGGCCCTGGCTTGGCTCAAGGGATTGGCTGGGGCTTTCTTGCCGGTGGGGTTCATCGAGTCGGCCGGATTGCGGATGTATGCCCCGATGATGGCGCATCCCGGCACGCGGGTCCAGCCGCCTCATCTGAAAAAGCGATTGACATCGAAGAAATTCCACTCAGGCGCGGTCAGCCCATGGCGCGTTTCGGGCGGACGGCGGTTCCGGCGGCTTCGGGCAGCGGGCCGGCGATGCGGTCGAGCAGCGCGTCCATGCCGCCGTGCCCGGCCTCGTGTGCGGCGCGGGCGCGGGCGTGTGCCTGCTCGGAGGCGAGCGCCAGAGCGTCGCGGTCCTTGGCCCAGAGGCGCAGCGCCGGCAGCACCGCCTGGATGAAGTCCCGGTCCTGCGGGACGAGGCCGGGGCGGGGGATGTCGCTGCCGATGCAGCCGCGGTCGTAGGCCAGCACCGGGACGCCCGCCGCCATCGCCTCGAACAGCACCAGCGGCTGCGCCTCGTTGCGGTAGCGGGTGGGGAAGACGAAGACGTCGATGTCGCGGTAGAAGGCCGCCTTGGCGTCGTCGTCCACTGGCCCGCGGTACTCCACGTCGCCGTCGAAGGCCGCCAGTCCCGCCGCGACCAGTGCGTTGTCCATGCGCCCCAGACCCGGCCCGGCCAGCACCAGAGTGACGTCCACTCCCTCCGACCTCAAGGCGCGCAGCAGGGTGAACAGCGTGTCCAGCCCCTTGTCGGCGCACAGGTTGGACAGGTGGCCGATGCGCAGCGGGCCGGACTTGCCGTGGCGCGGCCGTGGCACCGGCGGGGTGAAGATGGCGTTGGACACGCTCATCGCCGTTTTCGCCGCTGGGTAGAGCGCCTGGAACCGCGCCTGCATGGCCGGGCAGAGCAGCACATGCATGCAGTCCGTGCCGGCGAGACGGGTCAGCAGGCTCATCCGCCAGGTCGGCTTGGAGATGGTGGCGAAGGAATGGTGGTGCAGCGTGCGCTCATAGCCGAACAGCCGCGCCGCGCCGGCCAGCGCCGCCGTGTAGAAGATGCCCAGCCCCGAATCGACGGGCATGTAGAAGCGCCGTTCGGGGATCGTCGCCCCGGCCGCCAGCCGCAAGCCTGCCAGCAGGACGCGCATGGCCTTGGCCGCGTGGTAGCGCAGGCCGCCGCCGTTCCAGCCCGGCGACAGGTCCGCGACCTCCACCGTGGCTTCCACCGGGCCGCGGTTGCGCAGGCGGTCCAGCACCAGGGCGGTGACCCGGCTCATCCCGTCCGTGGGCGGGGGAAGGCGGCCCGAGACGACGATGTGAGGGATGTTGCGGCGGTCGGTCATCAGGCTTCGCTTTCACGGGTGCCCTTTCGGGCGCTTTCGCTGGCACTTTCCGGTGCGGCGGTTTCCAGTACGGACGCCGCCGGACGGGCGCCCAGGCTGTGCAGGGCCTTTTCCACGGCCTCCGCGAAAAAGCCGGCGTCGGCCAGCGCCTGGAAGGGCCGTCCGTTGAGGCTGAGGCGGCGCCATTCCGCCTCGTCCGACGCGACGGACAACATGTGGCGGGCCAGCCCCTCCGGATTGTCGGGCTCGACGATGTGGCCGTTCAGCCCGCTGCGGATCAGCACGTCGCGGGCGCCGCACTGATCGGACAGGATCGTCGGCACGCCCATCGCCAGCGCCTCGTTCACCACCAGCCCGAACTGCTCCTCCAGCGAGGGCAGCAGCAGGCACAGGGTGGAGCCCAGCGTTTCCGCGATGCCCTGTTCCTGAAGGAAGCCGCGGAAGATGATCTGCCCCTCCAGCCCACGCTTCGCGACCTCCGCCCGCAGATCGGTCTCCAGCGGGCCGGAGCCGCAGAGGTGCAGGGGCCGCGCCGCTTCTCCCGCCATCCGGCGGTAGAGGTCGTAGGCCTCGACCGCGCGGAACAGGTTCTTCTTTGGCACGAAACGGGCGATGATCGTGAAGTGCCGCTCGGCGAAGGGCACGCCCTCCGGGGCCGGCGTCATGCCGGACAGCCGGCGCACCCGCTCCAGCGACAGGGTGTCGTAGCCGATGAACAGCCGGTCCTTGGGCAGTCCCAGGAAGCGGTAATAGTCGACGGTGCGGTGGCTGCCCCCGATCGCCGCCTGATAGGGCTTGTAGAGCAGGGACTTCAGCGCCTCGCGCCAGAGGACGCGCGGCTTGTCGTCGAACTTCGAGGCGTTCATGTTGACGACGCGCCGGCCCATCAGCCGCATCGTCACCGCCAGGGCGAAGACGTCCGGCTCCTCGTAATGGCACAGGAAGACGTGGCTGGCCCCCGCCGCCCGGCATTCGCGCAGCAGGGCGCGGTAGACCTGGAAGGACGGGATGTCCGCCTTGGAGCGCCCGGGGAACAGCGTGACCTTGCGGAAATGCTGCCCCTCCCCGGTGGAGTCCCAGGCGTAGGTGTGGGACTTCGACCCGACCTCCAGACCGACCACGTCATAGAGATGGCCGAGCCGTCGCCCGACCGCCTCCAGCCGGTCCATGTGGTAGGGGCCGAACATCTCCCAGGAAAAGACCAGGGCGGGCTTCGTCATGCGGCGTCGTCTCCCAGCAGCAGCGCGGCGTATTGCGCCAGGACGGCGCTGCGGCTGGCGTTGCCCTCCACCCAGGCGCGGCCCCGGCGGCCCATGGAGGCGCTCCGGGGGGGATCGTTCAGAAGCTCGGCCACAGCCTGCGCCATCGCTTCCGGCGCGTCGGGCGGGGTGCGCAGGAAGGCGTCGATCTCCGTCCCCAGCCGGTCGAGCGCCGAACCCGGCAGGCAGGTGCAGACGAAGGGCCGCCCGGCGGCCAGGATGGTCACCGCCTTGCCCGGCATGGCGAAGGCCGCCCCCTCCGGTCGCTGCGGCACCAGATGCACGTCGCCCTCGGCCAGTCCCTCGGCGAGCCGGTCGGAGGCGATCAGCGGCGCGAACTCCACATTGGGCAGCGCCATCGCCTTGGCCTGAGCCTTCAGTTCCTCCTCCAGCCCGCCCTGGCCGCGCAGCAGGACGCGGGCGTCGGGGCGCAGCGCGTGGAGGTGGCGGGCCATCTCCAGCACCTGGTCCAGCCCCTGCTTGCGGGCGAAGGCGCCGCTGTAGAGGACGGTCGGCGGCTGGCCCTCCGGCCGGGGCAGGGGGCGGACGGCGTCGGCGTCGACGTGGGGCGGGATCACCGTGATCGGCCGCCGCACGCCGAGGTCGCGCAGCACGTCGGCCATCGCCTCCGACAGCACGACGATGCCGTCGGCGCGGTTCAGCGCGGTGCGCTCCACCGCCTGGATGGCTTTCAGAGCGGCTCCGCCGCCCATGCCCAGCGCGCCGGCGAGGCCGGACTGGATGTCGTGCACGATGGCGATGTGCCGCCCGCCCGGCGCCCGGAAGCGGTCGGCGACGGCGACGCTGAAGATGGAGGGGCACAGCGACAGCACCGCCCTGTGCCGCCCGACGCGCCCGCGGGCGCGGGCCGCCAGGAAGCCGGCGTGAAGCACCCCCTCGTGGATCAGCCGGGCCTTCATGCCGCCGCCCTTCGGCGGGATGGTGGGCAGCCGCTCGATGCGGACGCCGTTCACGGTGCGGCGGTCCTCGGCCCCGTCGGCGTAGCCGTCGTAGATGGCCTGGCCCGGATAGTTGGGGCGGGCGGTCAGAACCGTCATGTCCGTTCCCGCCGCGGCGAAGGCGGTGGCGAGGTCGGTCATCATCGGCGCGCTGCCGGCGGGTTCCGGCCAATAGCTCATCGCCACCAGCAGGACCGATGGCGGCAGGGCGGCCGGAGCCACTGTCCGGGTGCGCAGCGGTGTGGAGTCATCGGGCATGGGCGGTCACTCCGCGGCTTCGCCAGTGGCGGCGGGCCGGGGAGCCGGCGGGGCGGCGTTCTCCAGGAACCAGCCGTAGGTGCGGCTTAGCCCCTCCTCCAGCCCGACCTTGGGCCGCCAGCCGGTGGCGAACAGGCGCGACACGTCCATCAGCTTGCGCGGGTGGCCGTCCGGCTTGCTCAAATCCTGGGTCAGCGCCCCCTCGTAGCCGACCACCCCGCGGATCAGCCGGGCCAGATCGCCGATGGCGATGTCCTCGCCGGGGCCGACGTTGATGATGTCCTCGCCGTCGTAGCGCTCCATCAGATGCAGGCAGGCGTCGGCCATGTCGTCCACATAGAGGAACTCGCGCCGTGGCGTGCCGGTGCCCCACAGGGTGACGCTGGGCGCCCGCTCCATCTTCGCGTCGTGGAAGCGCCGGATCATGCCGGGGATGGCGTGGGAGCCCTCCGGGTCGAAATGGTCGCCGGGGCCGTAGAGGTTCGACGGCATGGCGCAGATGGCGTTGAAGCCGTATTGCCGCCGGTAGGCCTGGCACTGGGTGATGCCGGCGATCTTGGCGATGGCGTAGGGCTTGTTGGTCGGCTCCGGCGGACCGGTCAACAGCGCCTCCTCCTTCAGCGGCTGCTCCGCGAATTTCGGGTAGAGGCAGGAGGAGCCGAGGAACAGCAGCTTCCTCACCCCCGCCCGCCAGGCCGCGTCGATGACGTTGGTCTGGATCAACAGGTTGTCGCGGATGAAGTCGCCGCCGAACCGCTCGTTCGCCAGGATGCCGCCGACCTTGGCCGCGGCCAGGATCACGTAATCGATCTTCTCCCGGTCGAAGAAGGCGCGCACCGCGGCTTGGTCGGTCAGGTCCAGCTCGTCGCGGCCGCGCAGCACGAGATCGTCGTAGCCGTCCTCCACCAGACGGCGGACGATGGCCGAACCGACGAGGCCGCGGTGCCCCGCGACGAAGATGCGGCTGTTTCGCTCCATGGGTCTCGGTTCCCTTATTCGGCGGCGCTGGCGATCGGGGCGTCGCCGTCGCGGCTGCGGGCGGCGTACCAGTCCACCACGCCGGGCAGACCGTCCTTCAGCGGGATGCGCGGCGTGTAGCCGAGCGCGGAGAGGCGGGCGATGTCGGGGCTGCGCCGCTGGGTGCCGCCGGGGGSGGGCGGCCCGATCCGGATGTCGGCCACCCGCCCCAGCACGCCGACGATCTGCCGGGCGAGTTCGGCGATGGAGATCTCCTCCGGGTTGCCGACATGGTAGATGCCGAGATGCTCGCCGCGCTCGATCACCGTCATGATGCCGTCCACCGCGTCGTCGACGTGGACGAAGGCGCGGGTCTGGGTGCCGTCGCCCTGGATGGGGAAGGGCACGAGAACCTCCGGGCTGCGGTCGATGGCATCCACGGCGCGGCGCACGAACTCCGGCACCACATGCTCCCACCCCATATCGGGGCCGTAGACGTTGTGCGGGCGGAAGACGGCGACGCGGTCGAAGCCGGTGCGGCCCCAGTTGACCGCCAGAAGCTCCGAGATCAGCTTCGACCCGCCGTAGCTGTAGCGCGGGTTCAGCACGTCCGGCACGACCAGCGGGATGTCCTCCGGGGTCGGCACCATCGGCGGGGTCTGGTAGGCCTCGGAGGAGGAGGCGACGACCAGATCGCCCACCCCGTTCGACCGGCAGGCGTCCAGCACGTTCAGCATGCCGCGCACGCCGACGTCCAGCACCACCTCCGGCTTCTCGTAGAAATGCTTGGTGCCGTTGACGGCGGCCAGATGCAGCACGCCGTCGACGCCGCGCACCGCCTTGTCCACCGCCGCCGGGTCGCGGATGTCGCCCGACACGAACTCGACCGCGTCCACCGCGTCGCCCAGGCGGCGCGGGTGGCCGCGGGAGTTGTCGTCGAGAACGCGCACGCGGTGTCCGTCGCGCACCAGCCGGCGCACCAGGGCGGCGCCGATGAAGCCGCTGCCCCCGGTGACGAGGTAATGTTTCGGCATTGGTCTTTTCCCTCAGGCAGCGGCGTCAAGCGACATGGGCGAAGCGGGCGGCGCCGTGGCTGCCCAGCGCCACGTAGGCCGTGCCCTCCGGCAGGTCCACCTCGCGGCTGTTGAAGTTGTTCCAGAAGTCGTAGATGACCCCCGGCCGGTCCATGCGGCGCGCCAGATCCGGCAGCGGCATGGAGGTGAAGACCGGGTGGTTGTTCAGGATGACGGCGAGGTTGGCGCCATCCACCGCCTCGGCCATGCTGTTGGCGGGCTCCAGCCCGAAGCCGCGGATGTCGTCCGCCGCCACCACCGCGTCGAAGCCGCGCCAGCGCGCCTTGGGGAAGCGGGTGCGCAACTCCTCGAACAGCGGCTTGGCCATGGTGCCGCGCAAGTCGTCGGTTGCTGGGCGGCCCTTGAAGGCGAGGCCCATCAGGCTGATGGTCGGCTCCTGTGGGAAGCCCTGCATCGAGCCGGTCAACCGCTCCAGGAAGTGCGACACCTCGAGCGGCTGGCTTTCGTTGATGCGGCGCCCGGCGGCGGTGATGTCCATCTCCACCCCGAACTCGCGGGCGGATTCGATCAGGATGTGCGGGTCCTTCTCCAGGCAGGGACCGCCGACCGGGCCGGGCAGCGGAAGCTGCGTGCGCGGGTAGCCGAGCTTGCCCGCCCGCGACACCTCCAGCGCCGACACCTCCATGGCGTTGCACAGCCGGGCGATCTCGTTGGCGAAGGCGAAGGTGACGTCGCGGTAGGTGTTGTCCACCAGCTTGATCATCTCCGCCGTTTCCAGCGTCGAGACCTTGACCGTCGTCGGAGTCAGCATGCCGAAGATCTGCGAGGCGCGGGCCGCCACCTCGACGCTTTCCGCGCCGATGATCTGGGGAAGCTGGTTCAGTTCGATCAGCGCCTGCCCCTCAAGCGTGCGCTCCGGGCAGAAGGCGATGTCGAAACGCTTGCCGGTGCGGCGCAGGATCGGCGCCACGACCTCGCGGGTCGTTCCCAGCTTCACGGTGGAGCGCAGGATGACGAGATCGCCGTCGTGGATGCAGTCGGCAACCTGGCGGGTCGCCGCCTCGATCATGTCGGTGCGCACGCGGCCGTCGCGGTCGAGCGGGGTGCCGACGGTGATGATGAAGACGGAGCAATCCCGGCTGTTTTCCGGCTTGCGGCCGAAGGTGAAGCGCCCGCGCTCCATCACGCGCCGCAGCGTCTCGGCAAGGCCCGGCTCATGGAAGTGGGGGATGCCGTGGGCCAGCTTGTCCAGCACCTCGTCCCGGACTTCCACGCCGTGCACCTGGAACCCCGCGTCCGCCATGGCGACGCCCAGCGTCAGCCCGACATAGCCGAGACCGAGCACGCAGACGTTCCGGTCGGGAAAGGACTTTGGGAGCATAGTCTTTCGATCCTGCTAGTGATTGGAGCATGCATCCAAAGGCGCCGCCATCCGCCACCCGCGCCATGCGCAATCCGAACGTCTTGCAACGCGGCATTGTTCCGGCCGTTCGGGGTGGCGTGAAATGACTATGCCGTTGATCGGGCATTGTTTTGTTCGTGGTACCCCGGACCGGCGGCAAGGGTGCGTCCGGTCGGCGTCCTTCGGGATTCGGGATGAGGCGGGCGGGTCATGCCGCCGCCATGATCAGCCGGCGCAACCGCGACGGGCGCACCAGCCCGGTGAGCAGCGCCGCCAGCGCGTAGACCGCGACCAGAACGCTGCCGCCGATCAGCAGCGCCGGCAGGGGATGAGCGGGAGCCATCAGGTCCGGCAGCGCGTGGGTCAATCCCATGGTGACCCCCATGGCGAGCGCGCCGCACAGCGCCGCCCGCGCGGCGATTCCGAGGTAAAGCTGACCGACCGCCCGCCGGTGCTGCCAGGCGAGGCCGGTCATGGCGGTCAGCTCGGCGACGATGGTGGCGGCGGCGGAGCCCTCGATCCCATAGCGCGGGATCAGGATGAGGTTCAGCGCCGCATTGGTCAGGCCGCCGATCAGGATGGCGGTCATGTAGCCGGTCTGCCGGTGCCAGACGAGCAGCGGGTTGCCCATCGTCAGGTTGATGTGGACGATGGCGACCGCGATCATCAGCAGGCGCAGCGTGTCGACGGCCGGCGCGTAGGCCGGGCCGAAGACGGTGCCCAGGATGGCCGGCGCCAGGGTGAAGCCGCCCGCTGCGATCAGCGCGCCGATGGACAATGTGGTGGCGGCGTAGTCGCGCATCCGTGCCCGCATCGCCTCGCGGTCGCCATAGGCGGCGGCGAGCTGCGGCATGAAGGCGCTGAGGATGATGTTCCCCGCGGTCAGCGACAGCACCAGCAGCTTGGTCACCGCGGCGTACCAGCCGACCTCCGTCTGCGGCGCCATGAAGCCCAGCATCACCAGGTCGAGGTGGGAGAACAGCGCCCAGGCGAAGACGCTGACCGCCATCGGGGCGGAGGTCTTCAGGATGTCCCGCCACTTGGCGAGGTCCACCCGCGGCCGCGGCATCCGGAAATCGCGGCTGAAGCGGACCAGCATCAGGGCGGCGTTGATGACGAAGGAAACGGCGGTGATGCCGGCGGCGACGGCCAGATCGTCCGGCCCGTGCACCAGCGCCAGCACGGCGACCATGTTGCCGAGCGAGGTGCCGATCTCGCGCACCGCGATGACGCTCATCCGCTCCGTCGCCTGATAGACGAAGTCGAGCAGCAGCGCGTTGCCCAGCAACTGCACCGCCTGGACCAGCAGCACCGCCTTGACCAGCGCCGATTTATCGAGCTGGAGCACGAACAGGGCGTAGAGCCCGCCGACCAGCACGGCCAGCAGCATCCGCAGCGTCAGCACATGGTCCGCCAAATCGGTGGCCTTTTCCCGGTCGCGGGCGATCTCGCGCACCGCGTAGGTGGACAGGCCCAGATTCACGAACAGCGCCGCGTAGGCCAGCATCGAGGTGCCGAAACCCAGCACGCCGAACCCGTCCGGTCCGAGCGCGCGCGCTGTCCAGGCCGTGGTGATCAGCCCGCTCAGCAGCGTGGCGACGCGGGCCAGCCCCAGCGCGCGGATGTTCAGGAAAATGCGTCGTCCGGCGGTCATCGGGTCTTTTCGGGTGTGTGGGCGTGTCGTGTCGGAGCCCCCCTCCCGACCTCCCCCCGCTTCGCAGGGGGAGGAGAAGAGCCCTCCCCTGCGAAAGCGGGGGAGGGTTGGGTGGGGGCCCGAAGCAGTGGCTTCTCTCAAGCGCCGCCGTCAGTTCGCGTAGTAGCGGCGGTAGCCGTGGTAGCGCCCGCTGTCCGGGAACTCGTATTGGGCGTGGCGGCGGATATCGACCTGGGAGAACAGGACGCCGACCACCTCGCCGCCCGCCTCGACGATCTCCTTGAGCCCGGCCATGGCGGTCTCCCGCTTGGTCTTGCCCCAATGCACGATGAAGACCGTCTGGTCGGCCAACGCCGCCAGCAGCTTGCCCTCCGACACCGCCAGCACCGGCGGGCTGTCCAGGATCACCCGGTCATACTCCAGCGCCAGCCGCGAGATGAGCTGGTGCATCCGGCTGGAGCCCAGCATGTCCTGCGGCAGGGCGGAGCCGCGGCCCGACGCGATGAAATGCAGGCCGGTGCGCGGGTCGGTCTGGATCACCTCGTTCGGCGCGCATTCGCCGGACAGCACCTCGTACAGGCCGTGCCGGTTCTCCAGCCCCAGCATCGGGTGCAGCCCCTTTCGGCGCATGTCGCAGTCCAGGATGATCGTCTTCTGGCCGGCGTTGGCGCAGATGCGGGCGAAGGCCGCGGCGATCGAACTCTTGCCCTCGCCGGGGACGGAGGAGCTGAACAGGATCACCCGCTGGTGCCCGTCGGGGTTGGCGAGCAGCAGCGTGGTGCGCAGGTTCTGCATCGCCTCGGCGAAGGCCGACATCGGCTTGTCGATGGCGTAGGCGGCGGGCGAGGTGCCGCGGCGGCGCCGTCCGATGGCCGGGACGATGCCCAGCGAGCGCACGCCGGTCACCGATTCGAACTGGTGCGGGCTGCGGAAGCCGCGCTCCGACTGCTCGCGCAGCATCGCCAGCAGAACGCCCAGCGTGGCCGAGGCGATCAGGGCCAGCAGCACGATCATCTTCTTGTCGGGCTGCGACGGGTTGAGGGGGATCGCCGCCTCCGACACGATGCGGGCGTCGGGCTGCTGGATCTCGGTCTGGCCAGCGATCTCCTGGAAGCGGGTCAGCATCGCCTCGTACATGGTCTGCGAGGTCTCGGCGTCGCGCTCCAGCGTGCGCAGGGTCACGTTGGATTCCTGCTGCTGGTTGCGCTGGGCCTGGAGCTGGTCGAGGTTGGTCTTCAGGGCGGCCTCGCGCCCGCGCTCGACCTCCACCTCGTTGCTCAGGTTCTGGACGATGCGGCCCACGTCGGCCTTGATCTGGCCTTGCAGGTCGCGCAGCTCGCTCTGCAGCGCGGTTAGCGTCGGGTGGCGGGCGCCGTACTTGTTGGCGGCGTCGGCGATCTTGCGCTGAAGCTCGACCTCCTGCTGGCGCAGCGCCTGGATCAGGGGGGAGCCGAGCACGTCGCCGATGGCCGACACGCCGCGCGGGCTCTGTGCCAGGGTGGTCACCTCGCGCAGCTTGGCCTCCGCCTCCTGCCGCTTGGTGCGGGCCAGGACGTAGCTGGTGTTCAGCTCGGCCAGCTGCTGGGCGATCAGGGTGGATTCGCCGTTGGCGCTGGTCAGGCCGCTTTCGGCGCGGTACTTCTCCGCCGCCTCGCCGGTCGTCTTGGCCTCGCGGCGCAGCTCGGTGATGCGCTCCTCCAGCCAGGCGGTGGCGCGCTTGGCCGCCTTGAACTTCTCGTCGAGCTGGTCGACGAGGTACATCTCGCCGATGGTGTTGGCGATGAGGGAGGCCTTGCGCGGGTCCTCGCTGTCGAAATCCACGGCGATGACGTAGGAGCGGCCCTGCGGGCGCACCGCCAGATTTTCAATGAAGCTGTTGACGACCGAGGTCCTCTCGTTGGCTGTCTTCTCCTCCGGGCTCAGCGTGATCTCGGGCCGGTCGCCGCGGGCGCTGTTCCACCAGGAGTCGGGCACCCAGTTCTTCGGGTTCAGATAATAGAACCAGTTCGTTTGCTCGGGCCGCAGCGCCGCGTTGAACTCCGGATCGTTCATCAGGCCGAGCTTGTCCACCACCTTCTCCGCGAAGGCGGGAGATTTCAGGATCGCCACCTCGCTCTGCAGGGCGCCCAGCTCGGTCGAGAGGCCGGAGACGACCTCCTGGTAGTTCATCACCTGGTTCTTGCGGTGCTCCACCATGATCAGGGTCTGGGCGGTGTAGAGCGGCGTCATGCGCAGGGCGACGAGACCCGCGATTCCCGTCCCCAGCACGATCACCGTCCCGATCAACAGCTTGTGGCGCAGCAGCATGCCGGTGGTGCGGCGCACCGCGCTGGCCGCCGCGGTGGACAGGTCGAACGAGAGCGGTGCCGAAACCGGTGCCGCCTGCCGCCGCTGGGGTTGATCCTGAATGTCCTGGGTGGCCAAAGCGGGTTCCTCCTCGCATGCCGAACGGCACCCCGTTCGGGGCGTTACGATTGCCTAGAACGCCATCGACCGTCCGGCCGTTTCATGCTGCCCGGAGGGCATATGGTGGGGAAGACACGCTCATTGGGTACCCTCCCCGGAGGTGCCATTGGGTAGACCGGTCCTTTGGGTGGACCGGGGAAGCCCCTTTGCGGATAATGGTCATAGTCGATCGAAGGGGGCCGGGCATGCTGCCGCAACATGTTGGAAAGATTGACGCTGCCTGGGCCGGTGCGTTTCCGGCGCTGTCCGCCCTGGAGCCCGACGCGCAGGCCGTCCTGCGCACGCAGGGGGCACGGATGGCGGTGCCGCGCGGCACGGTGCTGTTCCGCATCGGCAGCCTGTGCCACAATTTTCTCATGCTGCTGGACGGCACGGTGCGGGTCCAGATGACCGCCGAGACCGGGCGGGAGATCGTTCTCTACCGCGTCGGGGCGGGCGAGACCTGCATCCTGACCACCGCCTGCCTGATGACGCGCGCCGACTACAGCGCCGAGGGGGTGGCCGAAACCGACCTGGACGCCATCGCGCTCGGGGCCGGGGCCTTCCACGAGCTGCTGGCACGGTCCGCGCTGTTTCGCGACTTCGTTTTCGCCTCCTTCGGCACGCGCCTGCTCGGCATGATGATGCTGGTGGAGGAGGTGGCCTTCGGGCGCATCGACCTGCGGCTGGCCCGCTTCCTGGTCGACCACCGCGACGCGCGCGGCGGGCTGGACACCACCCACCAGACGCTGGCCGTCGAGCTGGGCACGGCGCGCGAGGTGGTCAGCCGCCAGTTGAAGGAATTCGAGCGGCGCGGCTTCGTGGAGCTGTCGCGCGGGCGCGTCGGGGTGCGCGATCCCGACGCGCTGCTGGCGCTGGAGCGCACGGACGGCGTGTGACGGAGTCACAGACCGGCGGGCGGAAAGGGTCTTGGATGGGCGCACCAACCGCCCACTTCAATTCCCAAGGTGCACCCATGCCCGTCAACGTCGGCACCATCGACCGCGCGCTGCGCGCCATCGTCGGTCTCGTCCTGATCGCCCTCGTCTTCGTCGGCCCGCAGACCCCCTGGGGCTGGATCGGCCTCGTCCCGCTGCTGACCGCGGTGGTCGGCTTCTGCCCGGCCTATACCCTGTTCGGTGTCAGGACCTGCTCCGTCAGGAAGTGAACCGCCCCGCGGCAAAGAAAAAGGCCCCTCTCCGCAAGGACAGGGGCCTTTTCTCTGTCACGGTCCGGCGACCGGCATCACCCCCGCGGGGCGTGCTTGTTCAGGATGCGCTGCAGGGTGCGGCGGTGCATCTTCAGCCGGCGGGCGGTCTCGGAGACGTTGCGGTCGCACTGCTCGAACACGCGCTGGATGTGCTCCCACCGCACGCGGTCGGCGGACATCGGGTTTTCCGGCGGGGAGGGCAGCGGGCGGCCGTCGGCCAGCAGGGCGGATTCCACGGCGTCGGCGTCCGCCGGCTTCGGCAGATAGTCCACCGCGCCGGCCTTCACCGCGGCGACCGCCGTGGCGATGTTGCCGTAGCCGGTCAGCATGACGATGCGGGCATCGGGGCGGGCGTCGCGCAGGGTCTTGACCACGTCCAGGCCGCTGCCGTCGGCCAGCCGCAGGTCGACCACCGCGAAGGCCGGCGCCGATTCCTGGGCGACGTCGATGCCGAGCTGCACGCTGTCCACGGCCACCACGTTGAAACCGCGCTTTTCCATGGCGCGCGCGAGGCGGGTTCGGAACGGCGCGTCGTCGTCGACGATGAGGAGGCTGCGGGTAACGTCACCGGTGAACGTCAGCTTGGCGGTTTCGCCCGTTGGACTCTCGTCCGTGGTCATCGCGCTATCCACCACTAGTCCTCTGGTTCTAAGACACCACGGTCCCAACGTACGACAACTCGCGCGCCGCCGCTACGGTTATTGCTAAAGGCTACAAGGGCACCTGTTTTCTCTAGCAGCGTTTGTGCAATAAAGATTCCCAGCCCCATATGGCCCGACCGCTCGCTTCTTGCCGACAGGTAGGGCTCGCCGATGCGGCTCAGCAGATGGGCAGGATAGCCCGGACCGTCGTCCATCACCACGACGGTCGCGGACTTCGCGTCCCAGGAGGCGGCGACCGTCACGCGCCCATCGGCGAACTGGTGGGCGTTCTGGATGAAGTTGCCCAGGCCATGAATGATCTCCGGGCTGCGGCGGACGATCGGCTCCTCCCCCACGGAGCCGTCGCTGCGCTCGACCGCGAACTGGATGTGGCCCAGCCGGTGCGGGGCGCCCGCCGCCTCCACCAGCGCGGTCAGCGGCAGCCGCTCGAACGGGTCGCCGCCGTCCGCCTCCGGCTTGCGGGCCAGCTCCGCCAGGATTTCGCGGCAGCGCATCACCTGGCTTTGCAGCAGCGCCACGTCCTCGGTGAAGGGGCTGTCCGGCGGCATGTCGTGCAGAAGCTCCTTCGCCACCACCGCGATGGTGCCGAGCGGCGACCCCAGTTCATGCGCGGCGGCGGCGGCCAACGCGCCCAGCGAGGACAGCCGCTGCTCGCGCGCCAGGGCCACCTGCGAGGCCGACAGGGCGTTGGCGAAGCGCCGCGCCTCCTCGGCCACGCGGAAGACGTAGCCGCTGATGAAGCCGGCCGACACCGACAGCGACAGCCAGATGCCGAAGGCGTAGAGCGGGGCGACCGAGGGCATCGGCTCCGGCCAGGGCAGCGGGAAGTGCCACAGCGCCAGCACCGTCAGGCAGACGAGGTTGAGGCCGGTCAGCAGAACCACGCTGTAGCGCGACAGGATCGCCGCGGCCACCGTCATCGGGGCCAGCAGCAGGATGGCGAAGGGGTTGGCGAGGCCGCCGGTCAGATACAGCAGCAGCGTGAGCTGCAGCATGTCGTAGCCGAGATAGAGCGCGGCGTCCCGGTCGGCCAGCCGCAGCCGCCCGCCGCGCTGGGCCATCGCCACGAGGTTCAGCAGGACCGAGGCGCCGATGGCCGCCAGCACCGGCCCCAGCGGCAAGGGGAAGCCCATGACGAGCTGCACCGTCGCCACGGTGGCGAGCTGCCCGATCACCGCGATCCAGCGGATCAGGATCAGGGTGCGCAGCGTGACGCGGCCGTCCAGGTTGGTCCACTGGGCCGGACCCGGCCGGCCGGCGTGGGTCATGGCGTGGCGGAGGGACGAGGCGGCGGTCACGGTCATGGGCGGGCTTTCCAGCAAGGGCCGCTGTCGCCGCGGCTTCGTATCGGGGCGCTTGGCCGATTTGTCGGTGCTGTTTTGCCACTCTGGCGTTTGCGCGCCAAGCGGCCATATTCTCCGCCTATGGATCAATGCGCAAAACAGCACGCCATCCGGGCCGAGAACCTGACCAAACGCTACGGCACCGCCCGGTCCGGCGAGGTCACCGCCGTTGATGGCATCTCCTTCACCGTTGCGGCGGGGTCGGTCACCGGGCTTCTCGGCGGCAACGGGGCCGGGAAGACGACGACCATCTCCATGCTGCTCGGGCTTTTGCTGCCGACCTCCGGCACGGTGGAGGTGCTGGGGGTGGACATGGTGCGCCACCGCCACGCGGCGCTGCCCCGCATGAACTTCTCCTCGCCCTATGTGGAGCTGCCGCACCGGCTGACCGTGCGGGAGAACCTGACCGTCTACGGTCACCTCTACGGTCTGAAGGGGGTGAAGCGGCGGGTGGAGGAACTGGCCGAGCATCTGGAACTGACCCGTTTCCTGGAGCGTCCCTCCGGCGGGCTGTCGGCGGGGCAGAAGACGCGGGTGGCGCTGGCCAAGGCGCTGCTCAACCGGCCGGAGCTTCTGCTGCTGGACGAGCCGACCGCCTCGCTCGACCCCGACACGGCGGACTGGATCCGCACCTATCTGGAGCGCTACCGCCTGGAGTCCGGGGCCACCATCCTGCTCGCCTCCCACAACATGCTGGAGGTGGAGCGGCTGTGCGACGACGTGCTGGTGATGCGCCAGGGGCGGATCGTCGACCGCGGGTCGCCGTCGGGGCTGCTGGCCCGCTATGGACGGACCTCGCTGGAGGACGTGTTTCTCGACATCGCCCGCGACCGCGCCAATGGTGAGGATGCCAGTCGGGACTCCCGGCGGGAGGCCGCCGATGCTGCCGAGTGACGCCGCTGTGATGGTTCACCCGAATCCGGCCCTCTCCCTCCGCCGGGTCGGGGCGATGGTGCTGCGCTACTGGTATCTGCTGCGCGGGTCCTGGCCGCGCTTCCTGGAGCTGGCCTACTGGCCGACCATGCAGATGATTCTGTGGGGCTACATCAACCAGTTCATGGCGACCTCCAGCGCCTGGGTGGCGCAGGGGGCGGGGGTGCTGGTCAGCGCGGTGCTGCTGTGGGACGTGCTGTTCCGCGGCCAGCTCGGCGTGTCGGTGTCCTTCCTGGAGGAGATGTGGTCGCGCAACCTCGGCCACCTGTTCGTCAGCCCGTTGCGTCCGAGCGAATGGGTGGCGGCGCTGTTCGGGATGAGCCTGATCCGCACGGTCATCGGCGTCGTCCCGGCGGCGCTGCTGGCGATTCCGCTGTTCGGCTACTCGCTGTTCGACCTCGGGCTGCCGCTGGCCGGCTTCTTCGCCAACCTGATCGTCTTCGGCTGGTCGCTGGGGCTGGTCATCGTGGCGCTGATCCTGCGCTACGGCATGGGTGCGGAAGGGCTGGCCTGGATCGTCGTCTTCATGCTGGCCCCGGTCAGCGCCGTCTACTACCCGGTCAGCGTCCTGCCGGACTGGCTGCAATGGGTCGCCCTGTCGCTGCCGTCCGCCCACGTCTTCGAGGGGATGCGGGCCATCCTGTTCGACGGCACCATGCGCTGGGACCATCTGGCCTGGGCGGTGGGGCTGAACGCCCTGTTCATGGGGCTGTGCAGCGCCGCCTTCCTCTACTCCTTCCATCAGGCGCGGGTGCGCGGGGCGCTGCTGCAGACAGGCGAGTGACAAAAGGCGCCGGCCCTCGCCAGCACCGGCCCGCCGTGCTAGCGTCCCGGCCACTTCGGACCGACAGCCAGAGCGCCGCCATGACTCCCGTTTCCCCCGCCGCCCCGGTCACCCTCGCCGAGATCGCCGCCGCCCTGGGGGCGGCGCTGGAGGGCGACGGCACCCTGCCCATCGCCCGCGCCGTCCACCCGTCGGAGGCCGAGGGGCCGGAGGATCTGGCGCTTGCCATGGAAAAGGGCATGACGGAGCTGCTCGCCGGTGGCAAGGCCGTCGCCGCCGTGGTCGCGGAAGGGGCGGAGGTGCCGGCCAACCTCAAGGGCTGGATCGTCGTCAAGCGCCCGCGCTTCGCCATGGCCGGCCTGACCACGGTCTTCGAAAAGCCGGTCCATGCCGAGCCGGGGGTGCACCCCGCCGCCTTCGTGGCGCCGGAGGCCATCCTGGGCGCGGGCGTGTCGGTCGGTCCCTTCGCCTATGTCGGGCCGAAGGCGGTGCTGGGCGAGGGCGTGATCGTCATGCCCCACGCCACGGTCGGGGCGGAGGCGGTGATCGGCAAGGGCTGCCTGCTGCACCCCGGCGCCCGCATCGGCGAGCGGGTGGTGATGGGCGAGCGCTGCATCATCCATCCCAACGCCGCGGTCGGCAACGACGGCTTCAGCTTCGTGACGCCGGAGCCGGGCAGCGTCGAATCGGCCAAGGCGACGGGCAAGGTGGTCGGCACCAACGTGCTGATCCACCGCGTGAATTCCATCGGCACGGTGATCCTGGGCGACGATGTGGAGGTGGGGGCCGGCGCCACCATCGACCGCGGCACCATCACGGCGACCCGCATCGGCTCCGGCACCAAGATCGACAACCTCGTGCAGATCGGCCACAACGTGCAGATCGGCACCAACTGCATGCTCTGCGGCCATGTCGGCATCGCCGGCAGCACGACCATCGGCGACCGTGTGGTGCTGGCCGGCAAGGTGGGCGTGGCCGACCATGTGAAGATCGGCAACGACGCGGTGGTGGCCGGCAACTCCGGCGTCGGCACGGACATTCCGGCGAAGGCCGTCTACATGGGCTACCCGGCGGTGCCGCGCGACCGCGCCTTCGAGCAATACAAGGGGCTGGCCCGGCTGAAGCGGATGTTCGCGGACGTGACCGACCTGAAGAAGCGGGTTGGGGCGCTGGATGGCGGCGGGAAGCCGGCGGCCGAGGAAAAGTGAGGGAGCACTTGCCCCCTCCCTGACCCTCCCCCGCTATCGCAGGGGAGGGGATTGAACTCCCTCTCCTGCGATAGCGGGGGAGGGAAGGGGCCCGCGGCGAAGCCGTGGGAAGGATGGGGGCAAGCGCTGCCCCTTTCATGTGCTTACTGAAACGCGATCTTCGCGTGATCCCCCGGCTTCGGCGGCTCGCCGGTGATTTTCGCCTTCACATAGCCGTAGGCGTAGACCATCGCGCTCGAGGGGCTGTCCCAATATTCGGCCTGATCGACGCTGACCTTCAACAGCGCGAGATCGGGGTCGTCCACCCCCTGCGGGAACCAGGTGGACAGGATGTCCCGCCACAGGAAGCGGATCTTGTCACGGTCGCGCACCGTCTCCGCCACCCCGGACACCGAGACGTAATCCTGCTTGTCGGGGTCGGCGTAGGACAGGTTGACGCGCCAGTGCGTCTTCAGTTCATGGACCTTCGGCGAGTCGGCGCGCGTAAAGAACCACAAGGTTCCATCGTCGAATCCCGCGTGCGGCAGGGTCGCCATCGGGCGGGAATGCAAAATGCCGTTTTCGTCCAGCGTCGTCATCATGCAGATGCGGACGCCCTTGATCATGCCCCAGAGCTTCTCGGCGGCCTCGCGATCGTCAGCGCTTCTTGCCATGGTCTGACCCTCTATTGGTAGCCCAACGGAGTCCGGTCAACGCGCGCTGCCTGGAAAGGTTCCGAGCGCGTTCAGGGCCGCGACCGACCAGGAACCGCCCTCCTCGCTGCCGTAATGGTCGATCCGCGACAGCGACAGTGGCGCCACCGCCAGCCGCAGCGCCGCCTGTGGCGTCAGGTTCAGGGCGAGCGCCAGCGCCGCGCGGATCGACCCGCCGTGGATCACCGCCACGATGTCGCGCCCGGCGTAGAGGTCGGTCAACCGGGCGACGGCGCCGGCGACCCGCTCCATCACCGCCGCGAAGCTCTCGCCGTCCGGTGCGGCCTCCGTTGCCGGATCGCTCCAGAATCGGCGGACCTCCTCGGGATGCAACTCCGCCACGGCGTCATGGGACAGCCCTTCCCAGCGGCCGAAATCCTGTTCGGCCAGCGCCCGCTCGACCAACGCCATGTCGCTGCCGGGCAGCCGCAGCGCCGCCGCCGTCTGCCGCGTGCGGCGCAGGTGCGAGGTCACCCAAACCGCCTGCGGGGGCAGCCGCGCCGCCAGCGCCGCCAGCGCGTCGGAATCGCCGGTGTCGGCGGCGGGATCGCTCTGTCCGTAGATCACGTTTCCCGGATTCGGGACGGGAGCGTGGCGGATGAGCCACCAGCGAGTGTTTTTCATGCAACAGTCGCGGCCAGGGTGAGCAGAACGGCGGCCTCCGCCACCTGCTGGGCGGCGCCGAACACGTCGCCGGTGTGGCCGCCGATCTGCCGCCGCGCCTGCCACGCCACCGCCAGGACGGCCAGCGCGGCCGAGAGGACCGCGGCAGCGGCCAGCCCCTGCAGCGCCGCCATGGCCACGGCCAGCGCCAGCGCCAGCGACAGGGCCACCGTGCCGGGCGACGGGCGTCCCTGCCGGGCGGCGAGGCCGTCGGCGCGGGCCGGGTCCATGAATCGGGCGATCACCGCCATGCCGCCGCGCGACAGGGCGCCCGAGGCGAGCAGGGCGGGGATGACGAGGCGCGGTTCGGCCAGCGCCGCCAGCGCCGAGGCGCGAACCGCGACCGAGAAGACGATGGCCAGCACGCCGTAGCTGCCGACCCGGCTGTCCCGCATGATCTCCAGCTTGCGAGCCTTGTCGCGCCCGCCGCCGAAGCCGTCGGCGACGTCCGCCGCCCCGTCCTCGTGCAGGGCGCCGGTCAGCCAGACCATCGCGCCCAGCGCCAGCAGCGCCGCCGGCAGCGGCGCCAGATGGGCCAGTGCTGCCAGCCCGTAGACGGCGCCGCCGAACAGCCCGACCCCGGCGCCGACCAGGGGGAACCAGCCCATGGCGCGGGCGTGGGCGTCCTCGGCCAGCGGGCCGGACAGGCGCAGCGGCAGCCGCGTCAGGAAGACGACGGCCAGCGCCAAGTCGGCAATCCAACGGGGGGCGGTCCAGCGGGCGGTGGACGGGGCGGGGGGATCCTCAAGCATGGCGCTTCGGAGTACGGCAACCCCAGGCCCGCCGCAACGGATAACAGACAGGACGAGAGGCGCTTTGACAGCGGATCGGGAATGGTCCAAGGTCGCGCCGCTTTTTTCATCGCTTTCCGATCTCATCCTCTGCCGTCAGCGTCAGGACCCTTCGCCATGAGCAACACGCAGCCCGCCATCACCTTCGAGGAAATCCGTGCGCTGGTGCGCAACCTGCCGGGGCCGGACCTCGACGCCGGCACGGCGGCCCTCCAGCGCGAACGGCAGCTCACCAAGCCGGCGGGCGCGCTCGGCCGGCTGGAGGAGATCGCCCAGTGGATGGCGACGTGGCAGGGCCAGCACCCGGCGGAGGTGCGCCGCCCGCGGGTCGCCGTCTTCGCCGGCAACCACGGCGTCGCCGCGCGCGGCGTCTCGGCCTACCCGGCGGCGGTGACCGCCCAGATGGTCCAGAACTTCCAGAACGGCGGCGCCGCCGTGAACCAGCTCTGCGAGGTGGCCGACGCCGACCTGCGCGTCTACGAGCTGGACCTGGAGACCCCCACCGCCGACTTCACCGAAGGTCCGGCGATGGGCGAGGAGGACTGCTGCCAGGCCATGGCCTACGGCATGATGGCCGTGGAGACGGGGGTCCAGCTTCTGGCGCTCGGCGAGATGGGCATCGGCAACTCCACAGCGGCGGCGGCGCTCTGCCACGCCCTGTTCGGCGGCGAGGCCAAGGACTGGACGGGCCGCGGCACCGGTGTGGACGACGAGGGGCTGGCCCGCAAGGTCGCCGCCGTCGAGGCCGGTCTGGCCGCCAACCCGCAGGCCAAGGACGACCCGTTCGAGGCGCTGCGCTGCTTCGGCGGCTATGAGCTGGCGGCCATCGCCGGCGCCATCCTGGCCGCCCGCATGGCGCGGGTGCCGGTGCTGCTCGACGGCTACGCCTGCACGGCGGCGGCGGCGGTGCTGTTCAAGGCCGACCGCCGGGCGCTCGACCACTGCATGGTCGCCCACCGCTCCGTCGAGCCGGGCCACGACCATCTGCTGGCCGCCATCGGCAAGGAGCCGCTGCTCGATCTGGGGATGCGTCTGGGCGAGGGCTCGGGCGCGGCGCTGGCCATCAACATCGTGAAGTCGGCCTGTGCCTGCCACGCCGGCATGGCGACCTTCGCCGACGCGGGCGTCAGCACCCGCGGGGTGTGAGGGGTAGGCGTTCTTGCCCCCACCCAAACCCTCCCCCGCTATCGCAGGGGAGGGGACTTGATTCTCCCTCCCCTGCGAAGCGGGGGAGGGCCGGGGTGGGGGCAATCACTCCTACAGCAGCCCGTCGGCGAAATCGGTGATGAGCGCCGACAGGAACAGGTCGAGCAGGACCAGAACCGCCGCCGCGACGCCGGAGATGTCCAGCGCCGTGCGCATGACGAACCACTGGTAGGTCAACATCGCCAGCATGATGCCGAACACCAGCCCTTCGGAGATCCGGCCGGGCAGAATCCCCGTGGCGGCCAGGATCACCACCGGCAGATAGATGCTCATCTGCACGACCGACGACCAGTTGTAGGCGCACAGGAAATCGATGTAGCGGTTCTGCCGGTCCAGCAGCCCGCTCACCCCGTGCATGACCACGGGGAAGGCCGTCCAGCTGATGACGTAGGCGATGGCCTCCACCACCACGAGCTGGAACAGCGGCGTGTCCGGCACCTGGTCCCACAGCCGGATCGCCAGCAGCAGCGTCCAGGCCGGGGCGACGATCACCGCGGCGTAGAAGGACTTCCACGCCCCTTCGGGGGTGCGGTCCAGATGCTGCAATCCGGTGGGGTCGAACCGGGCCAGGCGATAGGCGCCGAAGACGGAGGAGGCGACGTCCCGGGCGGTCAGCGGCATGTTGCGGTCACCGGAGGGTGGGGGAAACGGTCGGAGGGGGCCTTACGTCAACCGATCCGGTCGAAGACGTTCCGCAAAACCTCGCCGTAAATGTCGGTCAGGCGGGTCAGGTCGTCCAGCGCGGTGTGCTCGTCCACCTTGTGCATCGTCTGCCCGACGAGGCCGAACTCGACCACCGGGCAGAAATTCTTGATGAAGCGGGCGTCCGACGTGCCGCCGGTCGTCGAATATTCGGGACGGCGCCCGGTGACGCGCTCCGCGGCGTCCGCCACCAGTTCGGTCAGTGGGCCGGGCGGGGTCAGGAAGCTGTCGCCCGACACGAAATGGTCCAGCTCGTAGGCGCCGCCCACCCCGTCCAGCCGCTCGCGCAGCCACGCCAGCAGCGTGTCGGCGGTGTGCAGGTCGTTGAAGCGGATGTTCAGCGTCGCCTTGCCCTGCGCCGGGATGACGTTGTGCGCCGGGTTGCCCACGTCGATGGTGGTCAGTTCCAGGTTCGACGGCTGGAAATGCGGGGTGCCGGCGTCCAGCGGCTCCGCCGTGATGGCCGCCAGCATGCGGGCCAGACGCGGCAGCGGGTTGTCGGCCAGATGCGGGTAGGCGACATGCCCCTGCGCGCCGTGGACGGTCAGGAAGGCGGTCATGCTGCCGCGCCGCCCGATCTTGATCATGTCGCCCAGCGCCTTGGGGTTGGTCGGCTCCCCGACCACGCAGGCGTCGAGCGTCTCGCCCCTGGCCTGCAACCAGTCCAGCACCTTGCGGGTGCCGTTGATGGCGACCCCCTCCTCGTCCCCGGTGATCAGGAGGCTGATCGAGCCCTTGGGCGCGCCGCCGGCCCTGACGTGGCGGGCCGCGGCGGCGACGAAGGCGGCGATGGCCCCCTTCATGTCCACCGCACCCCGGCCATAGAGGCGGCCGTTGTGGATTTCCGCGGCGAAGGGATCGATGGACCAGCCCTTCCGCTCGCCGGGGGGCACCACGTCGGTGTGCCCGGCGAAGCAGAAGTTCGGCCCCTCCGTGCCCAGACGGGCGTAGAGGTTGTCCACCGGCGCCGTGCCCCCCTCCTCGAACCGCAGGCGGTGACAGGCGAAGCCCAGCGGCGCCAGCGCCGCCTCCAGAACGCCCAGAGCGCCGCCGTCCTCGGGCGTCACGCTGGGGCAGCGGATCAGGGCCTGCGCCACCGCGACGGGATCGCAGGGGTCGAAGGTGGGAGCGGCGGCGGCGGTGCTCATCGTGTGGTCTTCCCCGGCGTCAGTCGCGCAGCAGGTCGTTGATGGAGGTCTTGGCGCGGGTCTGCTCGTCCACCCGCTTCACGATCACCGCGCAATAGAGGCCCGGACCCGGCGTGCCGTCGGGCAGCGGCTTGCCCGGCAGGGTGCCCGGCACCACGACGGAGTAGGCCGGGACGCGGCCGACGAAGACCTCGCCGGTGTTGCGGTCGATGATCTTGGTCGAGGCGCTGATGAAGACGCCCATGGACAGGACGGCGCCGCGTTCGACGATCACGCCCTCGACCACCTCGGAGCGGGCGCCGACGAAGCAATCGTCCTCGATGATGACCGGATTGGCCTGGAGCGGCTCGAGCACGCCGCCGATGCCGACGCCGCCCGACAAATGGACGTTCTTGCCGATCTGCGCGCAGGAACCGACGGTGACCCAGGTGTCCACCATGGTGCCGCTGTCGACATAGGCGCCGACGTTGACGAAGCTGGGCATCAGGATGACGTTCGGCGCGACGTAGGCGGAGCGGCGGACGACCGCGCCCGGAACGGCGCGGAAGCCGGCGGCCTGGAACTGCGCCTCGGACCAGCCTTCGAACTTCGGCGGCACCTTGTCGTACCAGGAGGCGCCACCCGGCGCGCCGGGGATCGTCTCGTTGGCGTTCAGGCGGAAGGACAGCAGGACCGCTTTCTTCAGCCACTGGTTCACGACCCACCCGGCGTCCGTCTTCTGCGCCACGCGCAGGTCGCCGGAGTCGAGGCCGGACAGGGCCTCCTCGACGGCGTCGCGGACGGCGCCCTTGGTCGAAACGTTCAGGGTGTCGCGGGTTTCCCACGCGGCGTTGACGGCGGATTCGAGGCTGGCGTGGCTCATGGCGGCATTCGCTGGGCTGTCTGTTCGAGGGTTCGGAACATGGGCCGGGCCGCGCCGCCTTGTCAACGTTGCCTTGTTCTTAAAGGGTTCTACGGGGGGAAGAAGGGCCTTGCGGTCGCCGCTCAGCCCGCGATCTCCTCCAGCCAAGCCGGCAGGTCGTCGACGGTGTGGTCGATGTGGTTGCCGGTGCCGACTCCGCCCTGGTCGGGGCGGGCCCAGTCGGCCTCGCTGCGCACCCACACGGTCGTCATGCCCAGGGCGTGGGCGGGGACGAGGTTGCGGGCGATGTCCTCCACCATGCAGGCGCGGGCGGGGTCGATGTCGTAATGGTCCACCAGGATGTCGTAGGGGCGCGGGTCGGGCTTGGGCACATAGCCCGCCTCGACGATGCCGAAGGTCGCCTCGAAGCAGCCGTCGATGCCCAACTGGCGCGTCACGTTCTCGGCGTGGCGGACGGAACCGTTGGTGTAGATGATCTTGCGCCCCGGCAGCCGGTTCAGCGCGTCCGCCATGTCGGGGCAGGGGGCCACCGGGCTGACGTCGATGTCGTGCACGTAATCCAGAAAAGGCACAGGATCGACGTCGTGCTCCACCATCAGGCCGCGCAGCGTCGTTCCGTGCTCCCGGAAGAAGCGCTTCTGCATGACGCGCGCCTCGTCGTAGGTGATGCCGAAATGCCCGGCGATGAAATCGCCGATGCGCCGGTCCACCTGGGCGAACAGGTTGCAGGAGGCGGGATAGAGGGTGTTGTCGAGGTCGAAGATCCAGACCCCGGTATCGCGAAGGGAAGCCATCATGGGCTGAAGAATGGGGCTTCGCCGGCCCGCCCGCAAGCCGCTTCGCCGCATGGCCCGTTTCCGTTCCGGAACGGAATTGCTTTCAATGAATGGTTGCGTATGGCCAGTGCCCGGACCGCCTGAAGAAAGATTCGGCAAAGAAACGCATTTTTCCGGTATACTCCGCCCCGCGCAGTCTCAGGTTCGCACCGTGTCCGCAGACCCAACATCCGAAGTTCCGCCGGCCAACCCGCCCGGCGTCATCCTTACCCCCACGCTCCTGGCCGCATTCCCCGGTCCGGCGATCCGGTTGGATTCCGCTCACGCGGTTGCCGCCGCGAACGCCGCCGCGGACGAGCTGCTGTGCGCCGGCGGGCGCTGGCTCGCGGACATCCAGGGGTGGCTGGCGATGTGCAGCGTCGCGCCGGGCCTGCGCTCCCTTCCGGTGGAGTTGCCGCGCGGCGTGATGATCGTCGAATGGGCGGCCACGCCGCTGCCCGACGGGGAAATCCTGCTGCTTGGACGCGACGCCACGCTGGAGCGGCAGCTCCGCCAGACGCTGATCGAGTCGCGCCGCCGCTACAAGGATCTCGTCGAGGTTTCGAGCGATTTCGCCTGGGAAACGGGCAGCGACGGGCGATTCGTCTTCGTCACGCCCAAGGGTGCGCTGGGCTACACCCCCGATGCGTTGATTGGTCGCAACCCCAAGGATCTGGCGGTGACCGAGTGGGGCGACCTGCCGTTGCCGTTCGACAGCCGCCGCCCCGTCGATCAGGCGGAGCTGTGGCTGAAGCGGGTGGACGATCTGCCCGCCTGCTTCGTGGTGTCGGCGGTGCCGCTGTTCGGCCCGCAGGGTGAATGGATGGGCGCGCGCGGCGTCTGCCGGGAGACGACGGAGCAGGTGCTGCGCTCCGCCGAGCTGGCGCGGGTGCGCAACCGCGAGAAGATGCTCGCCCACATCGTCCACACGCTGCGCGACCAGCTCGACGCCCAGAAGGCGCTGCACGTCGCCGCGGTGGAAACCGCCCGCGCGCTGGGCGCCGACGGCTGCCGCATCTACCGCGCGACGGAAACCGGCGCCCTGCGCCCCGCCGCCGATTTCGCCGCGGAGATCCCGGAGGAGCTGCTGTCCGACCTGTCGCACCCCGTTCTGGAGGAGATCGCCGGCAGCGAGGACCCGCATGAGCTGACCCTGGGGGCGAACCGGCTGCTGGCCGCCCGGACGGAGCATCGGCAGGCCGTCAACGGCGCCGTGGTCATCTGGCGCGGCGACGATTCCGATCCCTGGGACGACGAGGACCGGATGCTGTTGTCCGGCGTGGCCGACCACATCGGCATCGCCCACGCGCATCTGGCCTATCAGGAGCGGTTGCGCCGCCTGTCGGAACGCGACGGGCTGACCGGCCTGTTCAACCGCCGCACCTTCTTCGAGCGGCTGGAGGAGGTGCTCGGCCGCCCGGACACCGGGCCGTCCGCGCTGCTCTACGTGGACCTCGACAATTTCAAGGCGGTGAACGACCTGCATGGGCATCAGCAGGGCGACGCCGTGCTGATGGCCATCGGCGGGCTGCTGACCAACGGCGTCCGGCCCGGCGACTTGCCGGGACGGCTGGGCGGCGACGAGTTCGTGCTGTGGCTGGGCCGCACCGACGAGGGGCAGGCGGTGGCGGTGGCCGAACGGCTGCTGGCCGGGATGGCCGCGCTGCGCCATCTCTCCGCCGGCCCGGATAAGCCGCTGGGACTCTCCATCGGCATCGCCGTGCACCGGGTGGGACGCGAGACCGTGCAGGAGCTGACCGACCGCGCCGACTCGGCGATGTACGACGCCAAGAAGCGCGGAAAGGGCCATTACGCCGTTGCCCCGGCCCCCCGGGGGGAAAGCGCTCCCGTCGCGGAGGCGTTCCTATGACCACCCGCGGCGACCGCGCCGAGCCCCAGCTTCTCGACCCCGCCGATTACGAGGCGGCCAAGCGGATGGCGCGCAGCGCCGACCCGGCGGTGCGTCGCCGCGTCGCCGCGTCGCCCGAGACCCGGCCGGAGCTGCTCTATTTCCTGGCCGCCGACGCGGCGGCGGAGGTGCGTGAGGCCATCGCCACCAACGCCGGCACGCCGCGGCAGGCCGACCTGATGCTGGCCACCGACCGGGAGGTCGCGGTGCGTGGCGCCCTGGCCCAGAAGGTCGCCCGGCTCCTGCCCGACCTGTCCGCCGACCAGGCGTCGCAGATTGAGCGGCTGACGCTGGAATGCCTGGAGGCACTGGCCCGCGACCAGGCGACGGAGGTGCGCGGCATTCTGTCGGAGGCGCTGAAGGAGCTGCCCGGCGCCCCCCACGGCGTCATCAACACGCTGGCCCGCGACGTGGAGCTGTCGGTCTGCGCCCCGGTCCTGCAATTCTCGCCGATCCTGACCGACGAGGATCTGGCCGACATCATCATGCGCGGGCCGGTGGCCGGCGCCCTGTCGGCGATCGCCGGGCGCAAGCAGGTCTCGGCCTCCGTCGCCGACGCCATCGCGCGCTCCGACGACGAGGCGGCGATGACCGCGCTGCTCGCCAACCCCTCGGCCCAGATCCGCGAGGAGACGCTGGACCGCATCCTCGATCAGGCGCCGCAGCACGAGCCCTGGCACGCTCCGCTGGTGCGCCGCCCGCGCCTGCCCGCCCGCGCCGTGGCGCGCCTGGCGAGCTTCGTCGCCGACAACCTGCTGAAGGTCCTGCGGGAGCGCACCGACCTCGACCCCGCTGCCGCCCACGCCCTGGCCGAGGGCGTGCGGGCGCGGGTCAACCGCGGGGCCGGCGGCAACGGCGGTGGCGGTCCCGGCGTTGCCCGCGGCCTCGTCGATTTCGGGGAGGAGGAGCTCGGCCATCTGCCGGGCGACAAGGACAAGGCGGCCGAACGCCCGTCCGACAAGGCGGCCAGGCTGAACAAGGAAGGCAAGCTGACGGAGAAGCTGCTGGAAGGCGCGCTGGCGGAGGGCGACCGGGCCTTCGTCCTGGCCGGTCTGGGCGAGCTGGCGCAGCTTCCCATGCCGATCATCGACCGCATCATCGGCACCCACGCCCCGCGCGCCGTCACCTCGCTGGTCTGGCGCTGCGGCCTGTCGATGCGCTTCGCCCGGCAGGTGCAATTGCGCATCGCCCAGATTCCGCCAAAAACCGCGCTTATGGCAAGGGAAGGCGTCCTTTACCCGATGTCCGACGACGAGATGCGCTGGCAGCTCGCCTTCTTCGGAGTCGAGGAGAAAGTCTGACGCCGCGTCACCACACGGACCTGTCCATGCGCGCCCTGGCTTTCCTGCTGCTGTTCCTCGGTTTTTCCATTCCGGCCTTCGCCGCCCCGCCGCCCGCCTCCCCCGAGGAGCGGGAGGTCGCGGCGGTCTTTGACAGCGCCCGCTCCGCCCTGGCGCAGAAGCGTGGCGCGGCGGTCGTTCCGCTGCTGTCCCGCGCGTCGCTGGACAAGCTGGAGCAAGTGCGCGGCGTCGCCCGCAGCGGCAACGACTCCGGACTCGCCAAGCTGGAGCCGGCGGAGAAGTTCGCCGCCATGGGCCTGCGCCGCTACGTCAGTCCGGCCGACCTGCGCCGCATGTCGCTCGGCGAGCTGGCCGATCACGGCATGAAGAACGGCTGGCTCGGCCCCAACGTCATCGGCAGCAGCGGGCTCGGCCCGGTGCGGGTGCGCGGCGACCGCGCCTCCGCTCTGCTGATGGTCGACAACCGCCCGGCCCTGGTTCCCGCCGACTTCGTGCGCGAGGGCGGGGCCTGGAAGATCGACCTGACCGGCGTCTTCAGTTTCGGCAGCCAGATGCTGAAGGGCTTCGCCGCCATGTCGGGCAAGAGCGACGAGGCCTACATCGAGGACATGCTGCAGAAGCTGCCGGCCAAACCGACGATGATGCACCGCTGACCGGCTGGGTGAGCGCGGCTGTGCTAGCGCGGACAGGCAGGGGATGACGCGTTCCGCGTTACACCTCCTGCGACGGGGTGGGCCGTTGCGCGGAATCCAGGGATTGCGTTAGAGTCGCGCCACACGCACGACGCGTTGGTGCCCTTCATGACCGCTCCGGATGGCTATCCCTTCGCCGCGCTGACCGAAGCGGACGCCGGGTTCTTCCCGTCGGCCCGGAGCGTCGGCGTTTCGCCCGCCATCCCCTACCGGGTTCCCTGTGCCCCCGCTTTCGCAGCGGCGGCGGTCCGTCTGGCCGCCAAGCGCGGAACCGACCTGTCAGCGCTCACCGCCGCCGCGCTGCTGCTGGCGCCCGACCGCAGGCCGGACCCGGGGGCACCGGACGATGGTGCGGAGCGGACGGTGCTGGAGTTACGGCTGCCGCCCGGCCACAGCGAAGCGGCGATCCGCCGGGCGATGGCGGCGGCGCTGGCGCTGGCCGAACCCGGCTGTCGGCTGATGCCCGCCGAGGAGGCGGGGCGGCTGGAAGGCGCGGTGGAAACGCTGACCTACCGCAACAAGGCGCTGGCCCACGCGCTGGAACGGGTGTCCTTCCGCCCGCTGGACGGCAAGCTGACGCAGGTGCGCGACGCCGCGCAGATGTTCGGCTTCGTCAACGAATGGTGCTTTGACGAGGACCGGGTGGTGAAGCGCTTCCGCGAACTAGCCCCCGTCTACCATCCGGATACCGGGGTGGTCGCCTGCCGCGACCGCATGGCCCAGCTGATCGACGCGCGCAATCTGCTGATCAACCACGTCCGCACCGCCTACCGCTCCGGCCCCTGGACGCAGCGGCGCCCCTGAAGGCGGTGTCCTCAAGCCGGGATCAGGTCCCGGTCATCTCCTCGATCCCGATGGCGTCGGTCAGGCTGGTGCCGTCCAGCACCGTGCCGTCGAGGTCCGCGCCGGTCAGGTCGGTGCCGGTCAGGTCGGCCTCGCTCAGGTTGGCGCCGCGCAGGTCCGCCCCGGCGAGGTTGGCGCCGGACAGGTTCACCTTGCGCAGGTCGGCGTCCTTCAGAACGGCCATGCCCATGCGGGCGCGCTGGAGGTTGGCCCGCCAGACGTGGCTGCTCGATCCCTGGATGTGCACGGGGCCGAGCTGCGCCTCGGTCAGGTTGGCGCCGGTCAGCGTCGCCCGCTCGAAATTGACGCCACGCAGGTCGGCCTTGGTGAAGTTCACCTTGCGCAGGTCCGACAGCGACAGGTCCGCGATGGCCAGCGAGGTGCCCATCATCGAGGCGCCGCGCAGCGTGATGCATTGCAGGATGCCGGCGGACAGGTTGATGCCGTCGAGGGTGCGCCCCGACAGGTCGAGCGAGGAGAGGTCGGCGCGCTTGCCGTCCTTGCCGCCGCTGTCGATCCAGGAGAGGTGCAGGGTCAGGATGTCGCGCAGGTCGTCGTCCGGATTCTCCAGAACCTTCGCCATCACCGCGGCGGACAGGTTGGGCGAGCGGAGTTGGGCCGCGTCCAGGATGGCGCCGATCAGGTTGGCGTTGGTGAAGTTGGCGCGCCCGATGGCGCAGTTGGTCATCACCGCGCCGGACAGCCGGGCGCCGGACAGGTTGGCCTCCGACAGGTCGGCGTCGGTCAGGTCGCAGCCCGTCAGGTTGGAGTTCGTCAGGTTGGCCCGCATGAACTTGGTGCCGCGCAGGATCGCGTCCGTCAGGTCGGTCTGCATGACGAAGGCGTTCGCCACCTTGGCCCGCGACAGGTCGGCGCCGCGGATGACCGCCGCCGTCAGCTCCGAGGTCAGGACCGAATCCTCGAAATTGTGCGGCATCATCTCGCCCGACGGGGTGTAATGCAGCAACGTGCCGTCGCGCAGGTCCACCTCCACCAGCATGGCTTCCGACAGCACGGCGCCGCGCAGGCAGGCGCCGCGCAGGTCGGCGCGGCGCAGGTCGGCCTTCTCCAGGTTCGCCAGCCGTAGGTCGGCGGCGTAGAGGTTGGCGTTGGTCAGGTTGGCCCGCGTCAGCCGGGCGCTGAACAGCTTCGCCCCGGACAGGTCGGCGTCGGACAGGTCGATGCCGGACAGGTCCAGATGCGACAGGTCGCGCATCTTCAGGTTCGCGCGCACACCGCCCGGCTGGCTTTTCCGGAAAGCCTGATGCCGGAGCAGGATCGTGTTCAGCTGACTTTGTGTCAGCTTCGTGCGCGGTGTGTTCGTTCCGAAGCCTTGCGCGGGGGGCATCAGGGAAATCCCGGGTTGGAGTCGCGGCACACTCTAAAGGAGAGCCGCGAAGAAAAAGTTAACAACCGGTAACGCTTTATTCAAGTACGCCTCGAATGCGTTCTATCGCGGGCGCTGTTCCCGGGCCGCAAAGCCCTTGGTTGTGTGTGGAAATAGTGGCCCTTTGCGCGCCGTTGCGCAAGAGGCTCCCGCACGGCATGCCGTTGCTGCGTGGTTGACTCCGCCTCCCGTGATGCGTATGGTCCGCCGACCTGCATCCGTCGAGCCATCGAC
This sequence comes from Azospirillum sp. P4_B5, assembly GCF_056402275.1. NCBI lineage: Bacteria > Pseudomonadati > Pseudomonadota > Alphaproteobacteria > Rhodospirillales > Azospirillaceae > Azospirillum > Azospirillum sp. P4_B5. The sequence continues at coordinate 112,115 of NZ_JBFUHT010000012.1, forward strand.
CGGGTACCATCGGCCTGTGTGCCGGGGACCTCCGCCAGTCCGCGAGTTTCGCGCACTGGCTCGTTTGTGCTTGAGCCGATCGTGTTCGAGCGGATGGAGACCGAAACTGAGGACCGCTGACCCATGTTCGATGGCCTGACCGGACGCCTGGGCGACATCTTCGACAAGCTGCGCCGCCGTGGCGCGCTGAGCGAGGAGGACGTCAACGCTGCGCTGCGCGAGGTGCGCGTGGCGCTGCTGGAGGCCGACGTCGCCCTGCCGGTGGTCAAGCAGTTCGTCAACCAGGTCAAGGAACGCGCGATCGGCCAGGAGGTCCTGCGCTCGATCACCCCCGGCCAGCAGGTCATCAAGATCGTCCACGACAACCTCGTGGAGATGCTGGGGCAGGGCGAGGAGATCAACCTCAACGCCGCCGCCCCCGTGCCGATCCTGATGGTCGGCCTGCAGGGTTCGGGCAAGACCACCAGCACCGCCAAGATCGCGCTGCGCCTGAAGAACCGGGACCGCAAGAAGGTCCTGATGGCCTCGCTGGACGTGCGCCGTCCGGCGGCGCAGGAGCAGCTGAAGGTCCTGGGCGAGCAGACCGGCGTCGCCACCCTGCCGATCGTTCCCGGCCAGGACCCCGTCGCCATCGCCCGCCGCGCCATCGAGACCGGCCGGCGCGAAGGCTACGACGTGGTCATGCTCGACACCGCCGGCCGCCTGTCCATCGACGAGGAGCTGATGGCCGAGGTCGCGGCCGTGCGCGACGCGACCAAGCCGGCGGAAACGCTGCTGGTCGCCGACGCCATGACCGGCCAGGACGCGGTGACGGTCGCCACCAACTTCAACGACAAGGTGGGAATCACCGGCATCCTGCTGACCCGCGTGGACGGCGACGCCCGCGGCGGTGCCGCCCTGTCGATGCGCCAGATCACCGGCAAGCCGATCAAGCTGCTGGGCATGGGCGAGAAGATCGACGCCCTGGAGGCCTTCCACCCCGACCGCATCGCCGGCCGCATCCTCGGCATGGGCGACGTGGTGTCGCTGGTCGAGAAGGCCGCCGAGAGCATCGACAAGGAAGAGGCCGAGAAGCTCGCCCGCAAGATGGAGAAGGGCCAGGGCTTCGACCTCGACGACATGGCCTCCCAGCTCAAGCAGCTGCGCAAGATGGGCGGCATGTCCGGCCTGATGGGCATGCTGCCGGGCATTGGCAAGATCAAGAACCAGCTCAAGGACGCGAACATCGACGACGGGGTGATCAAACGCCAGGAGGCGATCATCTCCTCGATGACGAAGAAGGAGCGCAAGCACCCCGAGCTCATCAAGGCATCGCGCCGCAAGCGCATCGCCGCCGGCTCCGGCACCAGCGTGCAGGAGGTGAACAAGCTGCTCAAGCAGTACGACACCATGCGCGGCATGATGAAGCAGGTGCAGAAGCTGGGGCAGAAGGGGCTGATGCGCCACGGGCTGCAGAGCCTCCTGCCGAAGAATTTCCGGGGACCGAACTGATCCCCGGCGAAAGCAACCGCGCGATGAGCGCGATTACCTTCAACCGCACACCAAGCGACTACACCAAGGAAGCGACTGTCCCATGTCCCTGAAGATCCGTCTGGCCCGTGGCGGCGCCAAGAAGCGTCCGTTCTACTCGATCGTCGTCGCCGACGCCCGCAGCCCGCGCGACGGCCGCTTCATTGAGAAGATCGGCACCTACAACCCGATGCTGCCGCGCGAGCACGAGCAGCGCATCGTCCTGGACGCCGAGCGCGCCAAGCATTGGCTGTCGGTCGGCGGCCAGCCGACGGACCGCGTCGCCCTGTTCCTGGCGAACGCCGGCCTGATCGCCAAGCCGGAAATCCGCGAGACCCCGAAGAAGTCCGCCCCGAAGGCCAAGGCGCAGGAGCGTCTGAAGGCCGAGGCCGCCGCCAAGGCCGCCGCCGAGGGCTGATAAGGATCGGCGTGTTTGCCCCCACCCTCCCGCGCTTGCGCGCGGGTCCCTCCCTCCCCCGCTTCGCAGGAGCGCTTCGCGCTGACGCTTCAGGGCACCATGAAGGACCTGTTCCTGGTCCGCGTCGATGGCATCGCCACGCGCGAACAGGCGCAGGAACTGACCGGCGTCCGCCTTTATGTGGACCGTTCCGCCTTGCCCGAGACGGAGGACGAGGACGAGTTCTACCACGCGGACCTGATCGGGCTGCGTGCGGAACTCGCCGACGGCACCGTCTGGGGCACGGTGAAGGCGCTGTACGACTTCGGAGCCGGTGACGTGCTGGAGATCCGCACGGAATCGGGGCCGCTGGAGATGCTGCCCTTCACCCGCGCCTGCGTTCCGGTGGTCGATGTGAAGGGAGGCCGCGTCGTGGTCGATCTTCCCGCCGTCATCGAAGCGCGCGAAGGCGAGGCGGAAAAGGACGGAGAGGATGCGCCGGAAGGCGCGGATGTCGCTGAAGACGAGGGGACCGGCCCGTGAATCACGGCGCTTCCGGTTCTCTTGCCTGGACGGCCAAGGTTCTGACGCTGTTCCCGGAGATGTTTCCGGGTCCGCTGGGGCTCAGCCTCGCGGGAAAGGCGCTGGAAAATGGAGTCTGGGCGTTGGAATCAGTGGACATTCGCACGTTCGCGCGCGATAAACACCGCTCCGTCGACGACACTCCCTTCGGCGGAGGGGCCGGCATGGTCATGCGGCCCGACGTGCTGGACGCGGCTCTGACCGCGACGGCGGGTCCTCCGGGCACTCCTGGACGCGGACGGGCGATCTACCTGTCGCCTCGCGGACGGGTGCTCGACCAGGAGCTGGTCAAGGAGTTGGCGGCCACCCCGGTGGTCACCCTGCTCTGCGGCCGGTACGAAGGGGTGGATGAGCGGGTGCTGGACGCGCACAGCCTTGAGGAGGTCAGCCTCGGGGATTTCGTGCTGTCCGGCGGCGAGACCGCCGCCCTGTGCCTGATCGACGCCGTGGTGCGCTTGCTCCCCGGTGTCATGGGCAATGTGGAGACGGCGGGCGAGGAAAGTTTCGAACGGGGGTTGCTCGAATACCCCCACTACACCCGGCCCGCGGTCTGGACCGACGGGCAGGGTGTGGAACGGTCGGTTCCGGACATCCTGTTGTCCGGCCACCACGAGAAGGTTCGCGCCTGGCGGCTCGCCGAGGCGGAGCGGATCACGCAGGCCCGGCGACCGGACCTGTGGGACCGCTACGAGGCGGGCAGGAAGGCCGAGGGTCAGATTGGAAAACGGGGTCGCCGGCGCGGCCCGAAACCAGAGTGACGGTCCGCCGCGAGGCGCACCGATGGAAAGGGGTAGTGTCATGAACCTGTTGCAGCAGCTCGAGCAGGAGCAGATCGAGAAGGCCCTCGGCGGCAAGACCATTCCTGTGTTCTCGCCGGGCGACACCGTCCGCGTGAACGTGAAGGTGGTCGAGGGCACGCGCGAGCGTGTCCAGGCTTACGAGGGCGTCGTGATCGCCCGCCGGAACGCCGGCGTGAACTCGTCCTTCACCGTCCGCAAGATCAGCTACGGCGAGGGTGTGGAGCGCGTGTTCCCGCTCTACAGCCCGCGTCTGGAGTCGATCGAGCTGGTCCGCAAGGGCGCCGTCCGCCGCGCCAAGCTGTACTATCTGCGCGACCGTCGCGGCAAGTCGGCCCGTATCGCCGAGCGCACGACCGGCCGTGGCATGAACAACACGAAGGCCGCCGCGGAGTAATCCGGCGCCCTTTCGTTCGGTACGCCTGAACCAGCACCCGCCCGGAGCGATCCGGGCGGGTGTTTGGCGTTGGGGAATGGGGAATTGGTTGCGTCGGTGCCCCCCTCCCGACCTCCCCCCGCTTTCGCAGGGGGAGGAGATTTAAGCCCTCCCCTGCGGAGCTCTCGCGCAAACCATAGGTTTGCGCTGACGCGGCAGGCGGACCTTCGGTCCGCCGAGAGCGGGGGAGGGTTGGGTCAACAGGGCGGTGACGGGGACGAGGCAGATGATCTGCCCGGCCTGGGCCGCAGGCATGGCGGTCAGCGACTTCGCCCACCACCAGAAGCACAGGCCCGTGGCGATCACCCAGTTGAAGGCCAGCACGGTGCCCAGCGCGGGCGTCCAGTGGATCGGCCGGGCGTGCTCCGCCGCCAGGGCCAGTGGGGCGGTCGCCACGGCGCTGACGGCGATCTGCCAGAAGGTCTGGGTCCAGAAGGGCGTGCGCCAGCCGCCGCGGCGACGGCGGTAGAGGGTGGCGCCGAGCGCCCAGCTCAGCGCGCAGGCCAGCAGCAGCCCGTTGCCCAGCAGAACCGCCGGGTCGCTCCAGTCCATCAGCGCCGGGTTGAAGAAGACGAGGACGCCGGCGAAGGTCAGCAGCGCACCGATCACCCGCCCGCGCGTGAAACGCTCCCCGGCGAGCAGCACGCCCAGCGGCAGCGCCCACATCTGCATGGTGTAGGCGAGCACCGCGGCCCGTCCCGGCGGCACGACCCGCAACGCGATGGAGCTGAGATCCAGCATGCTGGCGATCTGGAGCAGCCCGACCAGGGCCAGCGGCCAGCGTTCCCCCGGCGGCGGCAGGAGGGGGAAGCGCAGCACCCGCGACAGCAGGGCCAGCACCGCGGCCGCCCCGGCGAAGCGCAGAAGACAGAAGGTCAGCGGCCCGATGTCGGACAGGGCCAGCTTCATCAGGGGCCAGTTGGCGCCCCAGAACAACACGATTCCCGCAAGCTGCGCGTAGACCACGGTGTCCGGACCGCCCACGGGTCCCTGGCCGGCCGCGGCGCGTGGCATGGCCTGATCCGCCATGAGTCCTCCCAACCCTGAATTTTGCCGCATCCTACGGCGCGGGCGGGGGTGGGAGGTCTGCGTTCCTGGTGCGGCAGCCCCGCGAGGGGGCCGGCGTTACGGCGTGCCGCCGGTGGAGAAGCCGGTGAAGACCTGGATGCCGAACCAGCCGCCGATGGCGAACAGCACCAGAAGGATCATGGTGGTGGCGATGGCGATGTTGGTCTGGCGGATGCGCCGGCAATTCGGGCAGCCGGGAAGCTCGGCGGGATAAGGCCGTTCGCAGCGTTCACAGCGGACAGTGGGGTCCGTCACGGGATGACCCTTCATCGAATGGGGCAATGGAGATCGGTGGGCGGACGCTACCATAAGGAGCGCCTTCCCCGCCAGCCGATGGGCGGCGCGGGGGAGCGGCGATTTTTCGGTGCGGGATGCGGGGTGTTTTCCACAGCCTCGGCCTTGTCCTGCTTGAAAGAGACGGCTATTGTGCGGCCCTCTTACCGCACGCTTCGTTCGTCCGGTCTGTGGTTTGCGAGAGAGAATTGCCGCGAGAGAGAGTTGCTATGTCCAAGCCGCGCACCCTGTTCGACAAGATTTGGGACAGCCACGTCGTCCACCGTCAGGACGACGGCACCTGCATCCTCTACATCGACCGCCATCTGGTCCATGAGGTGACCAGCCCGCAGGCGTTCGAGGGGCTGCGGCTTGCCGGCCGTCCGGTGCGCCGTCCGGAAGCGACCCTCGCCGTGCCCGACCACAACGTGCCGACCACCGACCGCTCCAAGGGCATCGTCGAGGAGGAAAGCCGCATCCAGGTCGAGACGCTGGACAAGAACGCGCGCGACTTCGGCGTCCGCTACTTCCCGATGGACGACGTCCGCCAGGGCATCGTGCACATCGTCGGTCCGGAGCAGGGCTTCACGCTGCCCGGCGCCACCATCGTCTGCGGCGACAGCCACACGGCGACGCACGGCGCCTTCGGCGCGCTCGCCTTCGGCATCGGCACGTCGGAGGTGGAGCATGTGCTGGCCACCCAGACCCTGCTGCAGAAGCCGGCCAAGAACATGCTGGTCCGCGTCGACGGCGAACTGCCGGAGGGCGTGACCGCCAAGGACATCGTGCTGGCGATCATCGGGCGGATCGGCACGGCCGGCGGTACCGGCCACGTCATCGAGTTCGCCGGGGACGCCATCCGCGGCCTGTCGATGGAAGGCCGCATGACCGTCTGCAACATGGCCATCGAGGGCGGCGCGCGTGCCGGCCTGATCGCCCCGGACGAAAAGACCTTCGAGTATGTGAAGGGCCGCGCCCTGGCCCCGAAGGCCGGCGCCTGGGAGCAGGCGGTGGAGTACTGGAAGACGCTGCCGTCGGACGAGGGCGCCGTTTACGACACCACCGTCGTGCTGAACGCCGCCGACATCGTCCCGCAGGTCACCTGGGGCACCAGCCCGGAGGACGTGCTGCCGATCACGGCGACCGTGCCGAACCCGGCCGACGTGGCCGACGCCGGCAAGCGCGCCGCCGTCGAGCGCTCGCTGGCCTACATGGGCCTGGAGCCCGGCCAGAAGCTGACCGACGTGAAGGTGGACACCGTCTTCATCGGCTCCTGCACCAATGGCCGCATCGAGGATCTGCGCGCCGCCGCGGTGATCGCCCAGGGCCGCAAGGTCGCCGAGGGCGTGCGCGCCCTGGTCGTTCCGGGCTCCGGTCTGGTGAAGGAGCAGGCGGAGGAAGAGGGTCTGGACAAGATCTTCACCGAGGCCGGTTTCGAGTGGCGCGAGCCGGGATGTTCCATGTGCCTCGCCATGAACGCCGACCGCCTGTCGCCGGGCGAGCGCAGCGCCTCGACCTCCAACCGCAACTTCGAGGGCCGCCAGGGCCGCGGTGGGCGCACCCACTTGCTCAGCCCGGCCATGGCCGCCGCGGCGGCGGTGACCGGGCACCTGACGGACGTTCGGTCGTTGTAATCCGGCGCTGTCATCCGGCAGAGTTTTCGGAAGCGGGGGCGGAGACATCCGCCACCGCTTTTCTGTTTCCGCTTTCCTCAATCCCCCCGCCCGCGGCTTCGGCCCATCAGCCCGTCCGGGCGGTAGATCAGGAAGAGGGTGAGCAGGCCGAAGGCCACGATGTCCTTGTAGGCGATGGCGAAATAGGCCGACCAGAAGGTCTCGACCAGCCCCAGCAGGGCGCCGCCCAGCATGGCGCCGGGGACCGACCCGATGCCGCCGACCACCGCGGCGGCCAGCGCCTTGAAGCCCACCAGATAGCCCGTGTAGAAGTTCACCCCACCGTAATAGAGCGCGATCACCGCCCCCGCCGCCGCCGCGAGCGCGCCGCCCACTGCGAAGGTGGTGGCGACGGTGCGGTCCACATCTACCCCGACCAGCTCCGCCGCACCCACATCGTCGGCGCAGGCGCGGTGGGCGCGGCCGTAGGCGGTGCGCTGCATGATCGCCCACAGCAGAGCATACAGCCCGCCGGTCATCAGCAGAATGACGGCCTGCGAGGTCAGGGCGGTGACGGTGAAGGCGCCGTCGCTGAGCAGCTCGTGCCGGTCGGCCAGGAACTGGGCGGGCCACCAGTCGCGGGCGCCGTGCAGGAGCCGCATCCCCTCCTGATAGGCGATGGACAGGCCCACCGCGGCGATCAGCGGCGTGTGATTGTGGGTGCGGCGCAGGCGGCGGAACACCAGCCGGTCCATGGTCCAGCCCTGGACGGCGGTGAAGGCCATCACCGTGGCGAAGACCCCCAGCACCGCCAGCGGCAGGCTGCCCAGCCCGGCCATGCCCAGCGCCGCCGCTCCCATGGCGGTCAGCATGGCGCCGATCATGGTCAGTTCGCCCATGGCGAGGTTGATCTGTCCCAGGATGCCGTAGACCAGCGTGTAGCCCAGCGCCAGCAGCCCGTAGACGCAGGCCACCGTGGCCGCGTTGATGAGCTGTTGCAGGAAGAAGAGAAGCGGCGCCCAGTCCGTCCGCGGCCGCGGTTCCGGGCCGCTCGACTCTGGCGGCAGGCCGAGGCGGGCGGCGGGCAGGCCGGCCCAGATGCGCAGCATGGTGAATTGCATGGGCCGCAGCCGCCCCATGCGGTCGGTGGCCACCGCCACCAGCTCGTGCCGGCGCGAATCGAAGAAGCGTCCACCGAAGCGGCAGGCGATCCAGTGGGTCCCGGTTTCCGCGCGGCCAATGTCCGAGCGGTAGGTCAAGCGTAGCGCCGGCTCCTCGCCCGCTATCTCGGCCGTGTCCAGGATGGTGACGGGGCCGGAGTCGAAGGCGGGGATCAGCTTGCGGCACAGCGCGGCCTGATCGCCGTCCACACCGCAGCCGGTCAGCAGCAGGGCGGCGATCAGCAGGAGAAAGGGCGGGAACAGGCGCGGCGGACGGCGGTGCACGGCGACGGAAACCCGGCCGGTTGTGCTTCGCCGGAGAGTCTATCGGCAATTGGCGACGAGCGCCAGACGCCGCCTTGGGAGTGTCAGTAGCGGGCGCCGACGAAATACAGACCGTCCGGCGGGGCGGTCGGCCCGGCGGCGGAGCGGTTGCGGGCCTCCAGCGCGCGGCGCAGGTCGTCGGCGCTCCATTTGCCGGCCCCGACCAGCTCCAGCGTGCCCACCATGTTGCGCACCTGATGGTGCAGGAAGGAGCGGGCGGCGGCGTGCACCCGGACCTCGTCGCCGACCCGCTCCACCGCCAGCCGCTCCAGCGTCTTGACCGGGGAGTTGGCCTGGCAGAGCGCGGCGCGGAAGCTGGTGAAGTCGTGCTGGCCGACCAGGACCTGTGCTGCCGCGTGCATCGCCTCGGCGTCCAGCGGGCGCATGACGTGCCAGGCGCGGCCCGTCTCAAGGGCGAGCGGGGCGCGGCGGTTGACGATGCGGAAGACGTAGCTGCGCCCCAGGCAGGTCATGCGGGCGTGGAAGTCCTCCGGCACCGCCTCGGCCAGCAGGACGGCCACCGGGGCGGGCCTCAGGTGGAAGTTCAGCGCGTCGCGCAGCTTCAGCCCGGTGAAGGGCTTTTCCAGGTCGAAATGGCAGACCTGCCCCAGCGCGTGCACCCCGGCGTCCGTCCGTCCGGAGGTGTGGACGCGCACGGTCTCGCCGGACAGGCGCTCGATCGCCTCCTCCAGCGTCTGCTGGACGGAGGGGCCGTTGTCCTGCCGCTGCCAGCCGACGAAGGGCCGGCCGTCATATTCGAGGGTCAGTTTCCAGCGCTGCATGCGGCGTCGCCGAGACGGGTGCCGACGGGCAGGGCGAAGCCGCGCAGCAGGGCGGCGCCGTCCACCGGGGCCTTGCCGGGCCGCTGCACCAGGGTGAGGCGCACGGCGCCGTCGGCGCAGGCGACGGTCAGGCGGTCGTCGAGCAGCGTGCCGGGCGCCGAATTCCGGGCTTCGGGGGCCGGTTCGGCCTTCAGCACCTTGATGCGCTCCACCCCGCCGGTCGGCGTCGGGGCGTCGAACCAGCAGCCGGGCCAGGGCGTGAAGGCGCGGACCTGCCGCTCGACGAAGGCGGCGTCGCGCGTCCAGTCGAGCCGGCCATCCTCGCGCGTCAGCTTGGCGGCGTAGGTCACGCCCTCCTCGGGCTGTGGCTCGGCGGTCAGACGGCCCGCGGCGAGGCCGTCGAGCGCCTCGACGATCAGCCGCGCGCCCATGTCGGCGAGCGCGTCATGCAGGCTGCTGGCGGTGGTCTCGGCGGTGATCGGCACCGCGTCCTTCAGCAGCATGGCGCCGGTGTCGAGCCCGATGTCCATCTGCATGATGGTGATGCCGGTCTCGGCGTCGCCGGCCAGGATCGCGCGCTGGATCGGGGCGGCCCCGCGCCAGCGCGGCAGCAGGGAGCCGTGCACGTTCAGGCAGCCCAGCCGCGGCGCGTCGAGGATCGGCTGCGGAAGGATCAGCCCATAGGCGGCGACCACCGCGGCGTCGGCCTTCAGATCGGCGAACTCGGCCTGGGCTTCGGCGTTGCGCAGCGACTTGGGCGTGCGCACGGGGATGCCGCGCTCCTCGGCGAAGCGGTGGACCGGAGATTTCTGGACCTGCTGCCCGCGCCCAGCGGGGCGGGGCGGCTGGCTGTAGACGCAGACCACCTCGTGCCCGGCATCGGCCAGGGCGCGCAGGCTGGGCACGGCGAAATCCGGCGTGCCCATGAAAACGAGGCGGAGCGGCGTCATGAGGAGTCGTCCAACGTCAGAAGGTTAGGCGTCAGAAGGTTAGGCGCGCTGCATCTTCTGGACTTTGCGCAGGATCATGTTGCGCTTCAGCATCGACAGGTAGTCGACGAACAGCACGCCGTTCAGATGGTCGATCTCGTGCTGGATGCAGGTCGCCAGCATGCCGTCGGCTTCGATCTCGCGCGTCTCGTTGGTCTCGTCCAGATAGCGGACGCGGACCGAGGAGGGGCGGGTGACCTCGGCGTACTGGTCGGGCACCGACAGGCATCCCTCCTCGCACACCGACGTCTCGTCCGATTTCCAGACGATTTCCGGGTTGGCGAGGCGGATGGGGTTCGGCTTCTCGTCCTTCTCGTGCACGTCCACGACAATCACGCGCTCCAGGATGCCGATCTGCGGCGCGGCGAGGCCGATGCCCTTCGCGGCGTACATGGTCTCGACCATGTCGTCCATCAGCTTGGCGATGCGGGCGTCGACCTTGTCGACGGGCTTCGCCTTCTGCTTCAGGACGGGGTGCGGGGCGACGAGGATATCGAGAACGGCCATGGGAACTCAGCAACGGTGCGTGGAGGTGCGACAATCCGTCAAAATATGAGGGGCGGGCCACGAGGTCAAGGAAGGCGCAAGGCACAACCCGCCTTCCTTGACCTCGCGACCCGCCGATCCGGTCATGACGGCCGCGCCTCAGAGGGGCGAGCGGGTGATCGACTTGATGGGGCCGCGGGGATTGCCGGACATTTCGGCGATTTTGCGGTCCTGCTCCTCGATGAAGCCGCGGGCCGGCTCGTCGCCGTCCAGGCCGCCGACCAGCGTGCCGGGAACCTTGCGGTTGGAGGTGCGGGCGCCGTCTTCGTACAGAACGTCGAACAGCACGTAGGCGCTGTCCACCGGCTGCTTCTTCTTGGTCTTGGCCATGGGGGGAAACTCCGAACGTCAGGGGGGTGCTTGTAGAGGAAAAGCGCGCAACGGAAAAGGGCACCGGTTTCCCGGTGCCCCCTCCGATGCCGTGCCGTGAGACGTGGCTCAGACGGCCTTCAGGTTCTCCGCCGAGGTCTTGCCGCGCTTCGGATCGCGCTGCTCCTCGTAGGACACCTTCTGGCCCTCGTTCAGGCTGCGCAGACCCGCGCGCTCAACCGCGGAGATGTGGACGAAAACGTCCGCACCACCGTTGTCCGGCTGAATGAAGCCATAACCCTTGGTGCTGTTGAACCACTTGACGGTACCGACGGGCATGATTGCTCTCCGATTAGTATGAAAGGCGCCGCATCGGCCGGTGCGGCGCATCAGACTGTGTCCAGGCATAGCGACGATCTGGGCACCCGAAGGCGTAGCAGGCCGGCAGTCCGAAGCACAATGACAGGAGGGAAATTGGGACCGCCTCCGCTCTTTGCAAGGCGAAACAGAACAGGGCAAATCTGGGTTGCTGCGGACCTCACACTCTGGCCGCCGCCCGAAGCTCCGGCGCCTGGATCGGGCGCGGGGCGTGTTCCAGCGGTTCCAGCAGGGGGATCTCCTCGGCGCTGTCCGGGGTGGCGTGCAGGTCCCGGAAACGGCGGGCGGTGACCAGGACGCGGGACTCCAGGCTGCCGACCGCCCCGTTGTAGCTGCCCACGGCCTTTTCGAGCTGCCCGCCCAACCGCTCCATGTGGCCGCCCAGGTCGTGCAGGCGCTTGTAGAGTTCGGCGCCCAAGGCGCTGATCTCGCGGGCGCTGTCGGTCAGCCGCTCCTGCCGCCAGCCGTAGGCGACGGCGCGCAGCAGCGCGATCAGCGTCGTCGGGGTGGCGAGGATCACGCGGTGGTCGATGCCCGCCTCGATCAGCGCCGGATCGTGCTCCAGCGCCGCGGAGAAGAAATTCTCGCCGGGCAGGAACAGCACGACGAATTCCGGGGAATCCGCGAACTGGTCCCAATAGGCCTTGGTGCCGAGCTGCTTCATATGCTCCCGCACATGGCGGGCGTGGCGCGACAACCCGTCGCGGCGGGCGCCGTCGTCGGCGGCCTGGACCCCGTCGAGATAGCCCTCCAGCGGCGTCTTGGCGTCCACCACGATGGTCTTGCCGCCGGGCAGCTTGACCACGAGGTCGGGGCGCAGCCGTCCGCCGGCGGCCTCCACGCTCATCTGCTCCACGAAGTCGCAATGGTCGAGCATGCCGGCCATCTCGCAGACCCGGCGGAGCTGGATCTCGCCCCAGCGCCCGCGGGCCACCGGGCTGCGCAGGGCGCGGACGAGGTTGCCGGTCTCCGTGCGGAGCTGGGCCTGGGTCTCCACCAGCGACAGCACCTGCTGCTTCAGCCCCTCATAGGCGCCGGCGCGGCTGCGCTCCATCTCCTGGATCTGGCCGTCCATGCGTTCCAGCGACTGCCGGACCGGGGCGACGATGTCGGCGATGGCGGTCTGCCGCTTCTCCAGGTCGCCGCGTGCCTGCTCCTGGAAGGTCGTCAGCGTCTCCTTGGCGAGATCGAGGAAGCTCTGGTTGTTGGAGCGCAGGGCCTCCGCCGACAGGGCCTTGAAGCTGTCGGACAGGGTGGCCTGCGCGCGCTCCAGGAGGGCGAGCTTTTCAGCCGCCGAGGCGCGCTCGCGGGCCAGCGTGGTGGACAGCTCCGCCTGCCGTTCGCGGGCGGCGGACAACTCGCCGGTCAGCCGGGTGATCTGGTGGTCGCGGGCCTCCACCTCCTCCCGCAGGTCGCCCTCGATTCGCTCGGCGACGTCGAGCCGGGTGACCAGCTCGGCGTGGATGGCGGCGGCCTCCGCCTCGGCGCGTGCGGCGTAGAGGCGCACGATCATGCCGGCGAGGATCGCCCCGAGAAGGGCGCCGGCAAGGCCACCGAGAGCCACCGACTGTGCGTCGAACGCGAACTGCATGAAATTCCCCGAAGAATGCTGCAAATCCCCAGACCACAGGGGAGACTACAGGAACGAATCAGGAAAGAGAACGGGCAATGAACAAAGATGAATCCAAACCACAGCTCCGGCCTGTCTGCGATGCAGACTTGCCCGCCGTCCCCGTCTGCGCCATATCCGACGGATGCCCGACGATCCGCCCGCCCCCTCCGGCCTTCCCTCCGGCTCCCCACATGGCCCCCTCAAGGGGCCCCGGCTCCGCACCATCCCGCCCGGCGAGGATCGCGAGCGGCTGACCTGTCCGGACTGCGGCTACATCGCCTACCAGAACCCGCTGATCGTCGTCGGGTCGGTGGCGACGTGGGAGGACCGCATCCTGCTGTGCCGTCGCGCCATCGAGCCGCGCAGGGGTTATTGGACGCTGCCCGCCGGCTTCATGGAGGAGCGGGAGAGCACCATGGAGGGCGCCGCCCGCGAGGCGTGGGAGGAGGCGCGGGCCAAGATCGCCATCGATTCACTGCTGGCCGTCTACGACATCCCGCGCATCAGCCAGGTGCAGATGATCTTCCGCGCCCGCCTGCTGTCGCCGGACGTGTCCGCCGGGCCGGAGAGCCAGGAGGTCGGGCTGTTCCGTTGGGAGGAGATCCCCTGGGACGATCTGGCCTTCCCGACCGTCCAGTGGGCCTTGCGGGAGCACCGCTCGCGGCTTGGCCGCCAGGACTTCGCGCCGGCGATGAACCCCACGCCGGACGTGTTGGCGCAGTGGGAGCGGATGCTCTAGCCGGGCCTCACTCCACCCCGTTATTCCACGGTGGGCGAGGCGGGGAACTTCGCCACCAGCTCCGTCGTGCCCTGCTCGCGCTTCACGGTCAGCGGCAGCCATGTGCCGGGGGCTTGGCGCTGCACCACCGCCGTCAGGTCGGAGGTCTCGCGCACCGGCGACCCCGCCGCAGCGACCACGAGGTCGCCCGCCGTCAGGCCGGCGGCGGCGGCGACGCTGCCTTCGGTGACGGAGCGCACGCGCACCCCCTCGGTTCCTGGCTCCAGCATCACGCCCAGCCGGGGGCGGGGCGTCTCGGCCGGCGCCTCGCTCTCGCCCAGTCCGTAGACCGCGTCGGCGATCCGCCCGTCCAGCTCGGCGCAGGGGCGGTCCTCGTCCCAGGGCAGCAGGACGACGCTGTTCCGGACGCCAAGGTCGGCAAGCTGGTGGGGGACGCCGTCGCGGCCTTCGATGTGGCCTTGGCCCAGGATGGCGACGACGGTGCGGCTGGTCCGGCGGTGGGTGTCGGCGATCCGCTCCGCCATGGCGCGGTCCCAGACCGATTGCGCCTCGACGAATCGCTCGAAGCTGCCGGAGCGGCGCTCGGTCGGGCCGTGGGCGGCCATCACCTGGCGCAGCCGCTCGGTGTAGGATGCCGGGGGAGGGGCTGGATCGCCCACGCCTTCCCGTTCGTTGGCGGGAACGGCGGCCCAGCCCTCGCGCGCGGTGCGGCTGACCAGCCCGCGGTCGACGTTCAGCGCGACCACCGGCAGCCGGTTCATGCGGGCGAAATGCAGGATCGGCAGGTAGAAGCGGGCGTCGTAGCCCCAGACCTTCGGCCAGTTGGTGTCGCGCAGCAACTCCGCCTCGGTCAGTTGCCCGGCGCTCCAGCGGTCGAGGACCGGCTGGACGCTGCGCGGGAACATCTCCATGCCGACTGCCAGATCGGGATTCAGCGCGTGCAGCGCCGCCAGACTGTGCAATTGCCAGCGGTGGTGGTCGGCGTTGTCGTGCCGCTCCCCCAGCAGAACGGCGGGCGAGGCCGCGGCGCGGCGCAGCAGGTCGGCGGCGTTCAGCGGGCGGGCGGCGGCGTCGGACCAGCCGCCGGGCGGCACGCAGGCATTGTTGGTCTGGGTGGCTTGGGCGGCGGCCTGCGCCGGGGCCGTGGCGCCCAGGCCGGCCAAGAGGCCGCCGGAGAGCAGAAGGACGGCCATCAAACGGGGGAGCACGTCGGCGGTCCTCCAGGACTCTGTGAAACGGTTGGCCTCAGGCTGAAGGTTGGGCGGTGGGGTGCGCCCGTCAACGGTGCATGGTCTGACCGGCAACGGCCGCGCTGGCGCGCTGCGGCGAAGCGGGGTATCGTGGACATCATGCCGCACCGTAAAACCGTCATTCTGACCGGCGCGAGCCGGGGCATCGGCCACGCCACCGTGCAGCGCTTCAGCGCCGAGGGCTGGCGGGTCATTTCCTGTTCCCGCGAGGAGGTGCCGGACCATTGCCGGCGCGATCCGAACTGGACCCATCACATTCCGACGGACCTGTCCGATCCGGACAGCCGCGCCCGTTTCCTGGAGGAAGCCAACCGGGCGCTGGACGGCGGGCCGCTGCACGCGTTGATCAACAACGCCGGCATCTCGCCCAAGACGCCGATCAAGGAGCGTCTCGGCTGCCTGAACGGGGCCATCGAAGGCTGGCACCGGGTGTTCGAGCTGAACTTCTTCGCCCCGCTGGTGCTGGCCCGCGGCTTTGCGGCACCGCTGTCGCGGGCGAAGGGGGCGATCGTCAACGTGACTTCGATCGCCGGCCATTCGGTGCACCCCTTCGCGGGGTCGGCCTATTCGACCTCAAAGGCGGCGCTGTCCGGCCTGACCCGCGAGATGGCCGTCGAATTCGCCGAGATCGGCGTGCGCGTCAACGCCGTGGCGCCGGGCGAGATCGAAACCGCGATGACCGGGCCGGAGTACGACGTGCTGATCCCGCGCATCCCGCTGAAGCGCATGGGCACGCCGGAGGATGTGGCGGCGGTGGTCTTCTACCTGTGCGGTCCCGACTCGGGCTACGTCACCGGAACGGAGATGTTCATCACCGGCGGGCAGCACCTGTATTGATGCGGGTGGCTGACCCCACGGATTGCACGGATTTCTCTAAGTAACTCCGTGCAATCTGTGAAGCCGTTGTTGCCCGCTGCAGCGTTCCCGCGCTTCAGCCGAGGTTGTGCTTCGCCACCACCGCCGCGAAGTCGTCCCCGAAATGCTCGCCGACGCGGATGACCGAGACGCCATGCGGGATTTCCTTCAGGGCCGGGTTGTCCAGGCTCATCGATGTCAGCAGCGCCATCGGCACGGTGTGGGTGACGCTCATCGCCCGCAGGCCGCGGATCAGGTCCAGGCCGGACAGGCCGTCCATCACCATCGACGCGATCAGCATGTCCGGCGGGACGCGCACGGCGAGGCTGATCGACTCGATGGGGTCGCTGACCGTCACGGTGCGGAAGCCGCAGGCCGCCAGTTCCCCGCCCACCTTCTTGGCGACGACCTTGGACGGGGTGACCAGCATGATCTCGACGTTGCTGATCTGGATGTCGGTGATCTCGAACTGGTAGCGCACCGGCAGGGCACGGATGATCCGGTTCGTTTCCGCAACCTGCGGCTGCTCGGCGCGGTCCACCAGCTCGGCGATCCGGTCCACGAAGGTCTGGGCGTCGTTCAACTCGCGCTGCTCCAACCGTTTCAGGCCGGACAGGTAATCCTCCAGGCGGTGCGCGACGAGGCTGACGGTGGGGTAGCCGAAGCTGGTGCCCATGCCCTTGAAGTTGTGGGCTTCCAGCCGGAGCACGCCGATGACCGCGCTTTCCTCCCGCGTGCCCTTGGACAAGCCTTCCAGGGCGGCGTTCATCACTTCCAGCCGGTCGCGGGCGTCGTCCATGAATTCGACGCGCAGGCGGTCTTCAAGATCGTCGGGCGACAGGTTGGAAGCCATGGGAGGGGGTCCTGACTATGCTTTCGGGTTAGGCAGTATGGCCCCGAAAGTTACACCAGAACCCTAACGCGGAACAAATGTTGGCATGAAAGGCGGCTAAAACGCCGCGCCGATCACAACCGGGACAGGAGATTGTTGAACCAGTTCAGCCGCTCTTCGGCCTGGGCGATGTCGTGCTCCAGCCATTCGGCGAAATGGCCGTCGGTTCCCGCACTCGCCCGCTTCAGGTCGCCCAGCCGGGCCAGCTCCGTCTCGCACAGGGAGGCGAGGTGGTCGATCTGGTCGCGCTGCGACTCGACGTCCAGAAGATGCAGGAAGCGCAGCTTCAGCGCGATGACCAGCTTGTTCACACCATCCGCAGAGGGTGCGCGCACGTTGGCGCGCATCAGCGTGTCGAACTCCGACCGTCCGGCCCCGGTGGCGCCGAGCAGGGCGTTGTCCTCCATGCCGGTGCCGTCCAGCGCCTCGATCAGCCCCTCGTAGCGCAGCATCTCCAGCGAGGTGCCCATGAGGTCGAGCGACGGGCCGACGATGCGGTCGAGGAAATGGCGGAGCGCGCCGGCCAGTTCGGCGTAACGCTGCGGCCCGTTCTGGATCAGCGTGCCCAGGACGGCGAGGCGCACGGCCTCCTTCGGCATCAGCGAGTTGTCACGGTACATGGCGAACCCCTGGGCGGTGGCTGTCGACGTTTACGGACCGAACGTTGCGAAACGTTCTCAGATACGTCTAAAGGTAAGGCGCTCCGGCCCACAAGTCCAGAGCGCCGATGCCATCATCGCCGGGAGATCACCGAATCCCCTCCTCCCTGGAGGAGGGATGCCGTGGGGCTTACGCCGCCAGACGCAGGTCCAGGCGGCTCCACACGTCGAGCAGGGCGTCGACGAGGCGCGCCATCTCGGCGTCGCTGTGCAGCGGGGTGGGGGTGAAGCGCAGGCGCTCGCCGCCGCGCGGCACGGTCGGGTAGTTGATCGGCTGGACGTAGATGTCGTGCCGCTCCATCAGCTCGTCCGAGGCGCGCTTGCAGCGGTGGGCGTCGCCGACCATCACCGGGACGATGTGGCTGGCCGACGGCATGACCGGCAGGCCGGCCTCGGCCATTAGGCGCTTCAGGGTCGCCGCGCGCTCCTGGTGCCGGTCGCGCTCCGTCTGGCTGGTTTTCAGGTAGCGGATGCTGGCCAGCGCCCCGGCGGCGAGGACCGGCGACAGGGACGTGGAGAAGATGAAGCCGGCGGCGAAGCTGCGGATGCAGTCGACCAGCGCTGTGGAGCCGGTGATGTAGCCGCCTTGGACGCCGAACGCCTTGCCCAGCGTGCCCTCGATGATGGTCAGCCGGTCCATGGCGCCGTCGCGCTCCGCCACGCCGCCGCCGCGCGGGCCGTACATGCCGACCGCGTGCACCTCGTCCAGATAGGTCATGGCGCCGTGCTTGTCGGCGACGTCGCACAGGTCGTGGATCGGGGCGACGTCGCCGTCCATGGAATAGACGCTCTCGAAGGCCACGACCTTCGGGCGGTCCGGGGCGATCTGCGAGAGCAGCTCGTCCAGATGCTTGGGGTCGTTGTGGCGGAAGATGTGCTTCTCGGCGCCGCTGTTGCGGATGCCGGTGATCATCGAATTGTGGTTCAGCGCGTCCGACAGGATCACGCAGTTCGGCAGCAGCTTGCCCAGCGTCCCCAGCGTCGCGTCGTTGGACACGTAGCCCGAGGTGAACAGCAGCGCCGCCTCCTTCCGGTGAAGGTCGGCCAGCTCGCGCTCCAGCAGCACGTGGTAGATGTTGGTGCCGGAGATGTTGCGCGTGCCGCCGGCGCCCGCACCCACGCCGTCGATGGCGTCGTGCATCGCCTTCAGGACGACCGGGTTCTGGCCCATGCCCAGATAGTCGTTGGAGCACCAGACGGTGACCTCCCGCTCCTTCCCGGCGGCGTCGCGGAAGGTGGCTTTCGGAAAGTTCCCCGCGTGCCGTTCGAGGTTGGCGAACACCCGGTAGCGGCCATCCTGCTTCAGGCTGGCGATCTGGGTGCGGAAAAAGCTCTCGTAATCCATCGCGCGTTCCGTTCGCGTTCATCCGAAGGGGCGGGTGCCGTCCGGGCGGTTCAGCCGCCGGGCCTAGCACGTTAGGAAGATGGCATGATCGTCGCCGCGTTGCCACCCGGCATTGACCGATGTCAATAGGTCCGCCATGCAGGGAGGCAATTCTCGCCGATCCGCCGCCGCGGGGCCATTCGACCTATGGATGATCGTCCGCGCCGGGCGATTCATGTCCGGCTCCCGTCGCGCCGTTTCCGAGGGCGGGAAACACCCTTTCGTCCTGGCATTCCATTGATGATCGAAAGTGATCGTGAATATCAGCGAGGTATAGCGGATAGCAAAGGCGGAGGCGTCTCCTGTCCGATTATGCCGAATACCTTTGTTGTATTCCTTTACGAGCAAGGTCGTATGGACGAAAACGGGGAGTAAGTGAGAGGGTTCAGTCAAGCCGTTGATGGGGAGTGTTGTGCGATGAGTGCCGTTCTGACGTTCGACAGCGCGCGGGGCCGGCAAATGTCCGGCCCGGAATTGAGCCATGGTGCCATCGGTCCGGGCGGCAGCAAGGTCATCCCCTTCCGCCCAGCCTCCTTCACGGCGGATTCCCCAGCGCCGCTCCTGCCGCGGCGCCCCGCCGTGCCGTCTCCGGCCTACGCCGATGGGGTGGCCCATCCGGCGGAGCCCGCGCCGCAGCCGGAGCGTCTGGCGCGGCTGATCTACATGGCGAGTGTGGGCGGCTACGTGGCCATGCGCGAGGGCACGCTGGTGCAGTTGGACGGGCGCATGGTCTGGCCGACCGCCGATGCGCTGATCCGCGACGCGGCGGCGGCGGGCGTCCCGGTTTCGTCGCACGTCATCAACACCGCCCGTTCCTGACGCCTGCCTTCGACTGAAAAGGGCCGCCCGCGCCGGATGGCGGGGCGGCCCTTCGTCGTCGCGGAGTCCGGCGTTACCCGCGCAGGACGGGGATCGCGGCGTCCAGCGCCGTGGTCAGGCGATCGAACATCAGGTTGATGTCCTCCTCGCCGATGACCAGCGGCGGGCAGACCGCCACGCTGTCGCCCATGGCGCGGATGATCAGGCCGTTCTCCTGGCTCAGCCCGTTCACGACGGCGCCGGCCCGGCCCACCGGATCGAACGGGGCCTTGGACTCCTTGTCGGCGACCAGTTCGAGGGCGCCGATCAGCCCGATGCCGCGCGCCTCGCCGACCAGCGGATGGTCGGCCAGGGCCTTCAGCCGTCGCTGGAACAGCGGCGCGACGGCGCGGACATGGCCGACCATGTCCCGCTCCTCGTAGATCTTCAGCGTCTCCACGGCGACCGCCGCCGCCACCGGGTGGGCGGAGTAGGTGTAGCCGTGGCCGAAGGTGCCGATCGTCTTGCTCTCCTCGACGCAGGCCCGGTAGACTGCGTCCGACACCATCACCGCGGAGATCGGCAGATAGCCGGAGGACAACTGCTTGGCGCAGGTCACGATGTCCGGCTGCATGCCCATGGTCTGGCTGCCCCAGAAATTCCCGGTGCGCCCGAAGCCGCAGATCACCTCGTCGGCGACCAGGAGGATGTCGTACTTCTTCAGGATCGGCTGGATCTTCGCGAAGTAGGTCGCGGGCGGGACGATGACGCCGCCGGCGCCCATCACCGGCTCGGCGAACATGGCGGCGATGGTCTCCGGCCCCTCGGCCAGGATCAGCGCCTCCAGGCTTTCCGCCAGACGGGTCGCGAAGGCCTCCTCGCTCTCGCCCGGCTCGGCGAAGCGGTAGTGGTGCGGGCAGTCGGCATGGTGGATGCGGGCGATCGGCAGGTCGAAGTCGCGGTGGTTGTTCACCAGGCCGGTCAGGCTGGCCGTCGCCACGGTGACGCCGTGATAGGCCTTCACGCGCGACAGGATCTTCTTCTTCTCCGGGCGGCCCAGCGCGTTGTTGTAGTACCAGACCAGCTTGACGGCGGTGTCGTTCGCCTCCGACCCGGAGTTGGCGAAGAACACCTTGGACATCGGCACCGGAGCCAGCTTGATCAGCCGCTCGGCCAGATCAATGCCCGGCTCGTGGCTCTTGTGGCCGAAGACATGGTAGGTCGGCAGCTTGCGCATCTGGCGGGTGGCGGCCTCGACGAGGCGCTCCTCGCCCCAGCCCAGCGACACGCACCACAGGCTGGCCAGACCCTCGATGTATTCCTTGCCACTGTCGTCGAAGACGCGCACGCCCTCGCCGCGCTCGATGATCAGCGGACCCTGGGTCTCGTGCGCGTGCAGGTTCGTGTAGGGGTGGAGGAAATACGCCTTGTCGCGGCTGGCTGCGGAGTTTCCGGCCCCGGAATTTCCGATCGCCACGGTGCCTTGTTCGGTCATGTTTGCTATCCCTGTATTCGCTGCCGGAGTCGGTCGTTGCCGGTGCCCGTCCGCCGCTGTTGAAAATGTTAAACGGCGTCCACGATCATAGGCATGGTTGGCCCTCCTGACAAAGCCGGAGAATCAGGGGGTGGAACGGGCATTCCCGTCCTGCATGGCGCCCAGGTTCGCTGCACAAGCTCCGGAGTTTCGGAAGAGAAGGGGAACGATGATCACCTTGTATGGAATGCCGAGCAGCGCGTCGATGGCGCCGCACATCCTGCTGCGCGAGATCGGGCTGCCCTTCGAGCTGGTCCTGCTGGACCGGGCCACCGCTGCGCACAAGGCGCCGGACTATCTGCGTCTGAACCCCAACGGGCGTGTGCCGACGCTGGTGGACGGCGATCTCGTGCTGTTCGAGGCGGCGGCGATCTGTCTGCACCTCGCCGACTCGCACCCGGCCTCCGGACTGGCTCCGGCGCTCGGCACGGCGGAGCGCGCGCATTTCTACCAGTGGCTGGTCTTCCTGACCAACACCGTCCAGGCCGACATGCTGGTCTATTTCTACCCGGAGCGTCACGCCGAAGGGGCGGAGGCGCAGTCCTCGGTCAAGGCGATGGCGGAGGCGCGGCTGTTGGAGCGCTTCACGCTCCTGGACCGCGAATTGGCGGGCAAGGTGTGGTTCCTGGGCGACCGCTACAGCGCCGTCGATCCCTACCTGTTCACGCTGGCCCGCTGGACCCGCTTCATGGGCACCCCGGCGCGCAGCCTGCCCAACCTTGGTCCCTACCTCGCCCGCGTGCTGGAACGCCCCGCGGTCAAGGCGGCGTTCGAGGCGGAAGGGCTCGGCGCCCCATATTATTGAGTGGAGGGGGTGCCGCTCAGCGCGGCACCTGCCAGGGAAGATGCTCCGCCCCGACCAGCCGGTCGGCGTCGGCGGCGGGCATCGGGCGGGCGAAATGGTAGCCCTGGCCATAGTCGCAGGCGAGCGCGCGCAGCAGGTTGGCGTCGGCGCTCGTCTCGATGCCCTCGGCGATGACGTCGAAGCCGAGAAGCCGCGCCAGATCCATGATGATGCGGACGATGGCGCGGTTCTCCTCCGACTGATGCATGGCCATGACGAAGGAGCGGTCCACCTTCAGGCTGTCGATGGGCAGCTTGTGCAGGTAGGACAGCGACGAATAGCCGGTGCCGAAATCGTCGATGGACATCTTGATGCCCAGCCCGCGCAGGGTCTGCAGCAGGCGGATCGACTGCTCGGCCTTTTCCATGACCGCGCTTTCGGTGATCTCCAGCTTGATCCAGGACGGCTCGGCTCCGGTCTCGCGCAGCACTTGGCGCACCAGCGAGACCATGTCGGGGTCGTTCAACTGGCGGGTCGACAGGTTGATGCTCATGAACAGGTTGGCGGAGCCGGGCAGGCGCTGGTCCTGCCATTCGGCGATCTGCCGGCACGCCTCGCGCAGCACCCAGGCGCCCAGCGTGACGATCAGGCCGGTGCTCTCGGCGATGGGGATGAAGATGCCGGGTGGGATGTTGCCGCGCTCCGGATGGTTCCAGCGCACCAGCGCCTCGAACCCGGCCAGGCCGCCGGTGACCATCTCGACGATCGGCTGGTAGGCGACCCACAGTTCCTCACCGCGCTCCAGCGCGCGGCGCAGGTCATGCTCCAGCCGCACCTGCTCGACGACGCGGGCGTGCATGGCCGGGTCGAACCAGGCGTGGCGCCCGCCGCCCTGCTCGCGGGCGCGGCCGGTGGCGATCTCCGCGTCGCGCAGCACGTCCTCCGGCCGGCTGTGGGTGTCGCAGGAGGCGGCGACGCCGATGCTGGCCGACAGGAAGACCGAGGCGCCCGACGCCGTCTTGGCGGAGCGGACCAGCGACGCGATGGTGGACAGCCGCTCCTCCACCTCCAGCGGGTCCTGCGTACCGCCGATCAGCAGCGCGAAGGCGTGGTCGCTGATGCGGGCGATCAGGTCCACCGAACCGGCCCGCACGCTCAGCCGCGTGGCGACGTCGGTCAGGATCTCGTTGGCGAAGCCCTGGCCCAGGCTGGTGCGCACGTCGACGAAGCGGTCGAAATCCACGATGACCAGCGTGAAGGGTTCCCCCATGCCGTGGAAATCGGCCATGTGCTTGACCAGCAGGAGCCGGTTGGCCAGCCCGGTCACCGGGTCGTAATAGGCCAGCCGGAAGAGGTCGTCCTGCGTGCGCCGCCGCTCCGTCATGTTCTGCATGATGACGAAATAACCGGCGATGGAGCCGTCCGGGCCGCGGTAGGGCGCGTGCACCCGCGTCACGTAGTCGTTGCCGCCGCCGGACCGGGGAAGCCAGCCCTCCACCTGCACCGTCTCGCCGTCCAGCGCGCGTTCAACCGCGGCGCTGTTGTTGCGCTGGGTTTCCGGCCCGAGGATGTCGCCCACCGTGGTCCCGATGAGGGTGTCCAGCTTGCGGCCCATATAATCCAGATACGCCTGGTTGGCGTAGAGGTGCCGCCGCTGCGTGTCGAGCAGGCCGACCATCGCCGGCATGACGTCGAGAAGCTGCCGCAGGGTGTCGAGCGCCGGAGCCCCGGAAGCGGTGCCGGACAGGGCTGCGGCAAGGGAGGCGAGGTGAGGGTCCGGCTTCATGGGCGGGAATGGTCGAGACACCGTTGGGGAAACCACGATCAACACTTACGCGAAAGAATGGCCGCCCGTCAAAACCAAAGCCGCCGAAGACGGTGGAAAGCATCGCCCCACTATAGTTGCCCGACGACAGAGCCGACCTTCATACTCGGGTATTCATGCAAATCACGGTTGATGTTTTGATTGGCTGCGATTGATTTTGTGGCATCGGTGGCGCCTGGGGCCGGGGTCCGCGTGCCGATCCGTGCCGGACCACGGCAGGTTGCCGGCGCTGTGCGAGGCCGCGAATGGTCGAATCCTAGGCCGGTGACCGGACCGGTCGGGCGCGCAGATGCGGCATGTCAGCGTTCCCCATTCTGACCATCGTCAGAGACGGCCATGCCGAGCTATAATTTCGACCAATGCGCGAGAAGAGGTGGTGCACAACGATCGCCCACCCGCGCGAGCGAGGGAGAATCGCCATGGCACTCAAGGATCTGCTGGTGGTCGTCGACGACACCGCCGCCGCTGCGGCGCGAATCGATGCCGCCGCCCAACTGGCCGCGCGCACCGACAGCCACATCACCGGCCTCTACCCCATCGTTCCGCTGACCCTGCCGGGCTATGTCGAGGCCGAACTGCCGGACGAGGTGCGCGCCATGCAGCGCGGCTACACCGAGAACCAGACCGCTAGGGCGGAGGCTCTCTTCGTCGACGCGGTGCGCCGCAACGGCCTGACCGACCGCTCGGAATGGCGGGTCCTCTACGGCCACCCGACGGACAGCGCGGCGCTGCACGGGCGCTACGCCGACGTGGTGGTGATCGGACAGGCCGATCCGCACCGCGACCGTGATCGCCCGATCGTGCTGCCGCAGGATCTGGTGTTCGAATGCGGCCGTCCGCTGCTGGTCGTGCCCTACGCCGGCTCTTTCCCCCACATCGGGGAGCGTGTGCTGGTCGCCTGGAACGGCAGCCGCGAGGCGGCCCGCGCGGTGGCCGACGCCATGCCCATCCTGACCGCCGCCAAGCGCGTGGTGGTGATGGCCGTCAATCCCAAGGCCGGTCCCGCCGGCATCGGCGACGAGCCGGGTGCGGACATCGCCAAGCACCTGTCGCGCCACGGCTGCCGGGTGGAGGCCACCCACATCGTGACCGACCAGATCGATCCGGGCGACACGCTGCTGAACACGGTCGCCGACGAATCCTGCGATCTTCTGGTCATGGGCGCCTATGGCCGCTCGCGGCTGCGCGAACAGGTGCTGGGCGGCATGACCCGCTACATGCTGGAGCACATGACGGTTCCGGTCCTGATGAGCCATTGAGGCCATTCGGTCATCCGGGAATAGTCCGGCGGGACCGCCTGTTCATCCCAGTGAGGCGGCGCCGGACTTCGGTCAATGGACTTCGGTCAATGGACTTCGGTCGATGGACGCCGCCGGACCTGCGAAGGAAGGCCGGCATGAGCGCGCTGATCCCCACGTTCCTCCACCGTATGCGTCCTCCGGGCATGGCTGCGGTTTTTCGTCCGGCGGTCCGCTTGGCGGTGCTGGGCATCGCCGGGGCTCTGGCTTTGGCCGTTCTTCCCGCGGCGGCGGACGCGCATGGCCCGCGCGAGCGTGGCTCCTGGTACGGCGGTCCTCCGTATGGCGGTCCTTCGGTGATCGTGCCGCCGCCGGGAAGCCGGGTGATCGTCGTGCCCGGCTATCGCCCGCCGCCGCCCATCGTGGTCGCCCCGCCCCCCTACTGGGGCCCGCCGCCCCGCCATCACCACCGCCGTGCCTGGCGCAACGACTGGGGGCCGCGGCCCTATCCGGGGCCGAGGTTGCAGTTCTACGGGGGGTGGTCGTCGGGCCGGGGCTGGTGACGGTCCAGGCCGTCTGTTTGAAGGCGGTCTGTTTGAAAGAGAATGGGTGTCACGGGAACGGCGCCGCAACGGCGCATTCTCGCATGGACATCGACTCTTTGCCCGGCCATGCTCGTCTCGGTGGCGCCCGGTTCTGGGCGCCGCGCCGCGCGAGCGTGAGGGTGCGATGTTCTCCAAACAAGAAGCGGATTTCCGGCTCTCTATGAAGCGTGGCCTGGCCGCGGCGATGCTGGGCGTGGCGGCCCTGTCGCTCGGCGCTTGTGCAAGCCAAAGCCAGAACCGTTACAGCTACCGGGATGTTGGTCACGCGACCTCGGTCGAGTTCGGCACCGTGATGGCGACCCGTCCGGTGGACATCCGGGGCCAGAACACGGGAGCCGGCGGGCTGGTCGGTGGTGCCGCCGGCGGGCTGGCGATGTCCAACGTTGGCAGGGGCTCGGGCAACGTGGCGGCGATCCTGGGCGGAGCCCTGGTGGGTGCCGTGGCCGGCGCCGTGGCGGAGCAGGCGATCTCGGACCGCACGGGGGTCGAGTATGTGGTGACCCTGGCCACAGGCCGCACGATCACCATCGTGCAGGAACAGGCGGCCAATGAGCCGGTGTTCGGTCCCGGCCAGCGCGTGATGGTGCAGGCGAACGGCACTTACCAGCGTGTCCTGTCGGCCGACCATCTGCCGACCGAAACGAGTCGCCCGAAGGGCATCAAAGTGGTGGACTGAGGTGGACCGGCCGTAGGCTGAGGCCTCGGCACATGACATCCTCCTGCCTGTTGACCCCCGAGGGAACGAAGGAACGGCGTGCGGGAGGGTGGTCCTATGGCGGGCGGAACAGTCGGGAAGGCAGGGTGCCTGCGAGCGATCCAGCGGGGTGGAGCCGTCCTGTCGATGGTTCTTTTGGCGGCCTGTGCCGGGCTGAGCCCGCCACCGCAGGCCACTCCCGAACCCGGTGCGGTGAGCGCCCTGGATCGGCTGAGCCCGAACCGCTGCAACGGGGCCGTGGCCTCATCCCTCGCCGGGGTGCGGATACCGGTGTCCGACGTCCGCTATCTCGCCTATGGCCTGTATCGCAACATTCCGGGGGATATCATCGGCTACGATGCGTGGGTGGGCTTGAACAGCCAGCCCGGTGCCGTGGTGGTGCAACTCGATGAATATTGCGCGCCGCGCCAAATTTACGCACGCGAGGGCGCCCGGCTTCCCGACGCCCGATGACGCATCGGCTGCTCCCATCCGGGCTCCCGGAAAAAAACTGCCGCTAACCCATTGGGCTAGCGGCGAGTTGAACAGGGAGGCTTCACGTCTGGGAGACGCTGGGTCCGAGGACCCAACCCCGGAAGCGGGCTTCCGGGACGAAACGCCGGATGCTGCGGCGCAACATCCAACGCCCAAGATTTGACCATTCTGCCCAAAGGATTCCATCCCCAAATATCCGATTCGGCCATGCGAGAACCGCATAGCTTGTAAGTCATTGAAGAAAAATGAGAAACTGGGATGCGGATGCGTATGGTGCTGAAGAGCAGGTGGCCTCGTACGGAAAACGGCAACCGGATTGCAAAGATCCGGGATGGTTTTCGGTACAATCCGTACAAAAAGAAAGGCGCCCGGTATGAATTGCCGAGCGCCTGTGCATCAAATACGGGCAAACACCTTGGCTGCCCAAAGGCTGGGCTGGGTCAGAAGGCCGACTCCGCCACCTTCTTCACCAGGAAGTCGCGGAACACCGCGATGCGCTTGGAATGGCGCAGTTCCTCGGCATAGACGAAGTAGGCGTCGACCTTCGGGCCGTCCACGTCGGGCAGGACGCGCGTCAGCTCCTTGCTGCCGTCCACCAGGAAGTCGGGCAGGGCGGCGATGCCCAGTCCGCTCTCCACGGCCCGGTACATGGCGTAGATGCTGTTGACCTGCAGGATCGGCTTGCGCACGCCCGGGGCCGGGTCGCCCACCTCGTTGATCCAGTTGACGTTGGCGATGGGCGCGCGGACGTCCGGCGGATAGGCGACGATGTCGTGCCCGTCCAGGTCGGCGGGGATCTTCGGGGCGCCGCGCTTCTTCAGATAGTCCTGATGGGCGTAGAGATGGAAATGCACCGACATCAGGTGGCGCTGGATCAGGTCGGGCTGGCGCGGCGTGTTCATGCGGATGGCGATGTCCGCCTCGCGCATCGCCAGATCCAGTTCGTTGTCGTCGATCAGCAGGGTGAGCTGGATGTCGGGATAGATCGACAGGAACTCGTTGACGCGCGGGGTCAGCCAGGTTGAGCCGAAGGCCACCGTGGTGGTCACGCGCAGCGGCCCCTTCGGATGCTCCCGGCTTTCGGTCAGCATCGCCTCGGTCATCGACAGCTTGGCGAAGACGTCGCGGGCGGTGCGGTGCAGAAGCTCGCCCTGCTCGGTCAGGATCAGGCCGCGCGCGTGCCGGTGAAACAGCGGCACGCCCAGGCTTTCCTCCAGCGCGCTGATCTGGCGGCTGACCGCAGACTGGCTGAGGTTCAGCGTCTCGCCGGCGTGCGTGAAACTTCCAGCCTCGGCCACGGCGTGGAAGACCCGAAGCTTGTCCCAGTCCATCATGCCTGTCTTGCTGCCCGCGCCCTGGCGGGGAGCCTCCCGTTCAT
Source organism: Azospirillum sp. P4_B5 (assembly GCF_056402275.1). NCBI lineage: Bacteria > Pseudomonadati > Pseudomonadota > Alphaproteobacteria > Rhodospirillales > Azospirillaceae > Azospirillum > Azospirillum sp. P4_B5. The sequence goes on from NZ_JBFUHT010000012.1 coordinate 140,020, forward strand.
TCTTGAAGACGGCGCATAGCCGCCATGCTCATTTATACCGGGAACGCGCGGCGAACGCACCCCCAACCAAAGGCCCACCGCACGAAAAAGAGCCAAGCTTGGTAAGAATTTTCCGTTGTGCTGCGAAGAGCGCACATTTGTTTATCCCGCATTGTGGGATTTTTGCCTTTCCCGCAACCGAGGGACGACGTCGCCGCTCTGGATTTGCCCGGAGGACAACCGAAGACGGGCGCGGGACCGGGAGACTCGGGCCGGCGGACCCTGAAAAGACGCATCCCCCTTGTTGCGGTAGGGCCTCCCCCCTTGCGCCGTTGCGCGGACCGGGAGACGGGTTGCTAATCAGGTGTGACGCGGACTTGGGAAGGAGGGGTTCCGAATGCCCGACCAGCATCAGCCGGCGCTCACCCGCGATCAGGTGATCGACATCTGCGGGCGCCTGGACGACATGCGCATCGCCAGCATCATCGGCACGGGCGCAACGCCCGCCGAATTGATGGAGGCCACCAGCTGGACCGGCGCCGACGACTACATGGGGGAGGCGACTCAGCATCCTCCCTCGGGCCGGGTCGCCCGGCTCGTGGAGCTTCTCAAGGCCGACGAGCCGGACTGGGAGGACCGCTGATCCGGTTGCGGCTGATCTGATTGTGGCTCAGTCGGCCGCCTCAAGGGCGCGCGGCGGTTCCTTGGTCCGCGCGCGGGCGCGGTGGCCGCTGATCTCCGAACCGGCGTCGGGCGACAGCCGCAGGAAGAACAGGGCCGACACGCAGGCCATCCCGCCGACCGTCAGGAAGGCCGGCACGAAGTCGGTGGGCGTCAGCGCCGCGCCGGGGCCGCCGGTGGCGCTCTGCGTCAGGTGCAGCACCGTCGCCCCGACCGCGACGCCCAGGCTGAGCGAGACCTGCTGCATCACGCTGGCCAACGTGTTGGCGCGGCTCAGATACTCCTTGGGCACCTCGGCGTAGGCCAGGCTGTTCAGCCCGGTGAACTGCAGCGAGCGGAAGAAGCCGCCCATCAGCAGAGCGCCCAGGATGACCCAGTGCGCCGTCTCGGGCCGGAAGGCGGCGTAGCTCGCCAGGATCAGGCCGCTGAGCAGCGCGTTGGCGGTCAACACGCGGCGGAAGCCCAGCCGGCGCAGGATGGGACCGGCCAGCGCCTTCATGGTCAGCGCCCCGGCGGCCCCGGCGAAGGTCAGCGCCCCGGATTCGAACGGTGTGCGCCCGAAGCCGACCTGGAGCATCAGCGGCATCAGGAAGGGCACGGCGCCGATGCCGATGCGGAACAGCGTGCCGCCCATGACCGAGGCGAAGTAGGTCGGCAGCCGCAGCAGCGAGGGGTCGAGCACCGGCCGCTCCATCCCGCGGGCGTGGCGCAGATAGAGCCACGCGGCGGAGAAGCCCAGCCCGAGCACCCCGGCGACCGCGGCGGGCGGCAGCACCCCGCGGCCGACATTCTCCAGCCCGAACATCAGCGCGGCCAGGGCCAGCGCGCTCAGCGCGAAGCCGCGGCTGTCGAAGGGGTCGCGCTCGGTCTCCCGCACGTTGGGGATCAGGGTCAGCACCAGCGCGATCCCGATCAGCCCGATCGGCACGTTGATGTAGAAGATCCAGCGCCAGGAGGCGTAGGTGGCGATGAAGCCGCCGACCAGCGGCCCCAGCGCCGGGCCGATCAGCGCCGGCAGGGTCATCTGGGCCATGGCGGCGACCAGCTTTTCCTTGGGCACCGTCTTCAGCAGGATCAGCCGCCCCACCGGCACCATCATCGCCCCGCCCAGCCCCTGGACGATGCGCGCGCCCACCAGCTCGTACAGCCCGTCCGACTGGCCGCAGAGGATCGAGCCGACGGTGAACACCGCGATGGCCGCCGCGAAGACCGTTCGCGTGCCGTAGCGGTCGGCCATCCAGCCGCTGACCGGCAGGAACACCGCCAGCGCCAGCATGTAGGAGGTCATGGCGAGGCTGAGGCGCAGCGGGTCCTCGCCCATCGACCGCGCGATTTCCGGCAACGCCGTGGCGATCACCGTCGCGTCCAGATTCTCCATGAACAGGGCGCAGGCGATGATGAAGGGAATGTAGCGGGTGGCGCGGGGCATGGCGGATGAGACGGAACGTGCAATGGGGCGGGGGATACAACGTTTCCAATCTGGACTTCCGCCGTCCGGAAACCACCGCTATGGCGCGAACCCTGGCATGCGCCGGGGCTCACCGCCCCTTGAACACCGGCTTGCGCTTCTCCAGGAACGCCCGGTAGCCCTCGCGGAAATCCTCCGTGCCGAAGCAGTGGTAGCATTCGGCGATCTCCGCCTCCGACAGCGGGGCGGGGTCGGACAGGCGGCGGACGAACTGCTTGTGCAGGCGGGCGGCCAGCGGGGCGCCCCCGGCGATGCGCTCGCAGGTCGCTGCGATCTCCTCCTCGAAGGCGTCGTCGGCCACGAGGCGGTGGACCAGCCGCTTGTCCTTGGCCTCCTCCGCGCCGAAGACGCGGCCTTCCAGCAGGATTTCCAGCGCCGCCGGGCCGCCCGCGATGTCGTGGAGCAGCTTCAGCTCGGGCAGCGCCATGGAGATGCCGAGCCGGCTGACCGGCACGCCGAAGCGGCTCCCCGCCGTGCAGACCCGCAGGTCGCAGGCCAGCGCGACGGCCAGCCCGATGCCGCAGCAGGCGCCCTGGATGGCCGCCAGCGTCGGGTGCGGCAGGTCGCGCAGCAGGGTCAGGCCCTCGTCCATCAGCACGCCGTAGTCGGCGCCCTGTTCGGGGCTGTTGCGCTCCGTCTCGAATTCAGAGATGTCGGCACCGGGGCTGAAGGCCCGCCCGCCGGCGCCGCGCAGGACCACCGCGCGCACCGTGTCGTCGGCGCCGAGCTGGCGCAGCAGCGGGATCAGCGCGAGCCACATCGGCTTGTCGAAGGCGTTCAGCTTGTCGGGATTGCTGAGCGTCAGGGTGGCGACGACGCCGTCGCGGGTCAGGATCACGGTGCCGGCCATGGCGTGTCGGGCTCCCCATCCATTCGGTTGCGTATGGGGCAGACCACAAACACCGGCGGCCCCGTTCCGTCAAGGGCTTCGCAAAGGCTGCTTCCACTCTGGACCGCAGGGCCGCGGGTCCCCATAGTTCGTAGCCGGGACTTCACCGGACGGGAGATGACGCCGCGATGCGAACGGGAATAGCCGCCTTTACCCTGGCCGCCGCTCTGATGAGCGCCCCCGCATTCGCGGCGAAGGACGAGCTGGTGATCGGCATGACCCAGTTCCCGTCCAACTGGCACCCCTCCATGGAAGCGATGATGGCGAAGAGCTACGTCCTGTCCATGGCGCGCCGGCCCTTCACCGCCTACGACCCCGACTGGCGGCTGACCTGCCTGCTCTGCACCGAACTGCCGGCGCTGGACAAGGGCACCGCGGAGGTCGAGACACGGCCCGACGGCAAGAAGGGCATCAAGGTCACCTACACGATCAACCCCAAGGCGACCTGGGGCGACGGCACGCCGATGACGACCGAGGACGTGCTGTTCACCTGGACGGTCGGCAAGCACCCGCAGAGCGGCTACAGCAACTTCGACCTGTTCGCCCGCGACATCGTGGCGATCGACGCCAAGGACGAGCGCACCTTCACCATCCACCGCGACAAGGCGGTGTGCAGCTACGCCGAGATCAACGACTTCGAAATCCTGCCCGCCCATCTGGAACGCGCGGTGTTCGAGGCCGACCCGGCGACCTACCGCAACCGCTCGAAGTACGAGACGGACACGACGAACCCCGGCCTGTGGTTCGGCCCCTACCGCATCGCCCAGGTCGAGCCGGGCAGCCATGTGGTGCTGGAGCCGAACCCGACCTGGTGGGGGGCGAAGCCGGCCTTCAAGCGGGTGATCGTGAAGTCCATCGAGAACACCGCCGCGCTGGAGGCCAACCTGCTGGCCGGGCAGGTCGACATGGTGCCGGGGGAGACCGGCCTGCCGCTCGATCAGGTGCTCGCCTTCGAGAAGCGGCACGGCAGCCGCTACAACGTCTTCTACAAGCCGGGCCTGTTTTTCGAGCATGTCGAACTGAACCTCGACAACCCGGCGCTGGCCGATGTGCGGGTGCGCCGGGCGCTGCTCCACGCCATCGACCGCGAGGCGATCTCCAAGCAGCTCTACGACGGGCGCCAGCCGGTCGCCCACAACGAGATCAGCCCGCTCGACCGCGTGCACGCGCCGGGCTACCCGACCTACGCCTTCGACCCGGCGCTGGCGGCCAAGCTGCTGGACGAGGCGGGCTGGATGGAGCGGCGCGCCGGGGTGCGCCACAACGCCAAGGGGGAGCGGCTGTCGCTGGAGATCATGACGACCGCCGGCAACCGCTCCCGCGAGGTGTTGCAGCAGGTGCTCCAGGCGCAATGGCGGCAGGCCGGGATCGAGGTGCGCATCGTCAACGAGCCGGCCCGCGTCCTGTTCGGCGACACGCTGGAGAAGCGCCGCTTCAAGTCGATGGCGCTGTTCGCCTGGATCAGCGCGCCGGAGAACATCCCGCGCACCATCCTGCATTCCAGTATGATCCCGACGGAAGCCAACAACTGGGCGGGCCAGAACTACACCGGCTACAGGAACCCGGAGATGGACAAGGTCCTGGAAGACCTGGAGCATGTCTGCGAGCCCGACGCCAACCGCGCGCTGTGGGCGAAGCTGCAGACGCTCTACGCCCAGGACCTGCCGAACCTGCCGCTGTTCTTCCGCGCCGACCCGTTCATCCTGCCGTCCTGGCTGGAGGGCGTGGTGCCGACCGGGCATCTGGATTCCAGCACGCTGTGGATCGAGACGTGGAAGGCGAAGGAGTGAGGGGGGTGAGGGTGTCGTGTCGGGCCCCCCTCCCAACCTCCCCCCGCTCTCAGCGGACCGAAGGTCCGCCTGCCGCGTCAGCGCCAACCCATGACCCGCTTCCTCGCCTCCCGGCTGCTCCAGGCGCTGGTCGTCCTGCTGCTGATGAGCTTTGTCATCACGGTGCTGATGACGCTGATGCCGGGCGATCCGGTGGACATGATGCTGGCCGGCAACCCGCGCGCCACGCCCGCCGACGCGGCGCGGCTGAAGGCGCTCTACGGCCTCGACAAGCCTCTGCTGGAACGCTACGGACACTGGCTCCAGGCGGCGCTGATGGGGGATTTCGGCTTCTCGCGGCTCTACGCGCAGCCGGTGCTGACGATCCTGCTGCCGCGGCTGGGCAACACGCTGCTGCTGCTCGGGGCGGCGATGGCGCTGACGCTGGCGGTGGCGCTGCCGCTCGGCGTCTACGCGGCGCGGCGGCCCTACGGCTGGGCGGACAACGCCATCAACCTGTTCTGCTTCGCCGGCATCTCCGTTCCCGCCTTCTGGCTGGCGCTGCTGCTGATCCTGCTCTTCGCGGTGGAGCTGCAATGGCTGCCGGCCTCGGGCCTCGGCCCGGTCGGCGGGGAGGGCTGGTGGGAGCGGTTACCCTACCTCGTGCTGCCGGTGGCCTCGCTGACGCTGGCGAGCATCGGCGGCTACACGCGCTACGTCCGCGCCGCGATGATGGGGGAGCTTCGCCAGGATTACGTCCGCACCGCCCGCGCCAAGGGACTGGGGGAGGGGCGGGTGGTCTGGCGCCACGCGCTGCGCAACGCGACCATCCCCATCGTGACCATCGTGGCGCTGGAGTTCGGCGCCCTCTTCTCCGGCGCGCTGGTGACCGAGACGATGTTCGCCTGGCCGGGCATGGGCAAGCTGATCTACGACAGCATCATGGGCAACGACCTGAACGTGGCGCTGGTGGCGCTGCTGTTCGCCACGCTGACGACGCTGGCTGGCAACCTGCTGGCCGACGCCGCCTACGCCGGGTTGGACCCGCGCATCTCCTTCAAGGGAGACGGGGCGTGAGGGCCGGGCGCTTGAGAGCCGGACGCTTCTTGCGGCGCTTCGCCCGCCACCGGCTGGCGGTGGTCAGCGCCGTGTTGCTTCTGGTGCTGGCGGTCACGGCGGCCGCCGCACCCTGGGTGGAACACTGGCTGGGGGTGGAGGCGACGGGCATCAGCCTGCTCGACCGTTTCGGCCCGCCCTCGGCCCTGCACCCGCTGGGAACGGACGAACTGGGGCGCGACGTGCTGGTGCGGCTGCTCTATGGCGGGCGGGTGTCGCTGTTCGTCGGCGTGGCGGCGGCGCTCGCCTCCGCCGTCATCGGCACGGGGATCGGGCTGCTGGCCGGCTATTTCGGCGGGCGGCTGGACGATCTGCTGATGCGGGTCACCGACGGGCTGATCGCGCTGCCGCTGCTGCCGCTTCTGATCGTGCTGGGCGCCATCGACCTGACGCGGCTGGGCATCCCGCCGGAGGTGGCGGGGGCGGAGGACGCCAGCCTGCTGCGCATCGTCGTGCTGGTGGCGCTGTTCGGCTGGACCACGGTGGCGCGGCTGGTGCGCGGGGCCACCCTGTCGGCGCGGCGGCGCGACTATGTGCGGGCGGCGGTGGCGATGGGGGCGGGCAGCCGCCGCATCATGCTGGCCCACATCCTGCCGAACGTCGCCGCCCCCGCCGTGGTGGCGACGACGCTGACGGTCGGCAACGTGATCCTGCTGGAGTCGGTGCTGAGCTTCCTCGGCCTGGGCATTCAGCCGCCGCTGCCCTCCTGGGGCAACATGCTGACCAACGCGCAGGAGCTGGTGGGAACGGCGCCGCTGCTGGCGGTGTGGCCGGGGCTGTTGATCTTCCTGACGGTGATCGCCGTCAACCTGCTGGGCGACGGGCTGCAGGACGCGTTGGACCCGCGGGTGGTGGGGAAGCGGTAGGAAGGTCGTTGTCTGGACACGTATTGCCCCCTCCCTAACCCTCCCCCGCTTCGCAGGGGAGGGGATCAAGCGCCCTCCCCTGCGACTTTGAAACCTCGCCGTCCCCGCCACCATCGGGATCAAGCGCACCGCATAAGGCGACGTCTGCATCTGCGCCACCGCCTGGGCCGGACCCGGAACGCGCTCGCGGTAGCCGACGACGACATCGCCGCCGGACGCCCGCGCGCTGACGATGGACACGCCGTAGCCGCCGGTATCGCGCGGGCCGAGGAAGACCGCCGCGGCCATGCGGTCACCGGGCAGGGGGCCCGGCGCGGCCTCGCCGACACGGGCCCAGAGATCGTTCCATTCCTGCGGGTTGCGGGCGACCACATAGGCGCGCTCGTAGGCCTGGCTGCGGTCGCCCTGCCAATAGGTGCCGGGATCGGCGTCGGCGGGGAGCAGGGCCTGCGGCTCCGCCCCGTCCGGAGCGGTCTGGCAGGCGCCGAGAAGGGGAAGCGTCAGGGCGAGGGCAAGCATGGCGACGGCTGGGCGGGTCATGCGGCGGCTCACTCCGGCACCGCCATGCCGCGCTTGACCGCCGGGCGCTCCGCGACCGCGTCGTGCCAGCGCTTCAGATTGGGGTAGCGGTCCAGCACGTTGCCCTCCGCCTTGGCGGCCACGGCCACGAAGGGGAAGCAGGCGATGTCGGCGATGGAGTAGGCGCCGCCGGCCAGATACGCCGACCCGCCCAGACGCTCCTCCATCGCGGCGTGGATGCGCTGCAGCTCGCCTTTGAAATAGTCGATGGCGTAGGGGATCTTCTCCGGCGCCATCACGGCGAAGCGGAACTTGCTCAATCCCGAGGGGCCGAGGTCGCTGACGCCCAGCATCAGCCAGCTCATCGCCTCCGCCCGCTCGTCCTCGTCCTCGGGCAGCAGGCGGCCGGTGCGCTCGGCGTAGTGCAGCAGGATGGCCCCCGAGCCGAACAGGCGGCGCTTTTTGCCGCCGGGCAGATCCTCGACGACGGCCGGGATCTTGCCAATCGGGCTGACCGCCAGATAGTCGGGCTGACGGCCTTCGCCGGCCACAAGGTCGACCTTGTGGACCTTGTAGGTGAGACCCAGCTCTTCCAGCAGGATCGAAGCCTTTTGCCCGTTCGGCGAGGCGAAGGTGTAGAGCGTGATCATCGGTGCCCGTCCCTGGAGCCTGTCCCTTTGCCATGTCCGCAAAGGCGTTCAACAGGCGCCAGTTTCGCCGATTTGCGCACGGAAGGCCAGAGGCAGGCAAAAAGCGCCTTTTTGCCTGCCGATCAAACGGTTTCCATGCTCACACCGCGCGGCTGTGCTTCCCGGCGCCGGTGGACAGGTAGGTGTCGAAGCGCGCGGCGACGATGCGCATCAGCGGGCGGGCGGGTTCCGGCACATGGACGCGGCGGCCCTCCACCACGGCGACCCCGTCGGCCACCAGATCGGCCATCGCCTCCAGGTCGGCGTCGAAGGTCCCGGCGGCCAGCCCATGGGCCTCAGCCACCGCGCCGGCGTCCACCGACAGGTCGCACATCAGGCGCACGATCAGGTCGCGGCGCAGCCGGTCGTCGGCAGTCAGCGTCAGCCCCTTGCCGGTCGGGAACCGCCCGGCCTCGACGGCCTGGGCGTACTGGTCGAAGGGAACGGCGTTCTGCACATAGCCCTGCGGCAGCGCCCCGATGGAGGAGGCGCCGAAGCCCAGAAGAACCTCCGCGTCGTCGGTCGTGTAGCCCTGGAAGTTGCGGCTGAGCCGCCCCTCGGCCTGCTGAACGGCCAGCTCGTCGTCGGGTCGGGCGAAGTGGTCGAGGCCGATGGGCTGGAAACCGGCGTCGGTCAGCACCCCGGCGATGGACGCGAACTGCTCCCACCGGCCCAGCGTGCCGGCCAGCGCCGACTCGTCGATCTTCTTCTGGTGGGACTTCATCCACGGCACATGGGCGTAGCCGAAGACCGACAGCCGGTCCGGCGCCATGGTCAGGGCGATCTCGGCGGACCGCGCGACGCTCTCCACCGACTGCTTGGGCAGGCCGTACATCAGGTCGAGGTTGATGTGGCGGATGCCGTTGGCGCGCAGCCATTCCAGCGTCTGCTCGGTCTGTTCCCGCGGCTGGATCCGGTTGATGGCCGCCTGCACCCCGGCGTCGAAGTCCTGCACGCCCAGCGAGGCGCGGTTGACCCCGGCGCGGCCCAGCGCTTCCGCCATCTCGCGGGTCAGGGTGCGCGGGTCGATTTCCACCGCGATCTCCGCGTCCGGCGTCACGTCGTAGCGCTCACGCAGCAGGGCGATCAACGATTCGAAGTCGTCCGGCGCCATCATGGTCGGGGTGCCGCCGCCGAAATGGATGTGCCGCACCCGCAGCCGTCCGGAAATGCGGTCGGCGACCATGCCGATCTCGCGGCGCAGATGGCCGAGATACTCGGCGATGGGGGCGTAGCGGGCGACGATCTTGGTGTGGCAGCCGCAGTACCAGCACATCTTCGCGCAGAAGGGCACGTGCAGGTACAGCGACCCCGTATGGGCCGCCGTGTCCAGCTCCGCCAGCCAGTCCGCGTAGCGCTCCGCCCCCACGGCGGCGGTGAAGTGCGGCGCCGTCGGGTAGCTGGTGTAGCGGGGCACCCGCAGCCCGTCGTACTTGGCGAGCAGGGCGGCGTTCAGCGGGGCGGTCGGGGCGGTGGCGCAGGCCACGGGGGAGATCGCGTTCATGACGGGGAGGATCGTGCAGACCGCCTCCCGCCGCTTTGACACAAGTCAAGCGTTCGAACGCCCGCCCGTCAGGCCTGTCCGTCAGTCGGGTGCGGCCAGCCGGTTCTCCAGATGCTCCAGCAGCAGGTTCAGATTGCGGCGGTTGGCCTTGAAGCCGATGTCGAAGAGGGCGCCGACCACCGGGACCGAGCCGCCGGCCCAATCCACGGCCATGTTGGCGACCATGCGGGCGATCAGGCTTTTCGGAAGGTCGAAGCGGGCGGCCTCCATGACAATGTAGGCGGCCACCACGGTGGTCGCCGTGCTGCCGGCGACCGGGACCAGCGCGGCGATGCCGTCCAGCCCGACGGGGATGCGCGTGCCGGGAATGCGCCAGCGCGTGTCCATCAGCCGGGTCAGCCGGCGCAGCCGCTCCAGCCTGTTCAAGTCGATATGGATGACCGGCGGCGCCGTGGCGACGCCCGAGAGGGTGGAGGCGGGCGCGGGACGCGTGCGGATGTCGCTCATGGGGCTTCACCGGTGCAGGAAAGCCGCCGTGGGGAGCCGCCGGAGGAGGGAGCCGTGGGCGGAGCCGGTCGGGCGTGTCGGGTGAGCAACCCGCGGCTGTGCCCCGCGGTTCCCGGCCTATCTCCATCGGGTGCCCGGCACCACGGACGCGTTCACAGTCCGGGCGGGGCCGCCGTCATACGGATAATCGGGCGGATAATCAGGCGGACGCAGGGTCATTGTCCGAAAGGAGGGGGAAACTTGCCGGAGCGGATGCGGCGATTGGACGCGCGATGTGGGCTCGCTGGAGGCTAAATGTTTGACGTTTCTGGGAATTATCCGGTGTGGCCAAGCTTTTTTTGGCATCGGTCGGACGGCCATATGCCGAAGGCCTCTCTGGTCCGAGGCGCCCCAAAGGACAACAATGGTGCGCGCACGTTGAGACTAAAGACCGAAAAGAACCGAACGGGCACCCGCTCCACAGGGTGATGGGCAGGGCACCGAACATCGGAAAAAAACAGGTCGGAAAAAAGGGAGGATCACCATGACCATGCTTTATTGCGCCTGCTGCGGACAGCCGTTCCGCCGCAGTTCGTCGCGCGGGCCGGCGCCGCTCTATTGCTCACGCGATTGCCGCCGCCAGATCGAGGTCCGCCGCCGCGTCTGGGCGTCGCGGCAAACGGCGGAACGGACGGCCGCCACGTCGCGGGCGCCAGTGGTTCCGGCCGGTGCGGGTGCCTTCCAACAGGGGGGGATGGTGTGGGAGCGCGCCTCCGCCTGATCGGGCGCCGCACGCAGTCTGCGCATTTTTTGGCCGGTTTGGTTGTGGCCCCTCTAAAACGGCAGGGCTGCCATACCATATAGGAGGACGCTACATGATGAGCGTCCCCCTGAACCGAGGGCTTTTCCGAACACGGCCATGACCCAGAACACGCGATCCCCCCGCACCGTTTCCCGCACTCCGGCCCGCGCCTTCGGCGCCGTCGCTCTGGCGCTGGCCGTGGCGCTGACCGCCGGTACCGCCGACGCCCGCGCCGGTAAGAGCAGTTCCGCGGGCAGCCGCGGCTCGCGCACTTACGAGGCGCCGGCCCAGACCAACACCGCGCCGCGAGCCGCCCCGATGGAGCGCTCGGCGGCCCCGGCCCAGACTCCGGGCGCCCAGCAGCCGGGCATGCAGCAGCCGGGCATGGCGTCGCCGGCGGCGGCGCAGCGCGGCGGCTTCTTCTCGCGCGGCGGCTTCATGCCGGCCCTGATGGGCGGCCTGATCGGCGCCGGCATCGCCGGCATGCTGTTCGGCGGCGGCTTCCTCGACGGGCTGGGCAGCTTCGCCGGCATCCTGGGCTTCATCCTCCAGATCCTGCTGGTTGTCTTCCTGGTTCGGCTGGCCATGCGCTTCTTCCGCAACCGCTCGGCGGGCGCGGCGCGGCCGGCGGGCATGGGCGCTCCCAACACCGCCTATGCCGGCCCGAATCCGGGCGTCATGAACCGCGAGGCGGTGGACGCGCGCTCGAACCCGCTGGGTGGTGGCGCTCGCGGTGGTGCGGCGGCGGGTCCGGCCTCGGGTCCAGCTTCTTCCGGCCGTCCGGGCGTGCGCCGTGACGACGTGGGCATCGGCCCGGCCGACTATCAGGCGTTCGAGCAGACGCTGGTTGCGGTCCAGACCGCCTACGGCAACGAGGACCTGACGGCCCTGCGCAGCGCCGTGACGCCGGAGATGGCCTCCTACTTCGCCGAGGAACTGGCGGCCAACAACAACCGCGGCGTAATCAACCGCCTGTCCGACGTCCGTCTGCTCCAGGGCGACCTGGCCGAGGCGTGGCGCGAGGGCAACGTGGAATACGCCACCGTGGCGATGCGCTTCTCGCTGACCGACGTGACGGTCGACCGCGCCAGCAACCGCGTGGTCGAGGGCGACCCCAACCGCCCGGTCGAAGCCACGGAAATCTGGACCTTCACCCGTCCGCGCGGCGGGCGCTGGGTCCTGTCGGCGATCCAACAGGCCGGCTGACCACTCTCCACTCCTCAACCGGTCTCGCGAGGGGGGCGTCCGAAAGGGCGCCCCCTTTCGCATTTCCGGACTCCCCTGGGCGGATGGGACATGATAGAACATATCAGGAACAAATACCTGCTCAGCGGAAGCGAGTCATGCCCGAACTTCCTGTGCCCGAGTCTTGCGTCGGAGCGCCTGCGCCGGACCGGGCGGCCGTTCTTGCCGATCTGCGCGCCCGCATCCGGGGCCTGGAAGGGCTGGGCGGGGAGGGGGCGCGGGTGCTGCCCTTCGGCCTGCCGGACCTCGACGGGGTCTTTCCGGCAGGGGGGCTGCCGCTCGGCTGTCTGCACGAGGTGGCGGGGGAGGAGCCGGGAGCCGGCACGGCCTTCGCCGCGCATCTGCTGGCCCGCCTCGCCAGCGCGGCGGCGCCCGCGCTGTGGGTCGTGCGCGGGCGCGACCTGCACGCCGCCGGGCTGGCCGCCTATGGGCTGACGCCGGACCGGCTGATCGCCGTGCGCGCGACCCGCGACGCCGACGCCCTGTGGGCGATGGAGGAGGCGCTGCGCTGCAAGCGGCTGTCCGCCGTGCTGGGGGAGGTCGGGGGGCTGGACCTGACGGCGAGCCGCCGGCTGCAACTGGCCACCGAGTCGTCGGGTGTGACGGGATTCCTGCTGCAGAGCACCGCCCGCCGCTCGGCGGCGAGCGCGGCGGTCACCCGCTGGCGGGTCGCGCCGGCTCCCAGCCGGACGGCGGAACCGGGCGTGGGCGATCCGCGCTGGCGCGCCGAACTGGAGCGCTGCCGGGGCGGTCGCCCTGGGGTGTGGCTTCTGGAATGGCGTGACGGTGCCCTGGTCCCGGCGAGGGAGCCGAAGCGGGCCATTCCCGCGCCTGCACCCACATCCACCCCGGTTCGGCGTCCGGCACCGGCGTCCGGAAACGGACCGTCCTGGGCCGAGGTGGCGTGATGCGGACGGAAGGACGGGCGGTGATGTCGCTTACACGACAGCCGCCCGTCAGCTTCCGATCAGTAGTTGGTGGTCCAGTCGGGCAGGGAATGCCCGGTTTCGCCATCCGGATCGGTGTGAAGCGGAAAGGGCGCGTCGTCCGCGTAGAGCGGCAGTTGCCGGGCGAATTCCGCCGATTCCTGAGCCCGGCGTTGCTCCAGCAAGCGGGCGGCCAAATGAGCGGGCAGCATGGCAAGCCTCCTTTTGAGCGTCGGGAGAGCCTGGGGAGCGGTCCTGTCGGCCGCCCTCGGCCCAACCCGTCCTGTGTGTCTGGACGCTATCATGCAAGGTCCAGGCCTCTAAGTGATGCAGATCACGCGTTATGCAAACTTTAATGCGCCGGTTTCTTTTTCAGGCCCCGTTTCTTTTTTGAGGCGGGAAGCCCATAGTCCCCGCCTCCCGCTTCTTTCCGCCGATGTTCCTTCTCCGAGACCGACCATGCACGCCGAACCCTGCCCTACCTGCCTAAAACCTATGCATTTGTGCGTTTGCGAGGCGGTGGAGCCGATCGACAACGCCGTCTTCCTGCTCATCCTCCAGCACCCGCAGGAAAAGCGCGAGACGCTGGGCACCGCGCAGATCACCCATCTCCAGTTCCGGAACTCCGCGCTGAAGGTGGGGCTGAGCTGGTCGAACCTGAAGCGCATCCTGGGGCGCGAGGTCGATTACAAGCGCTGGGGCGTGCTCTATCTCGGCCCGGTCAAGCAGGGCGCCGCCCCCCTGCCGGAGGTGTCCATCGTGGATAAGGGCGGCGTCCCGCAGAGGGACAGCGAGTTGGTTCTGGCCGATCTGGAGGGCGTCATCGTCCTGGACGGCACCTGGAGCCAGGCCAAAACGCTGTGGTGGCGCAACCCGTGGCTTCTGAAGTGCCGCCGCATCGTGCTGAACCCGCAGTTCCGCTCCCTCTACGGGCAGGCCCGCAAGGAGCCGCGGCGGGACAGCGTGTCGACCCTGGAGGCCGCCGCCTTCCTGCTGTCGCGGCTGGAGGCCGAGCCGGCGATCCTCGATCGCGCGCTGAAGCCCTTCTCGCTGCTGCTGAACAAGCTGCGCGCCCCGCGCCCGCGGCCCGTGGCGCCGCCCGGCGCGGAATCGGCGGAACCGATTGCGGATCAGGCCCCGGATCAGGACGAGGCGGAATAATCCGCGTTTCTTCCGGGATCGCCCTTTCCGGGTAAGCCCCCCTCGACCAGGGCGGCCGCGGCAACCAATGCGCTGTTGCGCTGTTGGGGATTGCATCGGCCGCTCGGGCCTCAACCAAGGGAGCGATCCATGAAGGGTATTTTGCTGTGGCTTGTCGGGCTTCCCATTCCGATCATTCTTCTGCTGTATCTGTTCAACGTCCTTTGATCGGCCCTCCGATCGGCTTGACGGCACGGACCGGCGGCGCCACATGCGAACCGCGCCGCCCTCCACGCGCACGGCAAGAGACGAGGACCATGGCCCGCGATTTCGTTCCCTTCGGACTGACCGTCTGCGGCATCGAGGAGCTGAACGGCTTCTGCGAGGCCGGCGTGACCCATGTCCTGTCGATCCTCGACCCCGGTCACCCGGAGCCGACCGCCTTCGGCTCCTACGGCGAGCACACGCGGCTGGAGCTGCGCTTCCACGACATCATCGACCCCTACATGGGCCAGGCCCTGCCGCAGCGCGCGGACGTCGAGCGCATCCTGGCCTTCGGGCGCGACCTGATGACCGAGCCGACCGGGGTGGGGGGGCTGCTGGTCCATTGCCACGCCGGCATTTCGCGCTCGACCGCCGCCCTGACCATGATCCTGGCCCAGGCCAGCCCGGATCGTCCCGCCGCCGAGGCGATGGCCGCCGTGGTCAATATCCGCCACAAGGCGTGGCCCAACCTGCGCATGATCGAATTCGCCGACGAGATCCTGGAGCGCCGGGGCGAACTGGTCGCCGCCGTCCGCGCCCGCCACGCCAGCTATGGCCGGGAGCGTCCCGATCTGGTCCAGTTCATGATCGACAACGGCCGGGTGCGCGAGGTCGCGGACCTGATCGACTGATCTTTCGCCCCCTGCCGCATCTCAGCGGAAATTTCGGCCTTCCGGGAAGACCGCGGCGGCCGAGCGGTTGGGGAGCGCGTCGGGGTCGGTCAGGTCGCGCAGCCGGTGCGTCAGGTCGGTCAGCCGCTCGACGCGCAGGTGGATGACCTCGCCGCCCTCGGGATTGGGCTTGCCGTTGCGCTCCACCCGGCCGGTGGCGGCGATCAGGCGAGCGCCGAGGATCGTCTTGCGGAATTTTTCGAACACGTCCGGCATGATGACGAGGTTGGCGATGCCGGTCTCGTCCTCCAGCGTGATGAAGACCACGCCCTCGGCGCTGCCGGGCCGCTGCCGGACCAGCGCCAGCCCCGCCACGGTCAGCCGCGTGCCGGCCCGTACCTTTCCCAGCCGTTCGGTCGGGACCACCCCGGCGAAGCCGTCCCGCAGCAGCGCCATGGGATGCGCCTTCAGCGACAGGCACAGGCTGCCGTAATCCATCACAACATGCTCGCCCAGCGCCATGGCGGGCAGGAGGGCCTGCGGCTCCTCCTGGGCGGAGTCGGCGAGGCCGGCGAACAGCGGCAGCGGCAGCGGCCGCGCTCCCAGCGCCTTCACCGCCCACAGCGCGGCCCGCCGGTCCAGCCCGACGGAGCGGAAGGCGTCGGCCTTGGCCAGCCGCTCCAGCCCGGCGACCGGCATCCGCGCGCGGCGCCACAGGTCGTAGGGGTCGCGGTAGCCCGCCCCGCGGCACAGCACCAGCCGCCGGGCGTCCTCCTCGTCCATCCCCCGGACCAGCCGCAGGCCGAGGCGCAGGGCGTAGCGGATGGTGCCGATGCCCCCTCTCCCCCCCSGGGAGAGGGTTGGGGTGAGGGGGTTTCGCGGCTCTGAACCGTCCGGCACAAGGGCAACCCCCTCACCCTCCCCTCTCCCCGGGGGGGAGAGGGTATGCGTTCCCATTTTGGAAAGCGGTTCCAGCGTGCAATCCCACTCCGACCGGTTGATGTCCGGAGGCAGCACGGTCACCCCGTGTTCGCGGGCGTCGCGGACGATCTGGGCGGGGGCGTAGAAGCCCATGGGCTGGCTGTTCAGCAGCGCCGCGGCGAAGGCGTCCGGGTGGTGGCACTTCATCCAGGCCGACACATAGGCCAGCAGGGCGAAGCTCGCCGCGTGGCTTTCGGGGAAGCCGTATTCGCCGAACCCCTCGATCTGCTGGAAGCAGCGCTCGGCGAAGGCATGGTCGTAGCCGTTCCCGACCATGCCTTCGATGAAGCGGTCGCGGAAGGTGTGGACCAGCCCGGTCTTGCGGAAGGTCGCCATGGCGCGGCGCAGCCGGTCGGCGTCCTCCGGGCTGAAGCCGGCGCCGACGATGGCGATCTTCATCGCCTGCTCCTGGAACAGCGGCACGCCCAACGTCTTCCTCAGCACCTTCTCCAGTTCGGGAGACGGGTAAGTGACCTGTTCCTCGCCGGTGCGGCGGCGCAGGTAGGGGTGGACCATGTCGCCCTGGATCGGGCCGGGGCGCACGATGGCGACCTCGATCACCAGATCGTAGAAGGTTTTGGGCCGCAGGCGGGGCAGCATGGACATCTGCGCCCGGCTTTCCACCTGGAAGACGCCCAGGCTGTCGGCCCGGCACAGCATGTCGTAGGTCGCTGGGTCCTCCTGCGGCACCGTCGCCAGCGTCAGGGCGCTGTCGTAATGCCGCTTCAGCAGGTCGAAGCCGCGGCGCAGGCAGGTCAGCATCCCCAGGGCCAGCACGTCCACCTTCAGGATGCCCAGCGCGTCGATGTCGTCCTTGTCCCACTCGATGGTCGTGCGGCCCGCCATGGCGGCGTTGGCGACGGGGCAGAGGTCGCTCAAGGGGCCGCGGGTGATGACGAAGCCGCCGACATGCTGCGACAGGTGGCGGGGAAAGCCGATCAGTTCCTGCGCCAGTTCCAGCGTCCGGCATAGCCGCGGGTCGTCGGGGTCGAAGCCGTACTGCCGGGCGCGCTCTTCGTCCACACCGTGGCGGCTCCAGCCCCAGACGGAGCCGGACAGCCGCGCCACCAGATCGGCCGACAGGCCCATGGCCTTGCCGACCTCGCGGATGGCGCCGCGCGCGCGGTAGCGGATGACGGTGGCGGTCAGCCCGGCCCGTTCGCGCCCGTACTTCGCATAGATGTACTGGATGACCTCCTCGCGCCGCTCATGCTCGAAATCCACGTCGATGTCCGGCGGCTCGTTGCGGGCGGCGGAGATGAAGCGCTCGAACAGCAGGTCGATGGCGGTGGGATCGACCGCGGTGATGCCCAGGCAATAGCAGACGACCGAATTGGCCGCCGAGCCGCGCCCCTGGCACAGGATCTGCTGCGAGCGGGCGTAGCGCACGATGTCGTGCACCGTCAGGAAATAGGGCGCGTAGCCCAACTGCCCGATCAGCGCCAGTTCATGGTGCAGGGCCTTGGTCACCGTCTCCGGCACGCCGTCCGGGTAGCGGCGGGCGGCGCCGGCCCAGGTCAGGTGGGTCAGCGTTTCCTGCGGGCTGCGCCCGTCCTCGGCCACCTCGTCCGGGTATTCGTAGCGCAGCTCCTCCAGCGAGAAGCGGCAGGCGGCGGCGATCTCCACCGTGCGGGCGACGGCGTCGGGGTGGCGGTGGAACAGGCGGGCCATCTCCACCCCGGCCTTCAAATGCCGTTCGGCGTTGGCGGACAGGCGCCAGCCGGCCTCGTCGATGGTCGTGCCGCTGCGGATGCAGGTCATCACGTCGGCCAGCGGGCGGCGGGCGGGCGAGTGGTAAAGCACGTCGTTGGTCGCCACCAGCGGCACCCGCTCCGCCTCCGCCAGCCCGGCCAGCCAGGACAGCCGCCGCTGGTCGTCGCCGCGGTAGCGGTGGCAGGCGGCGAGGTGCAGGCGGTTCCCCAGATCGGTGCGCCAGCCGCGCAGCGCGTGGACGAAGGCGGGGTCGCGGTCGTCCGGCGGCACCAGCAGGAACAGCATCCCCTCCGCATGCTCCAGCAGGTCGGCGCGGGCGATGAAGCAGGCGCCCTTGGGCGCCCGCCGCTTGCCCAGGGTCAGCAGCCGCGACAGCCGCGCGTAGGCCGCCCGGTCGGTGGGGTAGGCGAGCAGGCTGTCCGCGTCGGTCAGGTCCAGCCGGCAGCCGACGATCAGGCGGAGGCCGTGCTTGCGGGCGGCGGCGTGCGCCTGCACCACCCCGGCCAGCGAGTTGCGGTCGGTCACCGCGACGGCGGCGTGGCCGAGGGCGGCGGCGGTCAGCGCCAGCTCGTCCGGGTGGGACGCGCCCTCCAGGAAGGTGAAGCTGGTCGAGACCTGGAGTTCGGCGTAAGGGGTCATGGCGGCCCCGTCACCCGAAGAAGCCGTGCAGGAACCACGGCGCCGCCACGCCGGGCCGGTACAGCCCCTGGCGGAAAACCCAGAAGCGGCGCCCGGCCTCGTCCTCGACGCGGTAATAGTCGCGGGGCTCGCCGTCGCGCCGCCACCATTCGGCCGCGATCCGCTCCGGCCCGTCGGCAAGGCGGATGCGGTGCTGGGCGCCGCGCCAGCGGAACATCACCGGCGGGTCGTCGGGAACCAGGGCCATGGCCTCGATGGGCTCCGGCGGGGTGAGCAGCCGCACCGGGCGCGGGCGATCGGCGGGCCACAGCGCACCGCCGGGGGCATCCGCGAAGGCCGCGGCGGGGGCCACGCTGCGCTCCGGCAGCCAGCTTTGCCGCGGGACCAGCCGCAGCACCGCCCGCTCCCCCAGCCGGTTGCCCAGCCGGTCCATCAGCTCGCCCAGCTCCGGCTGTCCGCCCGTGCCCCCATCCGCACCGCCATCCGTTGTGCCATCCAGCGCGGCCTGCGCGGCGGCGAGCGGACCGGCCTCGGTGGCCGACAGCACCATCAGCTCCAGGCCGGGGCCGGGCTCCACCCGGTCGAGCTTCTGGGCGAACAGCCGCATCAGCGCGTCCGGGCGGCGCACCGGGTGGCCGGTGCCGATGGCCAGCGTCTGGGGCGCGTCCTCCAGCCGGCGGTCCACCCGGTGCAACTCCAGCCGCAGGCGGCGGGCGCCCTCGCCGGTTTTCTCCAGCCCGGCGCAGAGGGTCATCAGCAGGCGGCGCAGGGCCTCGGCGATGGTCTCGGCGGTGGTGAGCGGCTCGGGCAGGGCGAGGCGGGCGCTGTGCGGCGGCACCGGCAGGCGGGGCGACAGCGGCTCGTCCAGCCGTCCATAGGCTTGGTCGAGCCGTCGCAGCAGCTCCGGCCCGAAGCGGGCGGCCAGCGTGGCGCGGGGGATGGCGTGCAGGTCCCCGATCCGCCGCAGCCCCACCGCGGCCAGACCGTCCACCGTGGCGGCGGGCAGACGCAGCGCGGCGACGGGGAGGGAGGGACCCGCGAAGCTCTCGCGCAAGCGAAGCTTGCGCTGACGCGGCAGGCGGACCCTTTGGGTCCGCCGAGAGCGGGAGGGTGGGGGCCTTCCTCCCGAACCGTGCCAGCGCCCAGGCCGCCGCGGGCGTGTCGGCCACCGCCAGCCGCGACTCGAAGCCCGCCGCGGTCAGGCGGGCGGTCAGGTCGGCGGCCATGGCCTCCTCTCCGCCGAACAGATGGGCGCAGCCGGTGATGTCCAGCGCCACGCCGTCGGGACCGTCCGGGGTGGTCCAGGGGGTGTAGCGGGTGCACCAGCCGGCGATCCGTTCCAGCAGACGGGCGTCCGACTCGGGATCGGCGTCGAAGACGGCCAGGGCGGGTTCGATGGCGCGGGCGTCGGCCAGACTCATGCCGGGCCACACCCCGGCCTCCGCCGCGGCGCGGTTGACGGCGGCCACGCCCAGCCGCCCGCGCTCGGCCAGGATGGCGGCCAGGGGATGGCCGCGCCGCTCCGGATGGCGGCGGCTGTGGGCGTCGGTGGGCAGCCGCGGCAGCCACAGGGACAGGATGCGCCGTGCCGTCCGTTCCGCCTCCCGTTCCACCATACCGCCCTCCCTCCGCACATTGTTTCTACTCGAACAAAACAAGAACATTCTAGCGGCAAAAGCTGGCGGGTGGGAGTCCCCTTACGGCCTCACCAGGAAGAGGGAGATGGGCAGGGGGCCTTGTCCCGGCTCCGCGGGGCACGACATGGTTGGTATGACCTCGATCCGCGCCACCGCCACGCTTCTGCCCGTCACCGTCGCGCTCGCCGCCCTTGCGCTGGGGGCCTGCGCGACGGAGGTGCGCGACGAAATGCCGGGGCGGGCCCAGGCGGCACCGCCGGCGTCCGCGCAAGGCGGCGGGCTGAAGACGCTGCGCCAGATCCAGGCGGAGGAGAACGCCCGCCCGATCCCCGCGCCGCAACCTCCACCCGCCCCGCCGCAGAAGCTCTCCGACGCCTCGCAGATGCCCAACCAGCCGCCCAACCAGCCGCCGCCGGTGCGCCGCCGCGGCAGTTCGTCTCCCCCGCCGCCGCCCATCGACCAGCCGGCCACGCCCGCCCTGCCGGCGCCGGGCTCCACCCAGGGGCTGACCGACCGCGCCAAGCGCGACCTGATGAGCCCGGAGGTCGACCGGTTGCGCACCGACGACGCCATGGGCCGCCTCGACCCGCTGCAGCAGCGCGACCTGCTCCGCAAGCAGCAGGATCTCCGCCAGTACGGCCCCGGCCCTCTGGGTTACTGACCCCGGCGTTCAAAAGCCTCCGGCTCTGGTCACTTGACCCCACCCCGCGCAGCGGCCATACCGGCCCGGTGCTGCGCAGAGACGTTGGGGAAAAGGGGTAGGGGATGGTGGCGATCCGGTCGGTTCTTCTGGCGCTCACACTGATCGGCGCCGGGGCCGCGCCCGCGCTGGCGCGGATGACGGTGACCGGGCCGTTCGGCACCGGCCTGACCGAGCCCGTGTGGGTGTTGCAGCATCTGCTGGGCTTCCTCGCCATCGGGCTGTGGAGCGGGCAGAACGGCGGCGCCGCCGTCTGGCAGCTTCCGGTGGCGGCGCTGACCGCGGTGCTGTCTGCCGGATTGGCCGCGCAGATCGGCATCCGCCTCCCCTACGCCGCGGAAGGGTTGTCGGCGTCGCTGATCCTGATGGGCGGGCTGGTCGCCTTCGGGTTGAAGGCGCCGTTGGCCCTGGGGGTGCTGACGGTCGCCGCGGCGGGGGCCTTCCACGGCTATGTGCATATGGGCGGTCCGCTGTTCTGGGCCGGGTTGTCGTCCGGCGTGCTGCTGGTCATCAGCGCCGGGCTGGGCCTGTCGGTGGCGGTGGGGCAGGCGGCGTCGGGCCGGGTCGTGCAAATGTGTGGCGGCGCGGTAGCACTTGCCGGAGTTCTTGATCTGGCGGGCGTCTTTTAAGCCCCCGACGCCTTGAAAAAGCCGGGCTGCGGGTATTCTTGTAAGAGCGTGTCCAACACACGCCGCCGATGGCCCATGCCGCCGGGACGGCTGGCCAGCAGGAAAGGTGGACCCGCCGGTGCCGCGCGCAGGAGCCAACCCCCGCCTTTCCTCGCAAGGTCTTCCCAGCCGCCGCCATCTCCTGGCCGGTGTCGCGGGGGCCGCTCTGCTCGGCCTGCTGCCGCGGGGTGCTGCGGCGCAGGACATCCGCTATTTCCGGATCGGCACGGGCACCACGTCGGGCACCTATTTCCCGATCGGCGGGCTGATCGCCAACGCCATCTCCAACCCGCCCGGTTCCCGCCCCTGCGACCGCGGGGGAAGCTGCGGCGTGCCGGGGCTGATCGCGGTGGCCCAGGCGACGCTCGGCTCGGTGGAGAACATCGAGCTGCTGCGCTCCGGCGCGATCGAAGCCGGGATGTCCCAGGCCGACATCGCCTATTGGGCCTACACCGGGTCGGGCATCTTCCACGGCAAGGCGCCCTTCGAGGGGCTGCGCTCCATCGGCATGCTCTACGCGGAGGCGATCCAGCTCGTCGTTCGCGCCGACAGCGACCTGCACGGCGTGGCCGACCTGAAGGGCAAGTCCGTCTCGCTGGGCGAGGAGGGGTCCGGCGTGCTGGTGGAGGCGCGGGCCATCCTCGACGCCTTCGGCGTGAAGGAGGCGGAGCTGCGGCCCCCGGCCTACCTGAAGCCCGGCACCGCGGCGGACCGGCTGGCCAAGAAGGAGCTGGACGCCTTCTTCATGGTCGGCGGCTTCCCGGTGGCGGCGGTCACCGACGTGGCGAACCGCGAACCGATCCGCCTGATCCCGCTCGACGGCGAGATGGCCGCCCGGCTGCGCATCCGCCAGCGTTTCTACATGGACCAGACCATCCCCGCCGACACCTACCCCGGCGTGCCGGAGATTCACACGCTGGGGGTGGGGGCGGAACTGCTGGTCCGCGCCGACCGCGACCCCGCCCTGATCCACGGCGTCACCAAGGCGCTGTGGCACGAGAACACCCGCCGCCTGCTGATCGAGGGCCACCCCAAGGGGCGCAGCTTCGACGCCACCAAGGCGGTCGCCAACGTCTCGGTCCCGCTGCATCCGGGCGCCGAGCGCTATTACCGCGAGGTCGGCCTGATCGGCAACGCCGCCAACGAACCGACGGGAGGGCCGACGCCCTGATCCCTTCCGCGCGTCAGATGGTCCGTTCGTCGGCGTAGAGGTCCCACGGCTCCGCCTCGGCGGCCGCCACCCATTCCGTCATGGCCGGCAGTTCCATCACCGCCCGCGCGTAGGCGCCACACAGCCCGTCCATCGCCACCCCGTAGGTGAGGAGGCGCGTCACCACCGGCGCGTACATGGCGTCGGCGATGGAGAAGCCGCCGAACAGGAAGGGGCCGCCCGCCCCGAAGCGGGACCGCGCGTCGCGCCACACCGCGAAGACGCGGGCGATGTCGGCCTCGCTTTCGGCGTTGCGGCCCACGCCGGGGCGGAACGCCTTGAGGTCCATGGACATGTGAGTGCGCAGAGCGGCGAAGCCCGAATGCATCTCCGCCGAGACCGACCGCGCCACTGCGCGGGCGTGGGCGTCCACCGGCCACAGGGCGGCCTCCGGGAAGGACTCCGCCAGATACTCGCAGATCGCCAACGAATCCCAGATCACCCGGTCGCCGTGCCGCAGGCAGGGCACCCGGCCCGAGGGCGAATGCTCCGCGATGCGGGCCGCGGTGTCGGGCTGGCGCAGCGGGATCACGATCTCCCGGAAGGGCCGGCCGGTCCGCTTCAGCGCCAGCCAGGGCCGCAGGGACCAGGAGGAGAAGGCCTTGTTGCCGATGACCAGCGTCAAGTCGTCCATGGGATGCCTCGGTCGCGGAGGGAGGGGAGGCGGAGCATGCCTGCCCCGCGACCTTGCGGCAAGCCGGCGCGCAATCCCCCTTTTCAGGGACGCCCCGGCGCGCCATGCTTTCCATCACTGCTTCCGTTTCCTGACGAAGGACGCCCGCCTTGCTCGCCACCCTGCTCGCCACGGCCGGCCCCGGCACCGTGACCATCACCCCGCTGAACAAGGCCGGTCTCGCCACGTGGCTGGAAGGCCAGCCGCCCGCCACCGCGGCCTGGGTGAAGGCCGTGAACTTCACGGCCGAGGCCGGTTCGACGGCGTTCCTGCCGGGGGAGGGCGGGGCGGTCGCCCGCGTGCTGGCCGGCGTGTCGGCGCTGGACGACCTGTGGGGTCTTGCCGGGCTGCCCGCCGGCCTGCCGCCGGGGAACTACCGGCTGGACGAGGCGGTGGACGCCGCGCTGGATCGTCGCGCCGCCACCCGTCTGGCGCTGGGCTGGGCGCTCGGCAGCTACCGCTTTGGGCGCTACAAGGCGTCGGACAAGGTCTTCGCCAATCTCGTCTGGCCGAAGCACGCCGACCAGGGCGAGGTGCAGCGCACCGCCACCGCGACCTATTTGCTGCGCGACCTCGTCAACACGCCGGCCAACGACCTCGGCCCGGCGGAACTGGCCGAGGTGGCCCATGCCGTGGCGGAGGAATTCGAGGCCGGGCTGGAGGTGATCGTCGGCGACGACCTGCTGGACCGCGACTATCCGGCCATCCACGCGGTGGGCCGGGCCAGCCCGCGGGCGCCGCGGCTGATCGACCTGCGCTGGGGCAACCCGGCGCACCCGAAAGTGACCATCGTCGGCAAGGGCGTCTGCTTCGACAGCGGCGGCCTGGACATCAAGCCGTCTTCGGGCATGCTGCTGATGAAGAAGGACATGGGCGGCGCCGCGCACGCGCTGGCGCTGGGGCGCATGGTGATGATGGCGGGGCTGCCGGTGCGGCTGCGCGTGCTGGTTCCGGCGGTGGAGAACGTGATCTCCGGCAACGCCTTCAAGCCGATGGACGTGCTGAAGACGCGCAAGGGGCTGAGCGTGGAGGTCGGCAACACCGACGCCGAGGGCCGACTGATCCTGTGCGACGCGCTGGCCGAGGCGGATTCGGAGAAGCCCGCCCTGCTGATCGACTTCGCCACCCTGACCGGGGCCGCCCGCGTCGCCCTGGGGCCGGACCTGCCGGCGCTGTTCGCCAACGACGACGGCCTCGCCGACGACCTGCTGGCCGCCGGGGAGGAGCAGAGCGACCCGCTGTGGCGCCTGCCGCTTTGGGCGCCCTACCGCAAGGGGCTGGACAGCAAGGTGGCCGACCTCAACAACGTGACCAGCAACGGCATGGCCGGAGCGATCACCGCGGGGCTGTTCCTCCAGGAATTCGTGTCGAAGGACACGCCCTGGGCGCATCTCGACACCTTCGCCTGGAACAGCGGCGCCCGCCCCGGCCGCCCGGAAGGCGGCGAGGCGCTGGCCCTGCGCGCGGCCTACGCGGTCATCGCCAAGCGGTTCGGGTAATCCAGCGGTCCAGCATCCGGCGTATGGTTAAAATTGTCACCCCCGCGGGCGTCGCGGGGGTGGCGTGGCGATTCGGAAAGGACTAAAACCTTTGGGTAGGACCGGTGGACTCGGGTGCCGGCCGGGTTTTTGGAGGCGGATACATGGCGCTGAAGGTTCGTGAGGATTATCGCACCCTCACCGGTCCGGAAAAGGCGGCCATTCTGATGCTGGCGCTGGGCGACGAGCATTCGTCCAAGCTGTTCGCGATGATGGACGACGAGGAGATCAAGGAGCTGTCGCAGGTGATGGCGAACCTGGGCACCGTCTCCGCCAACCTGATCGAGCGCCTGTTCGTCGAATTCGCCGAGCAGATGTCGGCCACCGGCTCGCTGGTCGGCTCCTTCGACTCCACCGAGCGCCTGCTGCTGAAGACGCTGCCCAAGGACAAGGTCGACTCCATCATGGAGGAGATCCGCGGTCCCGCCGGCCGCACCATGTGGGACAAGCTGGCCAACGTCAACGAGTCGGTCCTGTCCAACTATCTGAAGAACGAGTATCCGCAGACCGTGGCGGTGGTGCTGTCGAAGATCCGCCCGGAACACGCCGGTCGCGTCCTGACCCAGCTGCCGGAGAGCTTCGCGATGGAGGTCATCATGCGCATGCTGCGCATGGAGGCCGTGCAGAAGGAGGTTCTGGACGACGTGGAGCGCACGCTGCGCACCGAGTTCATGACCAACCTCGCCCGCACCAGCCGCCGCGACAGCCACGAGATGCTGGCGGAAATCTTCAACGGCCTGGACCGCACGACCGAGCACCGCTTCATGGCCGCCCTGGAGGAACGCAACCGCGACAGCGCCGAGCGCATCAAGTCGCTGATGTTCACCTTCGAGGACCTGTCCAAGCTCGACCCCTCCGGCGTCCAGGCCCTGCTGCGCAGCGTCGACAAGCAGAAGCTCGCCACCGCCCTGAAGGGCGCGTCGGAGACGCTGAAGGACCTGTTCTTCTCCAACATGTCGGAACGCGCGGCGAAGATCCTGCGCGAGGACATGGCCGCCATGGGCCCCGTCCGCGTCCGCGAGGTGGACGAATCCCAGATGTACATGGTCCAGCTCGCCAAGGATCTGGCGGCCCGCGGCGAGATCGTCATCTCCGAAGGCAGCGGCGAGAACGAGCTGATCTACTGAGCGGGGTCCCGACGAGGTTGCCCCCACCCTCCCCATGCTGCGCACGGGTCCCCTCCCTCCCCCGCTGTGCAGGGGAGGGCGCTGTCCGAAGCCGCCGGAGTTCCCTCCCCTGCGCAGCGGGGGAGGGTTAGGGTGGGGGCAAGCCAATGCAAGCGCTCTAAGCTCATAATATGACCCCTTCCGGAACGAGCTTTCTCTCGGCCCATGTGCATAATCGGTTGTCGCCCTATCCTTTGAGGACGACGCCATGCCGACCATTCATCGCCAGGACGGCTTCCGGTTCTACTTCTACAGCCATGAACCCAACGAGCCGGCGCATGTTCATGTGGACCGGGGCGGTGCCTCGGTGAAAGTCTGGCTGACCCCGGTGTCCGTTGCGATTAATATGGGCCACTCGGCAAAGGATCTGGCCGATGTGCTGCGGATCGTGCGGGAGCATCGGGCGCGGTTCCTGGAGGAATGGCATGGCTTTTTCGGCACCGAAGGTTGATCTGCGCATCAAGGCCGTGTTGCTCGACGACGAGCGGTTGACGGTCGACCTTATGGATGGACGGTCCATCGCCGTGCCGCTCGCCTGGTATCCGCGCTTGTTCGACGCCACCCCGGAGCAGCGCCGGAATTGGGAGATCGCTGGCGGCGGCTACGGCATCCACTGGCCCGATGTGGATGAGGATCTCAGCACCGAAGGGCTTCTGCGCGGGGCGCCGGCCCCTCGACACATTTCCCCTCCCGCGACACCCTGACCGATTGATCCGGCTGCGAAACGCTTGCCTGTCCGGGCCGGGTTGAGGGACACTCCGTCGCCGCGCGTTCCGAATGCGGGGGCCTTCGGGGGCAAGGGACGCGGCACGCGGGGGGAAAACATGGCACGGAACCTGAAAGCGCTCGGCCTGTGGCGGACGGCTTTGATCGCCAGCGTCCGGCAGGACGGGCCGGATCTGTCGGCACGCCAGATGGCCATCATGCTCCAGGTCTATCTGACCGACCCGCCGCACACCGTGCGCGGTCTGGCGGCGACGCTGAACATCTCCAAGCCCGCGGTGACCCGCGCGCTCGACCGGCTGTCGCTGCTCGGCTTCATCAAGCGCAAGCGCGACGTCGAGGACAAGCGCAGCGTGCTCGTCCAGCGCACCGTGAAGGGCAGCGTCTTCCTGTCCGACTTCGCCGAGCTGGTCGTCGCGGCGGGCGCCGTGGCCCCGGAGGACATGGCGGTCATCCGCGCCGAGGAGGAGGTAGCCGCCTCCGCCAAGGCGCGGCTGGAGGCGCAGCTGGGCGCCTCCGGCCCTGTGGCGGTGCCCGTTTGACCGCCGACGCCTTCAGTAGCCCTGGCTGCGGTCCACGAGGTTCGGCAGGGGGCGCCCCTCGCGGAAGGCGGTGATCGCCTCGGCCACCACCGCGGCGGAACGCGACGGGTGGGTGACGGCGGCGACGTGCGGCGTCACATGCACCTTCGGGTGGGTCCAGAAGGGATGGCCGGCGGGCAGCGGTTCCTCCGCGAACACGTCCAGGCTGGCCCCGGCGATGTGCCCGCTCTCCAGCGCCTCCAGCAGATCGTCCTCCACCAGATGCCCGCCGCGCGCGGCGTTGACGACCACCGCCCCCTTGGGCAGGGCGGCGAACAGCTTGCGGTTCAGCAGGCCGCGTGTCTCCGCCGTCAGCGGCAGCAGGCAGACCAGCAGGTTGCATTGCCCGAGCATCGCCGCCAGCCCGTCGGGTCCGGAGAAGCTCTCCACTCCCGGCAGCGCCTTCGGTGTGCGGCTCCAGCCCAGCACGCGGTAGTCCATGCTCAGCAGCGTCTTGGCCGAGGCCATGCCCAGCTCGCCCAGGCCCAAGATACCGACACTCACCTCCGACGCCGGGCAGGGGTCCAGCGGCTCCCACCGCCCGGCCCGCTGGAGCGCCTCGTAATCGTCGAGGAGCCGGTGCCAGCGCAGCACCTGGAGCGCCACATAGCCGGCCATGTCCACGGTCAGCCCCTCCGACACCATGCGGACCAGCGGCACCTCGGGCAGGGTGGGGTCGAGCAGCAGCGATTCCACCCCGGCGCCCAGCGACACGATCAGCTTCAGGTTCGGCAGGGTGGCGAGCAGCCCGTGCGGCGGCTTCCACACCAGCGCCATCTCGATGTCCGCCGGGTCCCCCATCTCGGGCCACACCCGCACCTCCAGGCCGGGCAGCCGGGCGTCCAGCTCGCTCAGCCAGCGGTCGGAGCGGTCGGTGGTGGAGCAGAAAAGCAGCGTCACGGTGCAAACCCCTGTAATGTTGTCGTTCTTCGTCTCAAACCCGTTCGAGCCAACCGTGCCCCGTCTGATCCTGCTGAACAAGCCCTATGGCGTGCTGCCCCAGTTTACCGATGAGCAGGGGCGCCCGACATTGGCCGACCATGTGCCGGTGAAGGGGGTCTACGCCGCCGGGCGGCTGGACCGCGACAGCGAGGGGCTGCTGGCGCTGAGCGACGACGGCGCGCTGATCGCCCGCATCGCTTCGCCCAAGCACAAGCTGCCCAAGACCTATTGGGTGCAGGTGGAGGGCGACCCGACCGAGGAGGCGTTGCAGCGCCTGCGCGACGGGGTGACGCTCAACGACGGGCCGACCCTGCCCGCCGAGGCCCGCCGGATGGAGGAGCCGGATGGCCTGTGGCCGCGCGACCCGCCCGTGCGCTTCCGCGCCGCCATTCCGACGAGCTGGATCGCGCTAACTCTGAAGGAGGGGCGGAACCGGCAGGTGCGCCGCATGACCGCCGCGGTCGGCTTCCCGACCCTGCGGCTGATCCGCTGGTCGATCGGTGACTGGACGCTGGACGGGCTGGCGCCCGGCCAATGGCGCGAGGTGACGGTGCCGGGGTGGGACTCCCCGAAGGCGCCGCCGGTCCGAACGGCGCCGCCGCCCGGCACCAAGGCGAAGCGCCCGCGGAGCCAAGGCAATCGCACTTGACCCTCATAGCCCTCTCTCCTCCGCTCACGCGCAAACGAAGTTTGCGCTGACGCGACAGGCGGACCTCTGGTCCGCCGAAAGTGGGGAGAGGGTGGCCCGTAGGGCCTCTCGCGCGGGGGGCAAGCCAGCGTGGGAAGGCACAGGTAGGCCTAGACCGGCTCGCAGCCGTAAGCCTTGTCTCCGGCCAGCCGGTGCGGTCGGAGGCGGCATCAGATCAGCGATCAACGTCCGCAAGACGGAAATGACCGCCATCACTGGGCCGTCAGATAGGACTTGGCGCGTGGATTCGCGGTGAATTCGTCATACGCCTGCGTGGGACGGGGATTGGTATCGTCGGCAGCGATGCCTGTGCCGTGTCAACGCCGCCGGAGGTTGTCCATGTCGCGCTCGGCGCTCCGAAGGACCGCTAGGGTCTGCGCGAGGCATCGCGGCAAGTGGCGGACATTTTGGCCGAGACACCTGCCATATCTCCCATGGTTGTATGAATTTCTATGGCGTATTGAATGCATTCAAGTTGACATTTTCGGTCCCTGTGGAGCATACGATCACGCATTGCATGCAGGCATTGCTTGCCTCCCGAAGGAACACGCGATGTCATCCGAACAGGAGTGGCCGCCTCTTCCCCCTTTCAGCACCGGCGTGCGTGGTCGCTGCCCACGCTGTGGCCAGGGTCATCTGTTCAGCGGCTTCCTGAAGCTGCGCTCCCACTGCGAGGTCTGTGGTCTGGACCACTCCTACGCCGATCCGGCTGACGGCCCCGCCTTCTTCGTCATCTGCTTCGTCTCCATTCCCACGGTCATCCTGGCGCTCTGGATCGAGGCAAAGTTTGAGCCCCCTTACTGGGTGCACCTCGTCACGACCTTGCCGTTCCTGTTGCTGACCTGTGTTCCGCCCTTGCGGCCGTTGAAGGGTTGGCTGGTGGCCAGCCAGGACTTTTACAAGGCTGAGGAAGCCCGTTTCGTTACAGCCGCGCCAACCCAGCCGCCTGTGGCCTCGCCCGCAGACAAAGTCTCGCGCTCGACCTGATTGCCGTCAGGTTTCCTTGACGATAGATAGTGTCATAGCCTGGAGATGTTCAAAATGTACGACTGGTTCCCTTTGGTATTCTTTCCATTCAAGATTATCGTGTTAGGAACGGGCATGTTCTTCGCCATCAAGTGGCATCACGATCAAGCGAAGAAGGATAAAGCGAAGAAGAATAACGAAACCAACGGATCGTAAGCGCCCGCCGAACACAACGGCCGTCGCCTTGCGAGGACGCCAGCGGCATCAGATCCGCGATCAACTCCCCCTTGTGCCGGGCTGAACTCATGCCGCCGGATTCCGCGCCCTCCCGGCTGCTGATCAGCAACAAACAGACGGAAATGACCGTCATCACAGGGCCGTCAGACAGGACCTAACCCTCTCCCCAGAGGGGAGAGGGGATATTGAATGCGATTGTGCTACATCCGCACGGCGTCGGACTTGACGGCTTCCAGGTTCAGCGCGGCGGCGAGCAGGGCGCGGGTGTACTCTTCCCGCGGCTCCTCGAAAATGCGGCGGGTGGGGCCCTGCTCCACGACCTTGCCGTCCTTCATGACGATGACGTGGCTGCTGAGCGCCCGCACCACCCGCAGGTCGTGGCTGATGAAGAGGTAGGCGAGGTTGTTGCGCGCCTGGATGTCGCGCAGCAGGTCGACGATCTGCGCCTGCACCGACATGTCGAGCGCGCTGGTCGGCTCGTCCAGGACGACGAATTTCGGCTTCAGCACCAGGGCGCGGGCGATGGCGATGCGCTGGCGCTGGCCGCCGGAGAACTCGTGCGGGTAGCGGTGGCGGCTGGACGCGTCGAGCCCCACCTCCTCCAGCGCCTTCGCCACCATGGCGTCGCGTTCGGCGCCGGAGCCGATGCCGTGGATGGTCAGCCCCTCGCCGATGATCTGGCCGACCGACAGGCGGGGCGACAGGCTGCCGTAGGGGTCCTGGAAGACCACCTGCATCTCCCGCCGCAGCCCGCGCAGCTTCTTCGCCTGCCAGCCCTGGATGTCCTTGCCGTCGAAGCGGATCGCCCCCTCGCTGGCGTGCAGGCGCAGCAGGGCCAGCCCCAACGTCGTCTTGCCGGAGCCGGACTCGCCGACCACCCCGACCGTGTGCCCCTGCCGCACGTTGACCGACACGCCGTCCACGGCGCGGACGTGATCGACGGTGCGGCGCAGCAGGCCCTTCTTGATGGGGAACCAGACCTTCAGGTTGTCGGCGGCCATGATCTCCGGCGCGTCGGCGGGCGGGGTCAGCGGGTCGCCCTTCGGCTCCGCGGCCAGGAGCTTGCGGGTGTAGGGGTGCTGCGGGCGGGCGAAGATGTCGGCGACGTCGGCCTGCTCGACGATTTCGCCCTGGTTCATCACGCAGACCCGGTCGGCCATCTTGCGCACCACGCCTAGGTCGTGGGTGATGAGCAGCAGCGCCATGCCGAAGCGGCGCTGGAGGTCCTTGAGCAGCTCCAGGATCTGCGCCTGGATGGTGACGTCCAGCGCGGTGGTCGGCTCGTCGGCGATCAGCAGGTCGGGCTCGTTGGCGAGCGCCATGGCGATCATCACGCGCTGGCGCTGGCCCCCCGACAGCTCGTGCGGGTAGGCGTTCAGCCGCTTTTCCGGGTTGGGCAGCCCGACCAGCCGCAGCAGCTCCAGCGTGCGCTTGCGCGCGGCGGCGCGGGACAGGCCCTTGTGCAAGAACAACGTCTCGTTGATCTGCCGCTCGATGCTGTGCAGCGGGTTCAGCGAGGTCATCGGCTCCTGGAAGATCATGGCGATGCGGTCGCCGCGCACGTCGCGCAGCACCTTCTCCTCCGCCCCCACCAGCTCGGTCCCGCGGAAGCGGATGGAGCCATGCGGGTGGCGGGCCATGGGGTAGGGCAGCAGTTGCAGGATCGACAGGGCGGTGACCGACTTGCCCGACCCGGACTCGCCGACCAGCGCCAGGGTCTCCCCCTTGGCGATGTCGAAGGACACGCCCTTCACCGCGTGCATCGCCCCGCCGCCGGAACGGAACTCGACATGGAGGTTGCGGACCTGGAGGAGATCGTCGGTCCCATTGGTCGTCATGTCGGTCATGGGCGGTTCCGCCTTCTTGGGCTGGTGGTCGTCAGGGGCATCATTCCGCGGCCTTCTGCGCCACCGCCGCCGCCTCGTTGGCGGTTCCGGTGGCGGTGGAGAGCTGGCCGATGGTCTTGCGCGGGTCGAAGGCGTCGCGCACCGCCTCGCCGATGAAGATCAGCAGGCTCAGCATGATCGCCAGCACGAAGAAGGCGGTCA
This sequence comes from Azospirillum sp. P4_B5, assembly GCF_056402275.1. Taxonomy (NCBI): domain Bacteria; kingdom Pseudomonadati; phylum Pseudomonadota; class Alphaproteobacteria; order Rhodospirillales; family Azospirillaceae; genus Azospirillum; species Azospirillum sp. P4_B5. Next base: position 172,084 of record NZ_JBFUHT010000012.1, read on the forward strand.
GGCCCAGCCAGGGCGCCTGGAGGTTCGCCTTGCCCTGGGCCAGCAGCTCGCCCAGCGAGGGGGAGCCGGGGGGCAGGCCGAAGCCCAGGAAGTCGAGCGCCGTCAGGGTGGTGATGGAGCCGTTCAGGATGAAGGGCAGGAAGGTCAGCGTCGCCACCATGGCGTTGGGCAGCACGTGGCGCACCATGATCGTCGCGTCGGTGGCGCCCAGCGCGCGGGCCGCCCGCACATAGTCGAAGTTGCGCGCCCGCAGGAACTCCGCCCGCACCACATGGACCAGCGAGGTCCAGGAGAACAGCAGCAACAGCCCGAGCAGCCACCAGAAGTTCGGCGTCACCACGCTGGACAGGATGATGAGCAGGAACAGGGTGGGCAGGCCCTGCCAGATTTCGATGAAGCGCTGGAACAGCAGGTCGGTGATGCCGCCGAAGTAGCCCTGCACCGCCCCCGCCATGATGCCGACGACGGAGGAGAAGGCGGTCAGCACCAGCCCGAACAGCACCGAGATGCGGAAGCCGTAGATCAGCCGCGCCGTCACGTCGCGCCCCTGGTCGTCGGTGCCCAGCCAATTGTCGGCGGACGGCGGGGCCGGGGCGGGGACCGGCAGGTTGTAGTTGATGGTGCGGTAGCCGTAGGGGATCGGCGGCCAAACGATCCAGCCCTTCTCCTCGATCAACTGGCGCACATAGGGGTCGCGGTAATCGGTCTCCGTCTCGAACTCGCCGCCGAAGGTGGTTTCCGGATAGGCGGTGAAGACGGGCCAGTAGAGCGCGTTGTCGTACTTGATGAGCAGCGGGCGGTCGTTCGCGATGAACTCCGCACCCAGCGACAGGGTGAACAGCACCAGGAAGATCCAGAAGGACCAGAAGCCCCGCCGGTTCGCCCGGAAATTCGCCAGCCGCCGCCGGGTGAGCGGCGTGACGCGCAGGCCGAGGAAGCGGTCGCCGGTCATGGGCGCGCCCTCCGGCGGGCATTTGCCCTCTCCCCTCTGGGGAGAGGGGAGGGTGAGGGGATTGCGCGTGACGGTGCGTACGGCAAAAGCGCACCCCCCTCACCCCAACCCTCTCCCCAGAGGGGAGAGGGAGCATGCGTCAAGATCGCAAAGCTCGCCATCACACCCTCCGCGCTTCGAAGTCGATGCGGGGATCGACGGCGACGTAGGTCACGTCGCCGACGAGGTTCATGATGAGCCCCAGCAGCGTGAAGAAGTACAGCGTGCCGAACATCACCGGATAGTCGCGGTTGATCGCCGCCTCGAAGCCCAGCAGCCCCAGCCCGTCCAGCGAGAAGATCACCTCGATCAGCAGGGCGCCGGTGAACAGGATGCCGATGAAGGCGCCGGGGAAGCCGGCGATGACGATCAGCATGGCGTTGCGGAAGATGTGGCCGTAGAGCACCCGCCGCTCCGCCAGCCCCTTGGCGCGGGCGGTCACGACATACTGCTTGTTGATCTCCTCCAGGAAGGAGTTCTTGGTCAGCATGGTCAGCCCGGCGAAGCCGCCGATCACCATGGACAGCACAGGCAGCACCATGTGCCACGCATAGTCGAGGATCTGTTGCCACCAGGGCAGGCTCGCCCAGTTGTCCGAGACCAGCCCCCTCAGCGGGAACAGGTCAAAATAGCGCCCGCCGGCGAAGACGACGATCAGCAGCACGGCGAACAGGAAGCTGGGGATGGCGTAGCCGACGATGACCACGCCGGAGGTCCAGACGTCGAAGGGCTGGCCGTCGCGCACCGCCTTGGCGATGCCCAGCGGGATCGACACCAGATAGACGATCAGCGTCGTCCAGATGCCCAGCGAGATCGACACCGGCATCTTCTCGATCACCAGATCGACGACGCTGCGGTCGCGGAAGTAGCTCTTGCCGAAGTCGAACATCAGGTAGTTCGACATCATGTGGATGAAGCGCTCGTGCAACGGCTTGTCGAAGCCGAATTCCTTCTCAAGCTGCTTGATGAATTCCGGGTCGAGCCCCTGGGCGCCGCGGTAGCGGCTGCCGGTGTCGCCGCCCTGGGCCTGCTGCGCCGCCGGGCCGCCGGTCTCGCCGCCGCCGGTGCCGCCGATGCGGGCGGTCGCCTCCACCGCGGTGCCCTGGACGCGGGCGATCATCTGCTCGATGGGACCGCCGGGGGCGATCTGCACGATCAGGAAATTGATGACCATGATCCCGAACAGGGTCGGGATGATCAGCAGCAGACGGCGGATGATGTAGGCCAGCATCGCGCGGGTTCGCCTTTCTTAATCCAACCGTCTCAGGGAGCCGCGCGGCGGGCCGTGTTGGCGAGCTTCGCGTTCTTTTCGGGATCGACCCACCAGGTGTCGGTGAAGGCCAAGCCGTATTTGGGCGCAACCGCCGGATGGGAGAAACGGTTCCAATAGGCGACGCGCCGCACGTCGTCGTGCCATTGCGGGATGACGTACCAGCCCCACAGCAGCACGCGGTCCAGCGCGCGGGTCGCGGTGACCAGGCTCTCGCGGTCGGGGGCCTGGATCACCCGGTCGATCAGCGCGTCCACCACCGGGTCCTTGATGCCGGCCAGATTGCGGCTGCCCGGCTGGTCGGCGCGGGCAGCCTGCCAGTAGTCGCGCTGCTCGTTGCCGGGCGAGGTCGATTGCAGGATGCGCTGGATGACCATGTCGAAGTCGTAGCGGTCGATCCGATTCTGGTACTGGGCGGTGTCCACCACGCGGATGGCCGCCTCGATCCCGGCGCGCTCCAGGTTGCGGACGAAGGGCTGGACGATGCGGTCCATGTCCGGCTGCACCAGCAGGATCTCGAAGCGCATCGGCTCGCCGGTCTTCGCGTTCAGCAGCTTGTTGCCCTTCAGCTCCCACCCGGCCTCTTTCAGCAGGGCGAGCGCCGTGCGCAGGTTCGGGCGGATGTTGCCCGACCCGTCGGTCTGCGGCGGCGCGAAGGGCTTGGTGAAGACCTCCTCCGGCAGCTTGCCGCGGAACGGCTCCAGAAGCGCCAGTTCCTCCGGAGAGGGCAGGCCGGTGGAGGCCAGTTCGGAGTTGGAGAAGAAGCTCTTGGTGCGTTGGAACAGGCCGTAGGACAGGTTCGCCCGCGTCCATTCGTAATCGAACAGGTGATTCAGCGCCTCGCGCACCTTGCGGTCGGCGAAGACCGGGCGGCGGCTGTTGAAGACGAAGGCCTGCATGCCCTGCGGGTCCTGGTGCTTGATCTCCTCGCGGACGATGTGGCCGTCGCGGACCGCGGGCACGTCGTAGCCGGTCACCCAGTTCTTCGACGAATGCTCCACCCGGAAATCGATGGCCCCGGCCTTGAAGGCTTCGAACACCACGTCGAGGTCGCGGTAATAGTCGAAGCGGATGCGGTCGAAGTTGTAGCGCCCGCGGTTGACCGGCAGGTCCTTGGCCCACCAGTCGGTCACCCGCTCGAAGACGAGCGAGCGGCCGGGCTGCACCTCGACGATCCGGTAGGGGCCACTGCCGACGATGGGGTCCAGCGTGGTGCTGGCGAAGTCGCGCACCCCGGAACCGTTTCCTTCGAACACATGCTTCGGCAGCACCGGCAGCTGGCCCATGATGACCGGCAGTTCGGGGTTGCCGCCGTCGCGGAAGGTGAAGGTGACCGCGCGTTCCCCCGTCTTCTCCGCCTTCACCACGTCGGCGTAGTAGGTGCGGTAGAGCGGGTGGCCCTTGTCGCGCAGCGTCTCGAAGCTCCACACCACGTCGTCGGCGGTGACCGGGGCGCCGTCGTGGAAGCGCGCCTGCGGGCGCAGCGTGAAGCGCACCCAGCTCCGGTCCTCGGCGACGGTGATCGTCTCGGCGAGCAGCCCGTAGCGGGTCAGCACCTCGTCCCCGCTCTCCACCGTCAGCGTGTCGAAGGGCAGGCTGGCCCCGGCGGCGGTCGACCCGCGCAGGATGAAAGGGTTCAGGCTGTCGAAGCTGCCGTAGGTCGCCAGCTTGATCTCGCCGCCCTTCGGGGCGTCGGGGTTGACGTAGTCGAAATGCTGGAAGTCCGGCCCGTATTTGGGCGTCCCATGGGCCGTGACGGCGTGCCCCGCGGTTTCGCTCGGGTTGGTCTGCGCGCGGGCCGTGGCGAAGGGTTCCGCCAGATACAGGCACATGACCGCGGCGAGGATCGCTTTACCGGTCTTCCTCATGCCCCTCTCGATCCTTTTTGTTTCCGGTAAGGTAGGGGTCCGTCTATGGCACATTCAAGGCGGAGACGGGTATGGCGGCGTCCAAGCTCGCGGCGGGCTGGGAAACCGGTGCGGCGATTTGCGCCTGAAGCGCCGCGGCAAGCGCGTCCACGACCCGTGTCAGCGTGTCCAGCTCCTCCAGGAAACGGGCGAACAGGGCGGGGGTCAGCCGCTCGTCGAGGGCCGCGATCCCTTCGAACAGGTCGCGCCCGGTGTCGATCGCCAGGATGAAGTGCAGCCCGTCGGTGGCCAACCGGACCTCGCGGGCGCCCGCCAGGGCGGCGAGCCGGGCGGCCAGGGCCCGCATTTCCGGCGGGAACCGGCGTTCGGCCTCCGCCGCCGCGCCGCTCAGCGGGGTCAGCACCGGCTCGCCGCCGCGGGCGCCGAGGGTGAGCGTGCAGGACAGCGGCGGAACCCCCGGCTGCGGCAGGTCGATGCAGAGAAGCCAGCCGCGGAAAATCCGGACGGTGCCCTTCAAGGGGCCGGCGAACTTGTGGAGTTCGACCTCGTTGAACCAGAAGGCCAGGCCCCGGCGCACCCCGGTGATACCGTCCTCGGCGCGGGCGGAATGCGGCTTCAGGTCGCTGAACAGCTGGCGCAGCCGGCGCCGGCCCAGGCAGCCGCCGGGCGCGTAGGTGAGGTCGGCGTGGCGGCAGGCGGCCAACACGAGCGCGACGAAGAAGCGCTTGCGGCGGCGGCGGAAGAGAACCAAGGGCGCGCTGAAGACAGCGAAGGCGAGGGCGCCATAGAGCTTCCCGCCATGCTTCCCGCTCTTCAGGAGGAAGGGCAGCTTCACCAGGGCGAGCGCCGTCCCGCCGATCACGGCGAAGACCAGCAGCACGATGGCGGCGCGGGTTCCGGTCCGCTGCCGCTCCAGCCGGTCCAGCAGCGGCCGGATCTCCCGGTCGAACAGATCCTGGGCGTCGGGTGCCGGTGAAGGGGCGGGTGTCTCCGGGGTCATTGGACGGCGGCCCTCAGCCTTCCTTGCCCGGCTTCACCCACCACGCCTCGGGGAAGCCGCTGTTGCGGAAGCCCAGATCGTATTTCGGCGTCTTCTCCGGGAAGCCCAGCGTCGTCCGGTAGGCGATCCAGTTGTCCGGGTTGTACCAGTGCGGCACCATGTAGAAGCCCCACAGCAGCACGCGGTCGAGCGCGCGGGTCGCCGCCTGGACCGACGCCAGATCCTTCGCCGCCAGGGCCTTCTCGATCATCGCGTCGGCCGCCGGCTCCTTGATGCCGGCGTAGTTGGCCGATCCCCGGACGTCGGCGGCGGCGGAGCCGAAATAGCTGCGCAGCTCGGTTCCCGGCGGGGTGAAGAAGTTGAAGTTCGCCACCACCACGTCGAAGTCGAACTCGTCGGTGCGCGCCTGGAACTGAGCGGTGTCGACCACCCGCAGAACCGCGTCGATGCCCGCCTTGCGCAGAGCCTCCACATAGGGCTGGATCACGCGGGTCAGCGCGCCGGTGCCGTCGAGGAACTCGATGCTCAGCACCTCGCCGGTCCTGGCGCTGGTCATCCGGCCGTTCTTCAGCTCCCACCCGGCCTCGCGGAACAGGCGCATCGCCTCGCGCAGGTTGTTGCGGTTGTTGCCGCTGCCGTCGGTCTTCGGCGGCTCGAAGGGGGTGGTGAAGACGCGCTCCGGCAGCTGGGCGCGGAAGGGCTCCAGCAGGGCCAGCTCCTCCGGCGTCGGCGGTCCCTTGGCGCCGAAGTCGGAGTTGGGGAAGTTGGAGGTGGTGCGGAGATATTGGCCGTACAGGATGTTCTTCTGAATCCATTCGAAGTCGAACAGATAGCCCAGCGCCTCGCGCACCCGCGGGTCGGCGAACTTGGCGCGGCGGGTGTTCAGGCGGAAGCCCTGGGCGCCCAGCGGCAGGTCGCTCTTCACCTCGACGCGGTTCACCCGGCCGTCGCGGGCGGCTGGGAAGTCGTAGCCGGTGGTCCAGCGCTGCGCCCGGTTCTCGGTGCGGAAATCGTAGGCGCCGGCCTTGAAGGCCTCGAACATCACGTCGTCGTCGCGGTAGTAATCGACCTTCACGCTGTCGAAATTGTAGAAGCCGCGCGCCGTGGCCAAGTCGCGGCCCCACCAGTCGGCCACCCGCTCGTAGGTGATGGAGCGGCCCGCATCGACCGACTTGATGCGGTAGGGGCCGCTGCCCAGCACCGGCTCCAGCGTCGTCTTGGCGATGTCGCGGCCGTTGGCGGTCCACCAATGCTCGGGCTGGGGGGCGATGCTGGTGGCGAAGTCGATGATCGGCTTCATCTCCCCGGTGGTCTTCAGGGTGATCTTTAGCCGGTGCTCGTCCAGAGCCTCCACCGTCGCCACGCGGTCGAGGAAGGATTTCAGGAAGGGGTTGCCGTGCGCCTGGATGGAATCCCAGGCGAAGACCACGTCCCCGGCGGTCACCGGCACGCCGTCGTGCCAGCGCGCGTCCTTGCGCAGGTGGAAGACGGCCCAGCTCTTGTCGTCGGGCAGTTCCACGCTTTCCGCCAGCGCCCCGTAGGCGGCGTCCATCTCCCAGCCGGAGCCGACCATCAGCGAATCGGCGATCAGCCCCAGCGTGCGCGGGGTGACGCCGCGCAGGATGATAGGGTTCAGGCTGTCGAAGCTGCCCTGAGCGGCCAGAGTGATCTGTCCGCCTTTGGGGGCCTCGGGGTTGGCGTGCGGGAAATGGGTGAAGCCCGGCTTGAACTCCGGCTCGCCGAACTGTTTCAGGGCGGGGACGGTGACCGTCTGCGCCTGGACCCCGTTCGCCTGGATTGGCGCCGACAATGCGAGGAGGGCCAAGAAGGCAGTCGTCCGGGCGGCAGCGAGAACTCGGCGCATCGTCGGTCCTGATGTGGTTGGGCCTGACATGGTTGGCCTGAAGTGGCTTGGCGGATCAGCCTTAGCATGTACGCGCCTTGCGGCGCGTCAAGTCCGCGTACGCAACGGTATCTTACGCCCGTCCGCTGGCGCCGGCCCGTCCGGGGGCGCAAAAAAGGCAGGAATGTGGCGACGCCTGACGAGGTGGTGACATGTCGATGGTCCGGCGCACGAGCGCGGAGTTTCTCGGCACCTTCTGGCTGGTGTTCGGCGGCTGCGGCAGCGCCGTGCTGTCCGCCGCTTTCCCGGAGGTCGGGATCGGGCTGACCGGCGTCTCCCTGGCCTTCGGCCTGACGGTGCTGACCATGGCCTACTCGGTCGGCCACATCTCCGGCTGCCACCTGAACCCGGCGGTCACCGTGGGGCTGTGGGCCGGTGGGCGCTTCCCGGCCAAGGACATCCTGCCCTACGTCATCGCGCAGGTGGTCGGCGCCTTCCTGGCGGCGCTGGTGCTGTACGTCATCGCCACCGGCAAGGCCGACTGGTCGCTGGCCGCCAAGGGACTGGCCGCCAACGGGTACGGGGAGCATTCGCCGGGCGCGTACAACCTCACCTCCGGCCTGCTGGCCGAGGTGGTGCTGACCTTCATGTTCCTGATCGTCATCCTGGGCTCCACCGACCGGCGGGCGCCCGCGGGCTTCGCGCCGCTGGCCATCGGGCTGGCGCTGACGCTGATCCACCTCATCAGCATCCCGGTCACCAACACCTCGGTGAACCCGGCGCGCAGCACGGGCCCAGCGCTGGTCGTCGGCGGCTGGGCGCTGCAGCAGCTCTGGGCCTTCTGGGTGGCGCCGCTGGTGGGTGGGCTGCTCGGCGGGCTGGCCTACCGCGCGCTGGCCGAGGAGATGCCGCCGAAACCGGCCATCACCGGCGAGGCCCGGCCATCTACCTGAGTCCTTTCTGACCCTTTCCCTTCGGGTCCCTCCCGACTCAGCGGACCGTGCCCCTCCGGCGCGGTCCGTTTTTTATGGGAATGTTCGCCCTCGCCCGGCGGAAGTCACGGCCTTGTCGCGGGAACTTCGCGGGCGTCAACGGTTATTCTGGGCATCCGTTGACGCACTGGGAGTAGATCATGCGGCAGTTCGACCCCGATTCCAACCCGATGACCGACGAGGATTACGGCATCGTCCTCGGCCTGTTCATCGGCATCTACCTGGGGCTGCTGGCCGTCTCGCTGCTGCCCTGACCGGCGCGGGCCTTCTTCCAGTGGTCGGCCATGCGCTCCATGAGCTGACGGTAGCGGCGGTCGGACCGCATCATCCGGCGCACCGCCTTGCCGTTGCGCGGGTCGGCCAGCATCCATTCCTCCGCGGCCATCTGGTGCTCCGGGTGGATGGACAGCATGTAGATCGCCGCCTGCTCCGGCTGCGTCACGGCCTCCTCCTTCAGCCCCTCCAGGATCGCCCCGACATAGAGCGGCAGGACGTTGCGGAAGTCCTCCGGTCCGGTGCCGTCCTGGCTGGAGGCGTCGTCCCCGGCGCCCATCAGGGCGCGGCGCTCCTCCGCCGGCAGGGCGAAGAAGGCGTCCAGCCCCAGCAGCAGGTCGCAGACCGTCTTCTTGCGGACCATCCAGTTCGCCCCGCCCGACACCCGGCCGGCCAGCGAGTGCAGGAAGGGGCGCAGCTTCTCCGGCGAGGTCTCGAAGACGGAGCGGGCGGGCGTGGCGATGGTTGCCATGGGCGTGGTCCTCCTGTCTCAGCCGGCAAGGGCGGCCAGCGTTTCGCGATGGGTGCGGGCGTCGCCCGCGGCGACCACGCGTCCGCTGGAGGTGGCGTCGAGCGGTTTCCCGTCCCAATCGGTCATCAGCCCGCCGGCCCCGGTCACCACCGGCACCAGCGCCGCGAAGTCGTAGAGCTTCAGCCCCGATTCGACGACGAGGTCGTAATAGCCCGCGGCCAGCAGGCCGTAGCTGTAGCAGTCGCCGCCATAGACCGACACCTTGGCCGCCCCCGCCACCCGGCGGAAGGCGTCCTGGTCCGCTCCGGGGAACAGGTCGGGCGAGGTGGTCCCCAGGGTCGCCGCGGCCMGCCCCCCGGCGCAATCGCGCACGCGGGCCGGCTGGCCGTTGAACAGGGTGGCGCGCCCCTCGACGCCCAGCCAGCGGTCCCGGACGATGGGCTGGTCGATGACGCCGAGCACCGGGCGCCCGCGGTGCAGCAGGGCGATCAGCGTGCCGAAGATCGGGCGGCCGGTGATGAAGGACTTGGTGCCGTCGATGGGGTCGATCACCCACACCCATTCGGCGTCCAGGTTCTTCGTCCCGAACTCCTCGCCATAGATGCCGTCGTCGGGGCGTTCGGCCTCGATGATGGCGCGGATGGTCCGTTCCGCCTCGCGGTCGGCGATGGTGACGGGGGAGGCGTCGGCCTTGTCGTCCACCGCCACCGGCGTGCGGAAATACTGGCGGATGACCGGGCCGGAGGCGTCGGCCAGACGCTCCGCCAGGGTCACCAGGGGGGTGGGGCAGGGTTCGGTCATGGTCGCTCCGCCGGATCGCGCGTGGTGGGAAAGAGGGCGGCATCCTAGTCGGCTGCTCTCCCGGCGCAAACCATCAATGCGGGAGCCATCATCAAGAGGGGAGGGTTGCGTGGGACGCCGCTTCCCCGTCCGGCGGGCTTGTGGCAGCCTCTTCGCCATGCACGACCGCTCCTCCCCACCCGACCGCCCGACCGCCCGCCCGAACGCCTATGCCGGCATCCCGCTCGATCGCGCCGCCGTGCGCCGCAAGGACAAGGACTGGCTGAAAGACGCCTGGGCCTCGCCGCAGGCGCGCCTGCTGCCCGTGGCGAAATCGCGCAACTTCGTGACCGGCGACGCCGACTCGGCTCGCGCGGTCGCCGTCGCCTGCGGTGGTGACTGGGGGGTGGAGCCGGTTTTCCTCGGCCTGCTGGACGGCGTGCCGCACTTCACCGTCGACCTGACCGCTCTGGAGGCGCCGGAGGAGCATCCCGCCCTGGCCGGGCTCGGCCGTTTCGAGGACCTGCGCGCCGTCGGCCCGGTAATGGAGGCGACGGAGGCCGGGCTGTGCGCCTACGCCCGCGGCATCACCTGGTGGAACGCCCGGCACCTTTTCTGCGGCGTCTGCGGCTCCGTCGCGGCGGGTGCCGAGGGCGGGCATGTGCGCGTCTGCACCAACCCGGACTGCGCCACCCACCATTTCCCGCGCACCGACCCGGCGGTGATCATGCTGGTCCATGACGGGGCCGGGCGGATGGTGCTGGGCCGCAACTCCCGCTTCCCGCCAGGCATGCATTCGGTGCTGGCCGGCTTCGTCGAGCCGGGCGAAAGCCTGGAGGACAGCGTCAAGCGCGAGGTGCTGGAGGAGGTGGGGCTGGAGGTCACCGACATCCGCTACCACTCGTCGCAGCCCTGGCCCTTCCCGTCCTCGCTGATGCTGGGCTTCAGCGCCCGGGCGGTTACGCTGGACATCCAGACCGACCTGGAGGAGCTGGAGACGGCCCACTGGTTCGACCGCGAGTTTCTGCGGACCTTTACTCCCAGCGAGACGTTCCGCCTCGCCCGCCCCGACAGCATCGCCCGCCGCCTGATCGACGAGTGGATCGCCGAGGGGGAGTGAGGGCGTCGCATCGCGTGCCCCCACCCTAACCCTCCCCCGCTATCGCAGGGGAGGGGATAGCTCCCTCCCTTGCCGAAGCCGTGGGAAGGGGGGGCAAGCGCGGCTCGCCCCATCCCTCAATCCTCGCCGATGCGCTGGCTTTCCTGATAACGGAAGGGGTTGGCGGGGTAGACGCCCAGGATCTTCACCTCGCCCGCGCGGGCGAAGAAGGCCAGCTCCTCCAGTGCCAGGCGCAGGGAACGCTCCTCGGGATGGCCCTCCACGTCAGCGTAGAACTGGGTCTGGGTGAAGTGCCCGCCGACCATGTAGCTTTCCAGCTTCGTCATGTTGATGCCGTTGGTGGCGAAGCCGCCCAGCGCCTTGTAGAGGGCCGCCGGCACGCTGCGCACGCGGAAGACGAAGGTGGTGATGATCTTGGCCCCGGTCCCCTCGGTGGGCAGCGGCGGGGTCTTCGGCTCGCGGGACAGGATCAGGAAGCGGGTGGTGTTGTGCTCCGCGTCCTCGATGCCGCCCTTCAGGATGTCCAGCCCGTAGATGTCCGCGGCCAGCGAGGAGGCGATGGCAGCGTGCTGCGGGTCGCCCAGCTTGGCGATCTCGGCGGCGGCGCCTGCGGTGTCGGCGTGGGAGATCGCCGTCAGCCCCAGCTCGCGCGTCATGTTGCGGCACTGGGACAGCGCCTGGATGTGGCTGCGCACTGTCTTCAGCCCGGCCAGCGTGGCCCCCTTCGGGGCGAGGAGCTGGTGGTTCACCCGCTGGAAATGCTCGCCGATGATGTGCAGGCCGCCTTCGGGCAGCAGATGGTGGTTGTCGGCCACGCGCCCGGCGATGGAATTCTCCACCGGGATCATGGCGAGCGCCGCGCGTCCCTCGCGCACGGCGGCGAAGGCGTCCTCGAACGTGGCGCAGGGCAGCGTCGTCATCTCCGGAAAGACCGTCCGGCAGGACAGGTCCGAATAGGCGCCGGGCAGGCCCTGGAAGGCGATCACGTTCGAGGTCGTCATCGGTTGGTCTTCTTTTTAAAGGGAGGTGCGCTTGGCGAGGATCGCGCGGGCGCGCTCCAGGTCGGCGGGAGTATCGACGCCGAGCGGAACCGCGTCAACGACGGCGGCGTCGATGCGCATGCCGAAGGCCAGCGCGCGGAGCTGCTCCAACCGCTCACGCTGCTCCAGCGCCGAGGGCGGCAGGCGGACGTAGCGCTCCAGCGCGGCGCGGCGGTAGGCGTAGAGCCCGATGTGGTGGAACAGCGGCCCGTCGCCCCATGGAGCGGTGGCGCGGCTGAAATAGAGGGCGCGGCCCCGCCGGGCGCCGGGCGGCAGCTCCAGGATGGCCTTCACCACGTTGGGGTCGGTGCGCTCCTCCTCCCGGGTGATCTCGACCACCAGCGTGGCGATGTCCACCTGCGGGTCGGACAGCGGGGCGAAGGCGGCGCGCACCACCGCCGGCTCGATGGTCGGCAGATCGCCCTGTACGTTCACCACCGCGTCGTATTTCCCCTCCGGATCGAGCAGGCTGACCGCCTCGAAGATGCGGTCGGAGCCCGAGGGGTGGTCGGGCCGGGTCAGCACGGCGGTGCCGCCCGCCGCCTCCACCGCCGCGGCGATTTGCGGCTCGGCGCAGGCGACCACCACGGGGCCGATCTCCGCCTCCATGGCGCGGCGCCACACCTGCACGATCATCGGCGCCCCGCCGATGTCGGCCAGCGGCTTACCCGGCAGGCGGGTGGAGGCCATGCGGGCGGGAATCACGACGATTGGGTTTGAGGGCGGCGGGTTCGCCGTGCCCCGGGTGTCTGCGTTGGCGTTCATGTCGGCGTTCATGATGGAACGGCCCCCTGTCGCGTCGGAAAGGTGGCGCGGGTGAACCATGGATCGCCCTTTGCGTCAAGCGGTGTCACTCCAATATTCAGACGGCCAACAGTCGGAAACCCGACATTCCTGTGGCAAGGGAGGGGGCCGAAGCGGTGACAAGCCGCCGCGGTCACGCTATCGTGCGGCGGAGAACCAGCCAGTCCTGGCGACGGACCCGCGGCACGACAAAAAGGGGAAAAAGACGTTATGAGCATGGAGTGGAACAAGATTTTCGGCGCCGTGCTGCTGGCGGGTCTGATCGCCATGTTGGCCGGCTTCGCCGCGGAAGTTCTGGTGCACCCGAAGTCGCTTGAGAAACCCGCCTATGTGGTGGCCATGCCGGACGGCGCCGCTCCGGCCCCCAGCGGTGGCGCGGCCCCGTCCGGCCCCGCCGAGATCGCCCCGCTGCTCGCCAAGGCCGACGCCGCCGCCGGCCAGTCCGCGGCCAAGGCCTGCGCCGCCTGCCACAGCTTCGACAAGGGCGGCCCGAACAAGGTCGGCCCGAACCTCTACGGCATCGTCGGCGCCGCGCACGGTCATATCGACGGCTTCGCCTATTCCGATGCTATCAAGGGCAAGGCCGGCCCCTGGAACTACGACGAGCTGAACCACTTCCTCTACGACCCGAAGGCCTACGCGCCGGGCACCAAGATGACCTTCGCCGGCGTCAAGAAGGACCAGGACCGGGCGAACATCATCGCCTATCTGCGCTCCCTCTCCGACAGCCCGGCGCCGCTGCCGCAATAACTGCCGCAGCAACGCGCCTCGGTCTCATCCGGGAAAAAGGAAAAAGCCCCGCGTTCCGCAGGACGCGGGGCTTTTTCGTTCCGCCTCAAACGGAAAGCCGGCAGATTGGCCTTGCATGGGGCGGCCTTATCGCCGATATAAGGCGCGGGAGGCTGGCGGCGGACGAGTCCCTCGCCAACCCGGTCAGGTCCGGAAGGAAGCAGCCGTAACGAGTTTCGGCTCGGGTCGTTCGTCCAGTCTCCCACCCTTCCCCATAAATTCCTGCAGCGAATTGAAACGGCGACAGCCCCGTGCCGTGACGCTATTCTGCGCTCCGTCGTGAAGCCGATTACCGGGCCAGCCGCGTGACCGATACCACCGTTGCCGATATGTCCTCTTCCGTTTCCGGGACGTCCGGGGGCCTCGCCTACCGGGTTCTGGCGCGAAAATACCGTCCGAAGAGCTTTGCCGAGCTGATCGGGCAGGACGCGCTCGTCCGCACCCTGACCAACGCCATCCATTCGGGCCGCATCGCCCAGGCCTTCATGCTGACCGGCGTGCGCGGCGTGGGCAAGACAACCACCGCCCGCATCATCGCCCGCGCGCTGAACTGCACCGGGCCGGACGGCACCGGCGGGCCGACGGTGACGCCCTGCGGCGTCTGCGACAATTGCCGGGCCATCGCCGAGGACCGCCACGTCGATGTGATGGAGATGGACGCCGCCAGCCACACCGGCGTGGACGACATCCGCGAGATCATCGACGGCGTGCGCTACGCCCCCGTCTCGGCGCGCTACAAGCTCTACATCATCGACGAGGTCCACATGCTCTCCAAGAGCGCGTTCAACGCGCTTTTGAAGACGCTGGAGGAACCGCCGTCCCATGTGAAGTTCGTCTTCGCCACCACCGAGATCCGCAAGGTGCCGGTGACGGTGCTCTCGCGCTGCCAGCGCTTCGACCTGCGGCGCGTCGACGCCCAGGTGCTGAAGGAGCATTTCACCCGCATCACCGGCCTGGAGGGGGCGGGGATCGAGCCGGACGCCGCGGCCCTGATCGCGCGCGCCGCCGACGGGTCGGTGCGCGACGGGTTGTCGCTGCTCGACCAGGCCATCGCGCTGGCCGCCGGCACCGTGACCGCGCAGCAGGTGCGCGACATGCTGGGTCTGGCCGACCGCAGCAAGGTGATCGACCTGTTTGAGGCCGCCGTCTCGGCCAAGCCGGCGGAGGCGATGGACCTGCTGTCCGACCTGCACCGCGTCGGCGCCGATCCGGTGGTGATCCTCCAGGACCTTCTCGACCTCGTGCACAACCTGACGCGGCTGAAGGTCGTGCCGGACAGCGCCAACGACCCCGGCCTGCCGGAGGCAGAGCGCACCCGCGGCGCCGCCCTGTCGGCCAAGCTCGGCATGCCGGCGCTGACCCGCGCGTGGCAGCTCCTGCTGAAGGGGCTGGGCGAGGTGCAGGCGGCCCCGGTGCCGCAGCAGGCGCTGGAGATGGTCATCGTGCGGCTGTCCTACGCCGCCGACCTGCCGACTCCGGGCGATCTGATCCGCCAGTTCCAGAATTTGCAAAATGGCGGCGGGCAAGGTGGACAAGGCGGTGGCGGTTCCGCGCCGCGCGGCCCCGGCGGCGGGCCGGTGGCGGTGGGCGGCTCCGCCGTGCGCGCCGTCGCCCAGGCCCCCCAGCCGAGCCCGCAGCCGTCGCCCCAGCCCGCGCCGGCCGTCGCCGTGGCGGACGAGGAGCGCGTGGCGATGCCCCGCGACTTCCGCACGCTGGTCCAGGTCTTCGCGGAGAAGCGCGAGGGCGCGCTCTACGGCCACCTGACCGGCAGCGTCCATCTGGTGCGCCTGGAACCGGGGCGGCTGGAACTGCGGCTGACGACCCTGGCCCCGTCGACCCTGCCGAATCGCGTCGGCCAGCTGTTGACGGAATGGACCGGCCAGCGCTGGGTCGTCATCGTCTCGGACGCGCCGGGCGAGCCGACGCTGATCCAGCAGGAGCAGGCCGCTCAGAGGCGCGCGCTGGAGGAGGCGGAGGCGCATCCGGTGGTGCGCGCTGTTCTGGACGCTTTTCCCGGCGCGAAGATCACCGATGTCCGCGACCTCAAGGCAGCGGTCGAGGCCGAGCCCCAGGTTGCGGATGACGGGGAGAATCCCGACCTTATGGTCATGCAGCAGGACGACGGGGTTTATTACCCGCTCGACGATGAAGGAGATTTCTGACCCATGAAGAACCTCGGCCAGATGATGAAGCAGGCCCAGCAGATGCAGGCCAAGATGCAGGAGATGCAGGCCCGCCTGGGCGAGGTCGAGATGAGCGGCCAGTCGGGCGCCGGCATGGTCACCGTGACGGTGAACGGCAAGGGCGAGATGAAGAAGATCAAGCTCGACAAGTCGATCGTCGATCCGGAGGACATCGAGGTCCTGGAGGACCTGATCATCGCCGCCTTCAACGACGCCAAGGCCAAGGTGGAGCAGCACGTCGCCAACGAGACCCAGAATCTGATGGGCGGGATGAAGCTGCCGCCGGGCATGAAGCTGCCGTTCTGAGTGTTGAATGGCCGGGTCGAACGCGGCCCGGCCGCCCCTAAAAAACGAAGCCGTGAATGATCGGACCTGAAATCGAGCGCCTGATCCAGCTCCTGTCCAAGCTGCCGGGGTTGGGGCCTCGGTCGGCGCGGCGGGCGGCGCTGCACCTGATGAAGCGCCGCGACAGCCTGCTGGTGCCGCTGTCCGAATCCATGGCGCTCGCCGCGGAGGCCATCCGCAACTGTTCGGTCTGCGGCAACCTCGACAGCCGCGATCCCTGCTCCGTCTGTTCCGACCACAGCCGCGACCGCTCGATTATCTGCGTCGTGGAGGACGCCGGTGACCTCTGGGCGCTGGAGCGCACGCGCGCCTTCCGCGGCACCTATCACGTGCTGGGCGGCACGTTGTCGGCCTTGCAGGGGGTGGGGCCGGACGATCTGAACATCCCGTCCCTGGTGGAGCGCGCGAAGGACCTGGCGGTGACCGAGGTCATCCTGGCGCTGAACGCCACGGTCGATGGCCAGACCACCGCCCATGTGGTGACCGACCGCCTGTCCGGCAGCGGGGTCTCCGTGTCCCGTCTGGCCCACGGCGTGCCGGTGGGCGGGGAATTGGATTACCTGGACGACGGGACGCTGACCGCGGCGCTGAAGGCGCGGCGGCCTTTGTAGCAAGGTGTTGCAAAGGGAGGTCCTTGCCCCCTCCCTGACCCTCCCCCGCTTCGCAGGGGAGGGGATCAGACGTGCTTACTTCTTCTTCAGCGCGGCGACACCCGGCAGGTCCTTGCCTTCCAGCCACTCCAGGAAGGCGCCGCCGGCGGCGGAGATGTAGGTGAACTTCTCGTCCACGCCGGCATGGGCCAGCGCCGACACGGTGTCGCCGCCGCCGGCCACCGACAGCAGGCCGCCTTCCGACGTGCGCTCGGCGACGAGGCCGGCGACGGCGTTGGTGCCGGCGTCGAAGGGCTGGATCTCGAAGGCGCCCAGCGGGCCGTTCCACACCACCGTCTTCGCACCCTGGAGCTTCAGGCCGAGGAACTCGACCGTTTCGGGACCGACGTCCAGCGCCATCTCGTCGGCGCCGATGCCGTCCGCCGGAACGGCGCGGTGGGCCGCACCGGCCTTGAACTCCTTGGCGACGATGAAGTCCTTGGGCAGCAGAAGCTCGCAGTTGGCGGCCTTGGCGGTCTCCATGATGGCGCGGGCCTGATCGGCCATGTCCTTCTCGCAGAGCGAGGCGCCGACATCCACGCCCTGGGCGAAGAGGAAGGTGTTCGCCATGCCGCCGCCCAGCGCCAGCATGTCCACCTTCTTCACGAGGTTGCCGAGCAGGTCCAGCTTGGTGGAGATCTTGGCGCCGCCGACGACGGCGGCCACCGGGCGCTCCGGCTTCTCCAGCGCCTTGGTCAGCGCCTCAAGCTCGGCCTGCATCAGGCGGCCCGCGGCGGCCGGCAGGTATTGGGCGACACCTTCGGTCGAAGCGTGGGCGCGGTGCGCGGCGGAGAAGGCGTCGTTGACGTAGAGGTCGCCGAGATCGGCGATTTGCTTGGCGAAGGCCGGGTCGTTCTTTTCCTCTTCCGCGTGGAAGCGGGTGTTCTCCAGCAGAACGATGGCGCCCGGCTGCGCGCCGTCGATGGCGGCCTTGGCCTTGTCGCCGACGCAATCCTCGCCGAAGGCGACGGTCTGGCCGACGGCGGCGCTCAGCGCGTCCAGCACGTTGCGCAGCGAGTTCTTGGCGTCCGGACCGTTCTTCGGGCGGCCAAAGTGCGACAGTACCACGACCTTCGCACCCTTCTTCGCCAGCTCCGTCAGGGTCGGCGCCAGACGGTCGATGCGGGTCGTGTCGGAGACCTTGCCGTCCTGCATCGGGACGTTGAGGTCGGCACGCACCAGCACCGTCTTGCCGTTCACGTCGAGGTCGTCGATGGTGTTGAACTCGGTCATGGCTGCTGTCCCTACGGGTTGAACTTTTGCCGGGCAATCCAGCACAGGGGCGCCCGCTTTGCAACGGCCCGCGTGGGCGACCGGTTGCCCCATGCGGCGAATGGACCGGGCTCTGGGCGGGCGGGGCCGGCGATCCCATCTCTATGTCCATGAACAGGATCACCCCGCTGTCCTCCGCCCAACTGGCTCCCCGGCCGGCTCCCTGGCCGACCCCGCGGCTGGCCCCCCGGCTGGCTTATGCGGCCAGCCAGTCCGCCCGCGTCGCCTGGTTCCTCGGCCAGTACATGATGGCCGCGCGGATCGGCCGGCGGATCACCGGACCGCCGCGGACACCCCCGCCCGACGGGCGTCCGGTGCCCGGCACCCGCGCGATTTTGGAGGAACTGCGCGCCCTGCTGGCCCGCGACCTCGCCAACATCGAGGCGGGCTGCTACCGCCTGCCGCACGACCTGCTGCCCGACCCGCGCCGGCTGCTGACCGACGCCGCCGCCTTCTTCCGCGACGTGCCGGAAGTGTCGCGCCGCCGCCGCGACCATGCGGCGGTGGAGGTGCGCGCCAACCCGCCGCCCGGCAGCGCGGGACTGCCCGCCTACTACCGCCAGAACTTCCACTACCAGAGCGGCGGCTACCTGACGGAGGAGAGCGCCCGCCTCTATGACCATCAGGTGGAGGTGCTGTTCGGCGGCGGCGCCGACGCCATGCGCCGCCAAGTTCTGGTGCCGATCTTCGAGCATCTGAAAACGCGCCGCAGCGCGGACTGCCGCCTGCTCGACGTGGCCGCCGGGACGGGGCGCTTCCTGACCTTCGTGAAGGACAACCACCCGCGCCTGCCGGTGACCGCGCTCGACCTCTCCCCGGCCTATCTGCGGGAGGCGCGGCGCAACCTCGCCCCCTGGGCGCGCAGCAGCGCGCTGGTCCAGGCGACGGCCGAGGCGATCCCGCTGGCCGACCGCTCGCAGGACATCGTGACCTGCATCTACCTGTTCCACGAACTGCCGCCGAAGATCCGCGCCCAGGCCGCCGCCGAGATGGCCCGCGTGCTGAAGCCCGGCGGCATCCTGGTCTTCATGGACAGCGTGCAGTACGGCGACAACCCGATGATGGACGGGCTGATCGACCGCTTCCCGCAGTCCTTCCACGAGCCCTTCTACGCCCATTACGCCCGCGATGACCTGCCCGCCCTGTTCGCCGCCGCCGGGCTGCGCTTGCGCGAGACGTCGCTCGCCTACATGTCCAAGCTCCTGGTGCTGGAAAAGGTGGACCCCTGATTGCGGGGGCTGCAACAAAAGCGTCATGGTTCTGTAACTTGACCGTGGCTGGGGCCTGTGCAAAACGGGGACCCACCGGAAACGACGGGGCACGAATGGTGGTCGAAGCGGAGTCCAACCGGGAAACCGAGCTGAAGCTGGCCGTCAGGGCCGAAGACATGGCGAAGCTCCGGTCCTGCCCGGCGGTCGCATCCCGCGCCAAGGGAAAAGCCGGCACCAAGACCCTGGAAAGCACCTATTACGACACCGCCGACCGGCGTCTGGCCGGGCGTCTGGTGACGTTGCGCGTGCGCAAGGTTGGCAACCAGTTCCTTCAGACGGTCAAGGGCGCGCCGGAGCGCGGCGAGCTTGGCCGGGCGGAGTGGGAGCACCCGGTCGCCGGACCGGCCCCCGACCTGTCGGCCATCGAGTCGCCGGAGGCGCTGGACCTGCTGGGCTCGGTCGGCGCGGCGGAGCTTCAGCCGCTTTTCACCACGCTCATCCAGCGCACCGTGCGCGTGGTGACGATGGGCGAGGGCGAGAGTGCCAGCCGGATCGAGGTCGCCTTCGACAGCGGCGAGATCCGCGCCCCCGACGGCGCCTCCATCCCGGTGTCGGAGGTGGAGCTGGAGCTTCTCGAAGGCTCCGCCGCCACCCTCTACGATCTGGCGCTGGAGCTGGCCCAGGCCGCCCCGCTGCGGCTCGACCCGCGCACCAAGGCGGAGCGCGGCTATGCGCTGGCCGACGGCACGGCGGACAAGGTGGTCAAGGCGGGCAAGCTGGAGCTGGACCGCGACACCACGGTGGAAGGCGCGCTGGCCCGCATCCTGCGCTCCTGCATCGGCCACATGCTGGCGAACGAGGCCGTCACCCTGATCGGCGAGGACGCGGAGGGCGTCCACCAGATGCGCGTGGCGCTGCGCCGCCTGCGCTCGGCGCTCGCCCTGTTCAAGGATTTCATCCCCGCCGCGTCCTACGCCTGGCTGGTCGGCGAGGTGAAGTGGCTGGGCGGCAGCCTCGGCCCGGCGCGCGACTGGGACGTCTTCCTGGCCGAACTGCTGGAGCCGGTGAAGGACTCCTTCGACCGCGCCGACGGCCACGGCAAGCCGCTCCAGGAGGACATCGACGCGCTCGCCGCCGCGGCGCGCGCCCGCCGCGACCGCGCCTACGAGGGGGTGCGCGAGGCCATCCGGTCGGAGCGCTACACCAGCTTCCTGCTGAAGTTCGGCGCCTGGGTCGAGTCGCGGGGCTGGCGCGACCAGCCGGTCAGCGAGCATTCCGCCCGCTTGTTCGACCCGGTGGAGGATCTGGCCGACCATCTGCTGTCGCGCCGCGCCAAGAAGGCCCGCCGCGCCGGCCACGGCTTCGCGAGCCTGTCGGTGACCGAGCGGCATGAGCTGCGCATCGCCTTGAAGAAGCTGCGCTACGCGGCGGAGTTCTTCCGCAGCCTCTACGACGACAAGCCGGCCCGCCGCTACATCCAGGATCTGTCGGCCTTCCAGGACGCGCTGGGCCACCTGAACGACGTGGCGACGGCGACCCGCCTGCTGCACGAGCTGCACGACGACGGCAGCCGTCCGGAGCCGGGCGAGCCGCGCGCCGCCGGCATCGTCATCGGCTGGCACGCCCGCGGCGTGGCGGAGTCCGAGACGGCTCTCCGCGGCCTGTGGGAGGAGTTCGCCGACGCGAAAGCCTTCTGGTCAAAGCCCGACCGGGAGGGGTAATCTTCCCACCCATGCGGACCATCCTCGTCGCCAACATCAAGGGCGGTTGCGGCAAGACCACGATCGCCACCCACCTCGCCGCCGCCTGCGCCGCCGCCGGGCACAGCACGGCGCTGGCCGACGTGGACCGCCAGCGCTCCTCGCTCGGCTGGCTGGCCCGCCGCCCGGCCACGGCCTCCACCCTGATCGGGCTGGACTGGGCCAAGGACCTGTCCGACGCGCCGAAGGGCATCCGGCGTCTCGTCATCGACGCTCCGGCCGCGCTGAAGACCAAGCAGATCGAGGATCTGGTGCGGATGGCCGACGTCGTCGTCCTGCCGGTGCTGCCCAGCGCCTTCGACGAGCAGGCGACTCAGCGCTTCCTCGGCAAGCTGGAGGAGCTGAAGTCGATCGCCAGGAACCGTAAGTCGGTGGCGGTGGTCGGCAACCGCCTGCGCGCCCGCACCAAGGCGGCGGACCGGCTGGACCAGTTCCTCGGCGGGGTTGGGCACAGCGTGGTGGCCCGCCTGCGCGACAGCCAGATCTACGCCGACGCCGCGGCCTCCGGCCTCAGCCTGTTCGACCTGACCGGCAAGCGCGCCGCCGAGCACCGCGCCGACTGGGAACCGCTGCTGGCCTACATCGAAAGGGCGTGAGCGGCGACGGCGCCGTTACAGTCTGTTACGTTCGGGCATGGTGCGGGACATCAAGCGGTTACAATCCGGCCTCACTTTGGCCGCATTCCGTTCAACCCGCGAGCCGTCCCCCATGCCCTCCCTCACCTCCACCATCACCCGGCAGATCGTCACGCCGGTGACCATCGTCCTGTTCGTCGTCTCGACGGTGACGGGAATCATGCTGTTGCTGCACTGGAACGGCAATCTGGTGCGCTTCTCCCACGAATGGCTGAGCGTCGGCTTCTCCGCCATCGGCCTGTGGCATCTGGCGCGCAACTGGGCCGCCTTCCTCCAGTATTTCAAGCGCAACGTCGCCCTGTCGGCCTTCGTGGTCAGCGTCGCCGGTTCGCTGGTCTTCACGGCGATGACCGGGACCCCGGCCTCCACAGGCGGCCCCGGCGCGATGATGCGGGCGGTGGCGAACGCCCCGCTGGCGACGGTGGCGCCGGTCTTCGGGCTGGACGCCGACAAGGCCGTCCAGGCCCTCAAGGCCGCCAACATCGAGGCGCAGCCCGGCGAGTCGCTGTCGGCCATCGGCAGCCGCGCCGGCATGAACGCGGTGGGCGTGGCGAACATCCTCACCGCCGCCAAGCAGCCCAAGCCAGCTTCAAATGGGCCGGCCTCGTAACGTTTTGGAAGCGACCGCCTACACCCGCGCCACGAGGAACAGCCGCTTGAAGGGAAACAGCGTGCGGCCGTCGGGGCGCCGGGGGTAGGCGGCGTTCAGCCGGGCGCGGTAGGCCGCAAGAAAGTCGTCCAGCTCCGCGCCCGTCAGCGTGTCCAGGACGGGAAGCAGCGTCGTGCCGCGCGTCCATTCCAGCACCGGATCGTCGCCCTCCAGAACCTGGAGATACTCCGTCTCCCAGAGGTCCAGACGCCGGGTGAGCGGGGCGAGCCAGCCATAATAGGTCTCGGGCGCATGTACCGGGGCGGTGCGCAGGACCGGCGCCAGCCGCTCGGCCCAGGGGCCGTCCGCCGCCGTCTCGTAGAGCAGGCGGTGCGAGGGCGCTTCGAAGTTGCGGGGCATCTGCACGGCCAGAACCCCGCCGGGGGCCAGCGCCCGCAGCAGGTCCGGGAACAGCCGCTCGTGCCCGTCCAGCCAGTGCAAAGCGGCGTTGGAGATCAGCAGATCGACTGGCCGATCGGGGCGCCAGACGCGCAGGTCGGCCTGGAGCCAGCGCACGCGGGACGGCGTGGTCCGCGCGCGTTCCAGCATGGCGAGGGAATTGTCCACCCCCAGCACCTCGGCCTCCGGCCAGCGTTCGGCCAGCAGGCGGGCGAGCTGCCCGGCCCCGCAGCCGAGATCGACCACCGTCCGCGGAGTCGAGGAGGGCAGGGCCGCCACGAGGTCGTGGGCCGGGCGGCGGCGCCAGGACTCGAACCGTGCGTATTGTTCGGGGTCCCACGGCATGCCCGGCCTCCACCGGTTGAAGGGGTTTGGGGGTTATTCCTGCTCGCGCTGGCGGGCGATCCGCTCGTCCATCTGGTTGTAGTGCTTCGTGACCATCATGAAGATCGTCCCGATGCAGCCGATGGCCAGCAGCCAGCCGCCGTAATAGAACGCCGTGTCCGCCGCGCGCGACGCCGCCAGCAGGCCGATGAACGCCATGAAGCCCAGGACACCCCCGGTGATCCACTTGCCCGTGCCTTCCAAAGTCCCGTTCCCTTCCTTCGCTGCCGGTCCCGCGCGGGGCGTCCGCCCGGCGGGATGCCGACGGGTTGACCGTGCCGCGAATTCTGGTGGAGCGGGCGCCGGAAATCAATGCGGGATGGGCGAATCCGATGTGGGCATTTCGCCCAGGCGGGCGGCCCCCTCCACCACGATCCCCGGGGGAAGCTCCAGCGCGAAGACGGTGCCCGCCGCGGTGCTCTCCACCAGCCTCAGGTCGCCGCCATGGGCGCGCAGCACCTCCCGCGCGATGGCGAGGCCCAGCCCGACGCCGCCCGCCCGCGCGGAGCCGGCGAAGGGCTGGAACAGGTTGTCCCGCGCCCGCGGCGGCAGGCCCGGCCCGTCGTCGGCGACCAGCAGGACCAGCCCGCCGCCGGGCCGCCTCTCCGCCGTCACCGTCACCGCCGCGGCCCCCGCCTGCACCGCGTTGCGCCCCAGATTGACCAGCGCGCGGGAGAGCTGGGCGGCGTCGGCGTGGACGGTCAGCCCCTCCGGCACCCGGTTGTTCCAGCGCAGTTCCGCCCGCTCCCCATCCGGGCGCAGGGCGGCCAGCGCCTCGGCCCCGGCCTCCTCGACCAGCGGACGCAGCGGCACCTCGGTCTGCGCCAGGGGCAGCAGGCCGTCGCGGGTGTAGGTCATCGTCTGGCCGCACAGCTCCACCGCCCGGTCGATGGAGGCCATCAGCCGCGGCGTGACCCGCCGGACCTCCGGATCGGCGCTCTCGGCCAGCCGTTCCGACAGCAGGGCGGCGGTGGACAGGATGGCGCGCAGGTCGTGGTTGATCTTGGCGACCGCGGTGCCCAGCGCGGCCAGCCGCTCGCGCTGGCGCAGCGCGCTGCGGATGGTGGCCTGCATGTCGGCCAGCTCGCGCTCCGCCACGCCGATCTCGTCGGTGCGGGCGCTCGGCTGGAAGGGCGGCGTGCCGTCGGGGTCGCGGCGGATGGCGACCAGCCCCTCGGTCAGGCGGCGCATCGGCCGCACCAGCAGCCGGGTCAGCGAGACGAAGACCAGAACCGCCGCGATCAGCGAGATCGCCACCGACAGCGCCAGGATGCGGCCCGAGAAGTCGATCATCGCCCGGATCATCGGCCGCTCGTCGATCACCATCTCGACCTGGAAGGCGGGGTCCTTGGGCGACGGCCCGATCACCCGGATCACCCGGTCGCGCCGCTGGGCCAGCGCCATGAAGGCGTCGGCGGTCAGCCGCGGCGCCATGGTGGAGCGCAGGTCGAAGACGGCGTCCACCGTCGGCGGCATGGAGCGGGACAGCATGTAGACGCGGCTGTCCGGCCGGATCAGCTCCACCGCGTGGGCACCGACATGGGCCAGCAGCTCGTTCTGAAGCTCCATCGCCACCATCATGTCCGGCGTCGCCTCCACCGACAGGGCGGCGAGATGGGCGGCGGCCAGCCGCTCCTCCAGATAGGTCAGGCGGTAGCGCGCGATGGACGGCGTGTAGATCAGCACCTCGGCCAGCAGGACGAACAGCACGGTCAGCACCAGCAGCTTGGCCGACAGGCTGCGCGTCACGGAGGGCAGGGGCATGAGCGGTGTCCGGGGGCAGGGTCCGGGGGAAGGGATGCCGGAGGATAGGGCAGGATGCCGCCGCAGACCAGTTGCCGGACCTTATTATCCCTCTCCCGCACCGGGGGAGGGGATTCGAGCGCTCCCCTCTGGCGCGCCACTCCCAAGATTGGTAGTAGAACCGGCATGAGCGACCTTGCCCGTCACATCGACTCCCTGTCCCGCGCCAGCGTGCTGTGCGTCGGCGACGTCATGCTCGACCGATTCATCTACGGGTCGGTCGACCGCGTGTCCCCCGAAGCGCCGATCCCCGTGCTGCGGATCGAGCGCGAGACGGCTATGCTCGGCGGCGCCGGCAACGTGGCCGCCAACGTCATGGCGCTGGGCGCCGGCTGCCGCTTCGTGTCGGTGGTGGGCGAGGACGCGGCGGGGCTGGAGCTGGTCCGCCTCGTGGCGAAGGAGACGGGCGACGGCGGCGGGCTGGTCGCCGAGCCGGGGCGCCAGACCACCGTCAAGACGCGCTTCATCGGCGGGCGCCAGCAGCTGCTGCGCGCCGACGCCGAAACCATCGCCGCCATCGGGTCGGAGGAGGAGGTGATGGTCGCCGCCCGCACCGGCCTGCTGACGGTGGGTGCGGTGATCCTCTCCGACTATGGCAAGGGCGTGCTGACCGACGCTCTGGTGGCGCAGCTCATCCAGGCGGCGCGGGAGGCCGGGCTGCCGGTGGTGGTCGATCCCAAGGGCGACGATTTCGGGCGCTACCGTGGGGCCAGCGTGATCACCCCCAACCGCAAGGAGCTGATCCAGGCGACGGGGATGCCCGCCGACAGCGACGCCGAAGTCGAGGCCGCCTGCCGCTTCCTGCTGGACAGCTGTGGCATCGACGCGGTGGTCGCCACGCGCAGCGAGCGCGGCATGTCTGTGGTCACCCGCGACGGCGCCACCCATCTGCCGGCCAACGCGCGCGAGGTCTTCGACGTCTCGGGCGCCGGCGACACGGTGGTGGCGACGCTGACCTCCGCCCTGTCGGTGGGGGTGGAGCTGACCGATGCGGCGCGGCTGGCCAATCTGGCCGCCGGGATCGTGGTGGGT
This sequence comes from Azospirillum sp. P4_B5, assembly GCF_056402275.1. NCBI lineage: Bacteria > Pseudomonadati > Pseudomonadota > Alphaproteobacteria > Rhodospirillales > Azospirillaceae > Azospirillum > Azospirillum sp. P4_B5. The sequence continues at coordinate 197,649 of NZ_JBFUHT010000012.1, forward strand.
AAGGTCGGCACCGCGGTGGTCCGCGCGCCGGAGTTGCTGTCCGCGCTGCACGAGCAGGAATGGCGCAGCGGCGAGGAGAAGGTCGACACGCTGGAGCAGGCCGTGGAGCGGGCCGAGCGCTGGCGCGCCCGCGGCAAGCGGGTGGGCTTCACCAACGGCTGCTTCGACCTGCTGCACCCCGGCCACATCGCGTTGCTGAACCAAGCCAAGGCGGCCTGCGACGTGCTGGTGGTGGGACTGAACAGCGACGCCTCGGTGAAGCGGCTGAAGGGCGAGACGCGCCCGGTGCAGACCGAGACGGCGCGGGCGACGGTGCTCGCCTCGCTGGCCTGCGTCGATCTGGTGGTGATCTTCGGCGAGGACACGCCGGAGGAGCTGATCCGCGCCCTGCGCCCCGACGTGCTGGTGAAGGGGGCGGACTACACCGTCGCCACGGTGGTCGGTGCCGGATTCGTGCAGAGCTACGGCGGCAAGGTCGTGCTGGCCGACCTTGTGGACGGCCAGAGCACGACCAACACAATCAGGCGCATGCAGCGCTGAATTCGGGCGTTGACCGCCCCGGCTTGCGGCCGGGGCGTCCACGCCACGCGATCACATTTTCTTCTGGACGCTGTCCGACGAGCGCTCCACGGCGCGGCCGCCGGCCTGCACGTCCTGGCCCATGCCTTCGACGGTGTTGCAGGCGGCGAGGCTGGTGGTCAGGGCGGCGCCCAGGGCGGCGAAAAGGACGAGCTTCTTCAGGCTACGCATGGCATTTTCCTCTTGAGGTCGAAAACAATCGCCTGAAAAACGCGAGAAACCAGCCAAAGGTTTCCGAAGCCTCACCGTGCGGAAGGACAGTTCTCCACACTCAAACGGATAGGGGGAGGGCGCGCATGTTCGAAGGGTTCACCCGCCACCGCATCGCCGCCGACGGCGCCGAGATCCACACGCTGGTCGGGGGCGAGGGGCCGCCGCTCCTTCTGCTTCATGGCTTTCCGCAGTGCCACGCCCTGTGGAACCGGGTCGCGCCGCGGCTGGCCGAGCGCTTCACCGTGGTGCTGACCGACCTGCGGGGGTACGGCCAATCGTCGAAGCCGCCGGGCGATCCCGCGCACGAGACTTACTGCAAACGCACCAACGCGCGCGATCAGGTGGCGGTGATGGCCGCGCTCGGATTCGACCGCTTCCGGCTGGCCGGACACGACCGCGGCGCGCGGGTGGCCCACCGGCTCGTCCTCGACCATCCCGACCGGGTCGAGCGCGCGGCCTTCCTGGACGTGGTGCCGACGTTGGAGGTCTTCGCCCGCATCGACCAGCGCATGGCGACGGCCTACTACCACTGGTTTTTCCTGATCCAGCCGAACCGTCTGGCGGAACGGCTGATCGGGGCGGACCCCGACTTCTATCTGGGGCAGGTGCTCGGCTCCATCGGCAGCAGCGCCGACATCTTCGAGCCGGAGGCGATGGAGGCCTACCGTACCGCCTTCCGCGACCCCGCCACCGTCCATGCCATGTGCGAGGACTACCGCGCCGCGGCCGGCATCGACCTGGAGCACGACCGCGAGGACCGCGCGGCGGGCCGCAAGGTGGCCTGCCCCGCCCTGTTCCTGTGGGGCCGCAACAGCGCGGTCGGGCGCCTCTACGACGACCCGCTGGGCATCTGGCGCGGCTACGCCCCGGCCATCGAGGGTCATGTGATGCCCGCCGGCCACTTCATCCCCGAGGAGGCGCCGGAGGAGACGGCGCAGGCGTTGCTGGATTTCTTTGCGGGGTGATTCTCACGCGGCGTGTCGCGCAGCCGTCTCTTTGCGGAAGCCCGATCCCCTTTCGGGCGCTTCATGGAGAAGGGACGCCGCCATGCGCTGCCAGGAGTTTCTGGATAATATTAAAACCTGTTTCGAGAGAGGATTTATTGATTACTCAAAGTTCAGAGAAATTGCCGCGGGTGAAAGTATATCGGGCGGGTGGGAGGTCTGGTTACAGCTTGAAATTGCGTATGGATTCTTGAAAATTGCCAGCGAGAGGGGTTATGCTTCGAAATGTTCACGGGAAGAAGCCTATCCTTCTCAGGACATTAAAAAAGTTAAAAAAGAGATCGATGGGAAAATGAATGAAGAAACATATGAGGCGAATGAAATAAAACCGTATATCAGTACAACGGGTCCCGTCCGCGACAAAAGCTCTGCCGCGCGCGCGGATTTTCTGATAAAACGGAACATGGGGATTTTTGTCACGGATGATACTTATGTTGAGCTGAAATGCATTAATCAATCACATACCAATCCAGTTGGGAACGCTTGGGGGCGTTTCGAGGGCGACATCATCAAACAGACGGATCTTCTTCGCTTCAACTCTACCCTGAACTGCATATCGGTCCTCGTGTCGTGTGGATATTTTACGGAAGAAGAAGTTCGAGGGGATGAAGCTGAGCTTCGCTGGTTTTGGGAGGCGGGGAAGCGCGACGCCTATGTCTACGACATGAGAAATGAGCGCGTCAGCACACTTAAGGATGTTCGGGTGGACCGTGAGTACCGACCGTTCTTTATCGCTGTCGCAATCAATAATCTACCGGAGTACAGGGGGGCCACTTTCACCCCTGAACTGTGGAGCAAGCCGTTGTCGAACGAAGGTGGGGGAGTATAAGGATCCAGGAATGACCTTCAGGATGGTCCGGCGCCTCAGGTCCCTGGGCGACAGCATCCAGGCCTTGCGTCCGCCGTTGATCCGGGATTTCAGTGCCGGTCCGCTCCTCCGTGCAAAACTCCATGACCCGCTCGACTCCGGCGCGGTTGTACCCGTTCCGGCCTCATGTCAGCACGGGCTCCGGCTGTTCCCATGCCGGTCTTTCAACCCGGCATCCCTCCCCCCGGACGAACTGTCCCGTTGCCAGTTGGCGTGAGCGGCGGCATAAATCGGCGCGCGGCCCTCCCCGCTGGACGGGAAGGCTTTTGGCAAACACAAAAATGGCGGAAGGAAAGCCCCCAATGGCTGAAAGCACTTTCGACGTCGTCGTGGTCGGCGGCGGTCCCGGCGGGTATGTCTGCGCGATCCGTGCGGCGCAGCTCGGTTTCAAGGTCGCCTGCGTCGAGAAGCGCAGCGCGCTGGGCGGCACCTGCCTGAATGTCGGCTGCATCCCCTCCAAGGCGCTGCTCGCCGCGTCGGAGAAGTTTGAGGAGGCCAAGCACGGCCTCGCCAAGTTCGGCATCAAGGTCGGCGGCGTGGAGCTGGACCTGCCGGGCATGCTGTCCCACAAGGACAAGGTCGTCAAAGAGAACACCGGCGGCATCGAGTTCCTGTTCAAGAAGAACAAGATCGCCTGGCTGAAGGGTGCGGGCCGCATCACCGCCCCGAACACCGTCGAGGTCGAGGGCGTCGGCACCGTCACGGCGTCCAAGGCCATCGTCATCGCCACCGGCTCGGAAGTCACCCCGCTGCCGGGCATCGAGATCGACGAGCAGAAGATCGTCTCCTCCACCGGCGCCCTGGAGCTGCCGGAGGTGCCGAAGCGCCTCGTCGTCATCGGCGGCGGCGTGATCGGTCTGGAGCTGGGCTCGGTCTGGGGCCGCCTCGGCGCCGAGGTCACGGTCGTGGAGTTCCTGGACCGCATCCTGCCGACCATGGACGGCGAGGTGTCCAAGCAGATGCAGCGCATCCTCGGCAAGCAAGGCATGACCTTCAAGCTCGGTTCCAAGGTCACCGGCGCCAAGGTCACCAACACCGGCGTCACCCTGTCGGTCGAGCCCGCCGCCGGCGGCACCGCCGAGGAGATCGAGGCCGACGTCGTGCTGGTCGCCATCGGCCGCCGCGCCTTCACCAACGGGCTGGGCCTCGACGCCGTCGGCGTGGAGATGGACAACCGCGGCCGCGTGAAGATCGGCACGCATTTCGAGACCAATGTGCCGGGCATCTACGCCATCGGCGACGTGGTCGAAGGCCCGATGCTGGCCCACAAGGCCGAGGAGGAGGGCGTCGCTCTCGCCGAGCTGCTGGCCGGCCAGGCGGGCCACGTCAACCACGACCTCGTCCCCGGCGTCGTCTACACTTGGCCGGAAGTGGCCGCGGTCGGCAAGACCGAGGAGGAGCTGAAGGCCGCCGGCACCGCCTACAAGACGGGCAAGTTCCCCTTCACCGCCAACGGCCGCGCCCGCGCCAGCGGCACGACCGACGGCTTCGTGAAGATCCTGGCTGACGCGCGCACCGACAAGGTGCTGGGCGTCCACATGGTCGGCCCGAACGTGTCGGAGATGGTGGCCGAGCTGGCCGTGGCGATGGAGTTCAGCGCGTCCGCCGAGGATATCGCCCGCACCTGCCACGCCCACCCGACCCTGTCGGAAGTGACCAAGGAAGCCGCTCTCGCCGTGGACGGCCGCGCCCTGCACATCTAAGGCGCGTCTATCTCCTCTCCCTTCCCTGCGAAGCGGGGGAACCCTTCTCTCCCTCCCCCGCCCAGCGGGGGAGGGCCGGGGAGGGGGCAACATCCCTCCCACCTTCGACCCTACGGCGTCTTCTTCGCCCGCGGGTGCGCCGAGCGGTACACCTGCATCAGCTGCTCGCTCTCCACGTCCGTGTAGCGCTGCGTCGTCGACAGCGAGGCGTGGCCCAGCAAATCCTGGATCGCCCGCAGATCGCCGCCGTCCGCCAGCAGATGCGTGGCGAAACTGTGCCGCAACGCGTGCGGCGTCGCGGTTTCCGGAAGCCCCATCAGGCGGCGCAGGTCGCGCATCCGCCGCTGCGCGATGGCCGGGGCGAGCTGCCCGCCGCGCACCCCGACGAACAGCGGCGCGTCCGGACCCTGCTTGTAGGGGCAGGCGTCCATGTAGGCCCGCACCGCCTCGGTCACCGCCGGCAGCACCGGGACGATCCGTTCCTTGTTGCCCTTGCCGGTGACGCGCAGGGTCTCGCCCAGCGGTGCCTCGCGGCGCGTCAGGTTCAGCGCCTCCGAGATGCGCAGGCCGCAGCCGTAGAGCAGCGTGAACAGCGCGCGGTCGCGCTTGCCGACCCACGGCTCGTCCGGCTCCTTCTCCGATTCCTCCAGCAGCCGGCCGGCGTCCAGCACGGTCAGCGGCTTCGGCGCCGGCCGCTTGATGCGCGGGCCGGAGAAGGTGTTGATCGCCGGGTTGTGCAGGCGCCCGTCGCGGTCCATCCAGCGGAACAGGTTGCGCACCGAGGACAGGGCGCGCGACCGACTGTTGGAGCCGATCCCCTTCATGGCGAGATGGGAGAGCCAGGAGCGGAAATCCCTGACGGTCAGCGCGGCGAGGTCGTTCATCGACGGCGGCTTCGCCTGATAGCCGGTGATGAACTCCAGGAAGGTCGCGACGTCGCCGATGTAGGCGGTCAGCGTGTGGGGCGAGACGTTGCGCTCGCTCTCCATCCAGCGGCGCCAGTGGACCAGCGTGTCCTGCACGTCGGGCTGGGCGGCGAAACCGAGGACGGGATTCTGTTTTCCGGTCATGCGTTCCGTGGGTTCAGGCCGGCAGTTCGAGCCAGCCGCGGATCACCCGCTCGACCACGCGGGCGAGGAAACCGACCAGTTCCGTCCCCTGGCCACCGTGGAAGCTGTCCGGCTCGCGGCTGCCGAAGGCCAGCATGCCGTCCGGCGTCTCGCTGGACACCTGAAGGCGGATCAGGATCTCCGACCGCACCAGCCCAGCGCCGGGGCCGTACAGCTCCGGGTCGCCCTGGATGTCGGCATTCAGCGCCACGTCGGCCTTGCCCAGCCAGCGGTCGACGGTTCCCGGCTCGACCACCCGCACGCCGGAGGTCTGGACATGGGGGGTGTCGTGGCCGTTCGATTCGACGATCAGGCAGGCGACGTCCAGGTCCAGAAGCACCGCCAGATCGGTGGTGATGGTCTGGATGAGCTGCTCGAAGCTCTGGGCGTCGAGGAGGAACAGCACCGCCGCGTGGATGCGGTTCTGGCTGTTCATGTTGGCGCGCGAGGTGCCGATCAGCTCGCGCTGCTGGTCCTTCAGCAGGCGGACCTCGCCGCGCAGCCGCTCGACCATGTAGGCCTGCAGGTCCACCACCCCGCGCCCGCGGTCCTGCGACGGCGGGGTCAGGTGGTGGACCAGCTCACCGTGATGGACCAGGAAGTCGGGATGGTCCCGCAGGTAGGCGCACACCTCCTCGGCGGTCGGCGCGTCCTTCCTCTGGGGGGTGTGTCCCGGTTCCCGGCCCATGCCGCCGTCCTCAGAGGATGGACTGGCCGGTCTTCTGCCAGTCGGCGACGAACTGGGCGAGGCCCTTGTCGGTCAGCGGATGGTTGAAGAGCTGCTTCAGAACCGACGGCGGGGCGGTGACGACATGGGCGCCCAGGCGGGCGGAGTCGACGATGTGGATCGGGTTGCGGATCGAGGCGACCAGCACCTCGGTCTTGAAGTAGTCGTAGTTGCTGTAAATCTCCACGATGTCGGCGATCAGGCCCATGCCGTCCTGCCCGATGTCGTCCAGGCGGCCGACGAAGGGCGACACGAAGCTGGCGCCGGCCTTGGCCGCCAGGATCGCCTGCGCCGGGGAGAAGCACAGCGTGACGTTGACCATCGTCCCTTCGGAGGACAGCGCCTTGCAGGTCTTCAGGCCGGCCTGGGTGAGCGGAACCTTGACCGTGACGTTGTCGGCGATCTTGGCAAGCTTCTTTCCTTCCGCCAGCATGGTCTCGAAGTCGGTGGACGCCACCTCGGCGCTGACCGGGCCGTCCACCACATCACAAATTTCGGCCACGAGGTCGAGGAAGCTGCGACCGGTCTTGGCGACGAGGGAGGGGTTGGTGGTAACACCGTCCAGCAGGCCGGTGTCGGCCAGATCGCGGATCTCGGCGATGTCGGCGGTGTCAACGAAGAACTTCATGACCAGGAATCCATGCTTGCTGAGGAAGAGCGCGCCCTGTTGCCCGGGATTCGATGCCCGGTATCGCGGCCAGGGGGCACTTTAGCCGATGCGTGAAAATTCCGCCAGATCCGGGGCCAAATCCGGGGCCAGTTCCGGAGGACCGGCGCAGGCTCTTCTGCCGGGCACGGTGCCGCCGGATGCGGACCCGCGCGTCCGCGTGCTGCTGCCGCTGCCGCTGCGCGAGGCCTACGATTACCGCGTGCCCGCCGGGATGACCCTCGTCCCCGGCGATTACGTGGAGGTTCCGCTGGGGCCGCGCCGCGTGCTGGGGGTGGTGTGGGGCGACGGCGCCGGAGTCGTGGCGGCCGCGCGGCTGAAGCCGGTGGTCCGCCGCTTCGACGTGCCGCCGATGCCGGAGGTCGAGCGCAAATTCGTGGAGTGGGTCGCCGCCTACACCATGACGCCGCCGGGCCACGTGCTGCGCATGGCGATCAGCGTGCCGTCGGCGCTGGAGCCGGCGAAGGCCATGCTCGCCTATCTGCGCAAGCCCGCCGCGGAGCCGCCGCCCGGCTTCAAGATGACCGACCCGCGGCGGCGCGTGCTGACCCTGCTGGACGACGGCCCGCCGCGCACCCCGGCGGAGCTGGCCGAGGAGGCCGGCTGCGGCGTCACCGTGGTGCGCGGGCTGGCCGAGGCCGGGCTGCTGGAGCCGGTGCTGCTGCAGCCGACCAAGCTCGGGCGGCCCGACTGCCACCGCCCCGGCCCCACCCTGTCCGCCGACCAGGAGGCCGCGGCGGCCGACCTGCGCGCCCGCGTCGAGTCCGGCGTCTATTCCACCGTGCTGCTCGACGGGGTCACCGGCTCCGGCAAGACGGAGGTCTATTACGAGGCCATCGCCGCCGCCCTGAAGGCGGGCAAGCAGGCGCTGGTTCTGCTGCCGGAAATCGCCCTGTCGGCGCAGTGGCTGGACCGCTTCGCCCGCCGCTTCGGCGCGCCGCCCGCGGAATGGCATTCCGAACTGACCGGGGCGCAGCGCCGCGACACCTGGAGGGCGGTGGCGAACGGCGAGGTGCCGGTGGTCGTCGGCGCCCGCTCCGCCCTGTTCCTGCCCTACAAGAACCTCGGCGTCATCATCATCGACGAGGAGCACGACTCCGCCTACAAGCAGGAGGAAGGGTCGATCTACCACGCCCGCGACATGGCCGTCGCGCGGGCGCATCTCGGCGGCATCCCCACGGTGCTGGTCTCCGCCACGCCGTCGCTGGAGACCAAGGTCAACGCCGACAGCAACCGCTACGCCCGCATCGAACTGCCGGGCCGCCACGGCGGCGCCGTGCTGCCCGACGTCGAGCTGGTGGACCTGCGCAAGGACCGGCCGCCGGCCCGCCACTGGCTGGCCCCGTCGCTGAAGAAGGCCATCGAGCAGACGCTGGCGGAGAAGGAGCAGGTGATGCTGTTCCTCAACCGCCGCGGCTACGCCCCGCTGACGCTGTGCCGGGCCTGCGGGCACCGGCTGCAATGCCCCAACTGCACGGCGTGGCTGGTCGAGCACCGGCTGGCCCGCAAGCTCCAATGCCACCATTGCGGCCTGTCCCAGCCGCTCTCGCCGACCTGCCCGGAATGCGGCGAGGAGGGCACTTTGGCGGCCTGCGGTCCGGGCGTGGAGCGCATCGCCGAGGAGGTGGCGGAGCTGTTCCCGGACGCCCGCGCCGCCATCATGGCATCCGACACGCTGTTCGGCCCCCGCGCCATCCAGGAGATGGTCCGCCGCATCGCCGACCACGAGCTGGACATCCTGATCGGCACCCAGGTCATGGCGAAGGGCCACCATTTCCCCATGCTGACGCTGGTCGGGGTGGTCGACGCCGATCTCGGGCTGGCCGGCGGCGATTTGCGGGCGGGGGAGCGGACCTACCAGCTCCTTCATCAGGTGGCCGGGCGCGCCGGGCGCGGCGAGCGGCCGGGGCGGGTGATGCTGCAGACCACCATGCCCGAGCATCCGGTGATGCAGGCGCTGGCCGCCGGGGACCGCGACGGCTTCTACCAGCTGGAGGCGGAGATGCGGCTGGAGGCCGGGATGCCGCCCTTCGGACGGCTGGCCGCCCTGATCGTGTCGGGGGAGGACGCGGCGGCGGTGGAGAAGCTGTCCATCGCCCTGGGCCGCGCCGCGCCGCGCAGCGACACCGTCGCCGTGCTGGGACCGGCCCCGGCGCCGCTCGCCCTGCTGCGTGGGCGGCATCGGCGGCGCCTGCTGCTGAAGGCGCCGCGCACCGTTCAGGTGCAACCCTTGATCGCTCATTGGTTGGAGCAGGTGGCGATTCCGCCCAACGTGCGCGTGCAGGTGGACGTGGATCCCTACAGCTTCCTGTAGAAGAGATGTCGCGCCCGTTAAGAATCGTCGGACTCCTGTAAAGGGGGGCTGCGACCGATTGTCCCTGCGCGCTCCGCAAGGCACCTGTGACGTTTGGTCCGTTGCGGCCGGCGGGTCATGGTATTACCAGAGTATGGAAGTCATCTTTCGCCGAGCGATCTCATGTCCAGGCTGCGCGGTCGTTTCCACCTCCACACCTTGCTGACGGTTCTTCCGGTTCTCGCCCTGCTGGCGATCATCGCGCTCGCGGCGGGCGTACCCGCCCAGACCCGGGGGACGGAATCGGACGCCAAGGCGCTGCTCGACAAGACCAGCGGCTATTTGCGCCAGCACGGCGCGGAGAGCGCGCCGGACGCCTTCGCCCAACGCGACGGCGCGCTGATCGACCGCGACCTCTACCCGATGCTGATCGACCGCGACGGCGTGATGGTGGCCCATGGCTGGACGCCGTCGCTGAACGGCGCGAACCTCAAGGACCTGAAGGACGTCGACGGCAAGCCCTTCATCCGGGAGGCGCTGGACATCGTGGCGGAGCGGGACTCGGGCGCCGTCAGCTACAAATGGACGGACCCGCTGTCCGGCCAGATCGCGCCGAAGACGATGATCGTGCGCCGCATCGTCCTGGGCGGCGAGCCCTATCTGCTGTCGGTCGGCGTGTATCGCTGACGGCCGACTCGGACTTTTCCGAAGGGTGAAAAAGGCACTTAGAGCACCGAGACGGAACGGTCGGTCCGCGGGCGGGGACGCCAGATCGACAGGCATTCGGCGGCGCTGCCTCCCGATCCGATGCCGTACCAGCCGGAGCGGTCGTTGAAGGACAGGCTGTAGCGCCCGCGCCCGTCGCGCTCGAACCGGAAGACGGGACGGTCCACGCCGGGCAGGAGAACAAGGAGCCGGTCATGCTCCCGGCCCGTTTCGCGGATGACCCCGGCCCAATGGCCAAGGCGCAGCTTCGGCTCGGCCACCGCCTCGAAGTCGTTGAGGTCGGCGGGCGTGAAGCGGGCGCAGGAAAAAGCGACGACGGTCATGATTGGCCTGGGTTTGTCCTGTCAGACGGGCTGTGGGGCGACCCTGCGCGTGAATGGTTAAACGGGTGTTAAGTGGCGCGTTAGGTCACAGTCTGGTCTCTGGACCGTCGCGGAGCGAGACCCGGAAAAACGGACCTCGAAGAGGGCAGGGACATCGGATGACGAGGTGATCCGTTGCGGTTGTGAAGTGGTATGCCCATTTCCAGCCGCCACCGCCAAGAGCGGACCCCACGCCGCAGGGGCGCAAAACGCCGCACGCAAGCCGCGTGCAAATTGTCCAGACCCCGTTGCGCAGGGCCTAATCCTGTGATATTGGACCGCTCGCTTTCGCGGGCTGGGCCGCCGCGATGTGGGTTTTGCCCTATTTAAGGCCCTGAAAATTCACCGTCTACCGAACTCAATTCGAGGGATCAGGTGGCAATCGAAGGTACAGGCGTTTCCGAACTCGCTAAGCGCTACTCCATCGCGCTGTTCGAGCTTGCGGACGAGAACAAAGCGTTGGATCAGGTCGCGAGCGATCTGGTTGCGCTGAAGCAAATCCTGGCTGAGAGCGCCGACCTTCGCCGCCTCGTCCGCAGTCCCGTGATCAGCCGCGCCGACCAAGGCCGGGCGATGGCCGCGGTTCTGGACCGCGCCGAAGTGTCCGATCTGACCAAGCGCTTCATCGGGCTGGCGGCCAAGAACCGCCGCCTGTTCGCGCTGGAAGGCATGATCGAAGGCTATCTCGCCGAACTGGCCCGCCGCCGTGGCGAAGTGACCGCGCAGGTCACCTCCGCCCAGCCGCTGAGCGACGCTCAGCTGGCCGCGGTGACCGACACGCTGAAGGCGTCGATCGGCTCCAAGGTGTTGGTCAACACCTCGGTCGATCCCGCGCTGATCGGGGGCATGATCGTTAAGTTCGGCTCGCGCATGGTCGACACCTCGGTGCGCACGAAGCTGAACAAATTGCAACTCGCCATGAAGGCCTCAGGGGGATCAGTCTGATGGATATCCGCGCCGCAGAAATCTCTGCGATCCTCAAGCAGCAGATCGCGAATTTCGGGACCGAGGCGGACGTCGCCGAGGTCGGACAGGTCCTCTCCGTGGGTGACGGCGTCGCCCGCGTGCACGGCCTGGACAACGTGCGCGCCGGCGAGATGGTCGAGTTCCCCGGTGGCATCAAGGGCATGGCGCTGAACCTCGAGACCGACAACGTCGGCGTCGTGATCTTCGGCACCGACAGCGAGATCAAGGAAGGCGACACCGTCAAGCGCACGGGCACCATCGTGGACGTGCCGGTCGGCAAGGGTCTGCTGGGCCGCGTCGTGGACGGCCTGGGCAACCCGATCGACGGCAAGGGCCCGCTGGTGGACGTCACCCGCACCCGCGTCGAGGTCAAGGCCCCCGGCATCATCCCGCGCAAGTCGGTGCACGAGCCGATGCAGACCGGCCTGAAGGCCGTCGACAGCCTGGTTCCGATCGGCCGCGGCCAGCGCGAGCTGATCATCGGTGACCGCCAGACCGGCAAGACCGCCGTCGTCATCGACACCTTCCTGAACCAGAAGCCGATCAACCAGGGCGACGACGAGAGCAAGAAGCTCTACTGCATCTACGTCGCCGTCGGTCAGAAGCGCTCCACCGTCGCCCAGATCGTCAAGACCCTGGAAGACGCCGGCGCCCTCGAATACTCCATCGTCGTCGCGGCCACCGCGTCGGAGCCGGCCCCGCTGCAGTTCCTGGCGCCCTACACCGGCTGCACGATGGGCGAGTATTTCCGCGACAACGGCATGCACGCCCTGATCGTGTACGATGACCTGTCCAAGCAGGCCGTCGCCTACCGTCAGATGTCGCTGCTGCTCCGCCGTCCGCCGGGCCGCGAAGCCTACCCGGGCGACGTGTTCTACCTCCACAGCCGCCTGCTCGAGCGCGCCGCCAAGATGGGCGACGCTCACGGCAACGGCTCGCTGACCGCACTGCCGGTCATCGAGACGCAGGCCGGCGACGTGTCGGCCTACATCCCGACGAACGTGATCTCGATCACCGACGGTCAGATCTTCCTCGAGACGGGCCTGTTCTACAAGGGCATCCGTCCGGCCATCAACGTCGGCCTGTCGGTGTCGCGCGTCGGCTCCGCCGCCCAGATCAAGGCGATGAAGCAGGTCGCGGGCACCATCAAGATGGAACTGGCCCAGTACCGCGAGATGGCCGCCTTCGCGCAGTTCGCCTCGGACCTCGACGCCGCCACCCAGCGCCTGCTGGCCCGTGGCGCCCGTCTGACCGAGCTGCTGAAGCAGCCGCAGTTCCAGCCGCTGCCGGTCGAAGAGCAGGTCGTGTCGATCTTCTCGGGCGTGAAGGGCTACCTCGACAAGATCAAGGTCGAGGACGTCAACCGCTTCGAGCAGAAGTTCCTCGCCGAGGTCCGCTCCAAGGGGGCCGACATCCTGGCGACGATCCGCAACGAGAAGCAGATCACCTCTGCGACCGAGGAGCGCCTGAAGGCCTTCCTCGACAACTTCTCCAAGGTGTTCGTCTGATCGACGGCGGGGGCGCAGTCCCTGCGCCCCGTCCGTCAACCCGAACGACCCCGAGCGGAATGAAGGGCCGGCATGCCTAACCTCAAGGACCTAAAGAACCGGATCGCCAGCGTCCAATCGACGCGGAAGATCACCTCGGCGATGAAGATGGTCGCCGCCTCCAAGCTCCGCCGCGCGCAGGAGCAGGCGGAAGCCGGTCGTCCCTACGCCGAGCGCATGGGCCGCATGCTGGCCTCTCTCGCGGCCAACGTGCAGGACTCGGGCAACGGCCCGAAGCTGATGACCGGCACCGGTTCCGATCAGGTGCATCTCCTCGTCATCATCAGCTCCGACCGCGGCCTGTGCGGCGCCTTCAACGGCGCCATCGTCCGTGAGTCCCGCCGCCAGATCCAGCGCCTCCAGTCGGAAGGCAAGACGGTCAAGCTGCTCACCGTCGGCCGCAAGGCCCGCGACCAGCTGCGCCGCGAGTACGGCTCGCTGATCGTCGAGACCTACGAGGATGTGGGCCGCCGCAAGCTGTCCTTCGCCGACGCCGATGTCGTCGCGCAGAAGGTCCTCGCGATGTACGACGCGGGCGAGTTCGACGTCTGCTCGGTGATCTTCAACAAGTTCAAGTCGGCGATCTCCCAGATCGTGACCGTCCAGCAGCTCGTTCCCTTCGCCGTCGAGGCGCAGGCGGAAGAGGACGCCGCGGGCGCCGAGGTCAAGGCGATCTACGAGTTCGAGCCCGATGAGGAGCAGATCCTCGCCGAGCTGCTGCCGCGCAACCTGTCGATCCAGGTCTACCGCGCCCTCCTGGAAAGCGCCGCGTCCGAACAGGGCGCCCGCATGACCGCGATGGACAACGCGACGCGCAACGCCGGCGACATGATCAACAAGCTGACGATCACCTACAACCGCACGCGCCAGGCCTACATCACCAAGGAGCTGATCGAGATCATCTCCGGCGCCGAGGCGGTTTAACGGCGCAGCGTTCGCGGTCGATACGACGGCACATCCGACAATTATCGAGTTCCGAGGGAGCTTTACTCCATGGCCACCACCACCCAGGCGACGAACGCCGCCGGCAAGATCACGCAGGTCACGGGCGCCGTTGTCGACGTCCAGTTCGACGGCGAGCTGCCGGCCATTCTGAACGCGCTGCACACCCAGAACGACGGCAAGACCCTCGTGCTCGAGGTTGCGCAGCACCTCGGCGAGAGCACCGTCCGCGCCATCGCCATGGACAGCACCGACGGCCTGGTCCGCGGCGCCGCGGTGACGGACACCGGCGCCCCGATCGCCGTGCCGGTCGGCCCGGCCACCCTCGGCCGCATCATCAACGTGATCGGCGAGCCGATCGACGAGCGCGGCGACGTCGGCGCCGAGCGCACCCTGCCGATCCACCGTGCGGCCCCGGACTTCGTCGAGCAGTCGACGGACGCCGAAGTGCTGATCACCGGCATCAAGGTCATCGACCTGCTGGCTCCCTACGCCAAGGGCGGCAAGATCGGCCTGTTCGGCGGCGCCGGCGTGGGCAAGACCGTGACCATCATGGAGCTGATCAACAACGTCGCGAAGGCGCACGGCGGCGTGTCCGTGTTCGCGGGCGTGGGCGAGCGCACCCGTGAGGGCAACGACCTCTACCACGAGATGATCGAGTCGGGCGTCATCAAGCTCGACGGCCCGGGCTCCAAGGTGGCCCTGGTGTACGGCCAGATGAACGAGCCGCCGGGTGCCCGCGCCCGCGTCGCCCTGTCCGGTCTGACCCTCGCGGAGTATTTCCGCGACGAGGAAGGCCAGGACGTGCTGTTCTTCGTGGACAACATCTTCCGCTTCACGCAGGCGGGTTCGGAAGTGTCGGCTCTGCTGGGTCGCATCCCGTCGGCGGTGGGTTACCAGCCGACGCTGGCCACCGACATGGGCGCCCTGCAGGAGCGCATCACCTCCACGAAGAAGGGGTCGATCACCTCGGTGCAGGCCATTTACGTGCCCGCCGACGATCTGACCGACCCGGCCCCGGCCACCTCCTTCGCCCACCTGGACGCCACCACGGTGCTGTCGCGCTCGATCGCCGAAATGGCGATCTTCCCGGCGGTGGACCCGCTGGACTCGACCAGCCGCATCCTGGACCCGCGCGTCGTCGGTGAGGAGCACTACACCGTCGCCCGTTCGGTGCAGCGCGTTCTGCAGACCTACAAGTCGCTGCAGGACATCATCGCGATCCTGGGCATGGACGAGCTGTCGGAAGAGGACAAGCTGGTCGTGGCCCGCGCCCGCAAGATCCAGCGCTTCCTGTCGCAGCCGTTCCACGTCGCCGAGGTGTTCACCGGCACCCCGGGCGTGCTCGTCAGCCTGGAAGACACCATCAAGGGCTTCAAGGGCATCGTGAACGGCGACTACGACCACCTGCCGGAAGCGGCCTTCTACATGGTCGGCACCATCGACGAAGCCATCGCCAAGGCGAAGAAGCTGGCCGCCGAAGCCGCCTGATCACGGTCGGCTGACGTTCGGTAACGAGGCTAACCCTCTCCTCCGCCCGCGCGGGGGAGGGGGTTCTTATGAAGAGGCACCAGGAAACCCATGGCCGATAAAGTCGAATTCGAGCTGGTCTCTCCGGAGAAGCTGCTGACCTCGCAGCCCGTCGACATGGTCGTGGTGCCGGGTTCGGAAGGTGACTTCGGCGTCCTCGCCGGCCACTCGCCGATGATTTCGACCGTCCGTCCGGGCGTGATCGACGTCTATGAGGCCGACCGCGTGGTCGACCGGGTGTTCGTCGCCGGCGGCTTCGCCGAAGTGACCGAGACCCGCTGCACCGTCCTGGCCGAGGAGGCCATCGCGGTCGCCGAGATCGACCGCGCCAAGGTCGAGCAGCAGATCCGCGACCTGGGTGAGGATCTGGAAGACGCCAAGTCCGACGACGAGAAGGCCCGCGTGGAGGCGAAGATCGCCGTCGCCCGTGCCAAGCTCGACGCGACCGGCGCGACCACGCACTGACACCGGGGCCGGCCCGGCGGCGGTAAACGCCGGCTGGGCCGTTTCCGTTGCATTGCGCCTTCGCAGCCATACATAGTGTCCCGCAAGGGATCGAACGCCTCCCGGCCCGTCCGTCGAGGCGTTTTTGTTTTTATGGTCCTGTTCTCCGTCAGAGCGTGGAACAACCGGCCCGGAACGGCGGCCGCAGCGGGAGTGGAGTGTGGCGTTGCACTGGAAATACGAAGAGCTTCCCTGGGATCACTTGGACCACAGCAAGGTCGATCCCGATCTCGTCCCGCTCATCAAGGCGGCGGCCCTGGTGGAGTTCAACGCCGACGACTACACGGCCTACCTCTGCAACGTCTTCCACGACGATCCCAAGTTCCAGGAGGTCGCGCACGGCTGGGCGGTCGAGGAGGTCCAGCATGGCCGCGCGCTCGGCAAATGGGCGGAGCTGGTCGATCCGACCTTCGACTTCGACCGCGCCGTCGAGCGTTTCCGCGCCGGCTACAAGGTGCCGATCGACCTCGACGCCTCGGTCCGCGGCTCGCGCACCGGCGAGATGATTGCCCGCTGCATGGTCGAGACGGGCACCAGCAGCTACTACGCGGCCATCGGCGATTCGACGGACGAGCCGGTCCTCAAGCTGATCTGCAAGAACATCGCCGCCGACGAGTTGCGCCACTTCAAGCTCTTCTACACCTACACCAAGAAGTATCTGGAGCTGGAGCAGCTCAACAAGTTCCAGCGGCTCAAGGTCGCGCTGTCGCGCATCGGCGAGTCGGAGGACGACGAGTTGGCCTACGCCTACTACGCGGCCAACGCGCCGGAGGGCGAGCCCTACGCGCACAAGACCTACAATCAGGCCTACATGCGCCGCGCCTACGGCCGCTACCGGCCCAAGCACGTCGACCGCGCGGTGGCGATGGTCTTCAAGGCCTGCGGGCTCAAGCCGCACACCCGCTTGTACAGCGTCGCCGCCCGCGGCGCCTGGTGGCTGATCGAAAGCCGCGCCAAGCGGCTCGCCAAGGTCGCGTAAACGGTCGGGCCTCAATTGTAGCCCTCTCCCCTCCGGGGAGAGGGTGCCCGCGAGGCGGGCGGTGAGGGGGTTGCGCGTGGCGGTACGTCCAGCACAAGCGCAACCCCCTCACCCTAACCCTCTCCCCAGAGGGGAGAGGGGACTTCAAATGCAATTCTCCTAAAATCAGCCCCGCCGCAGCGCCGCGATGATCGGGGCGAACTCCGCCAGGACCGACTCGTAAACCGGGCGCTTGAAGGGCACGATCAGGCCGGGCAGGTCGTCGGCATCAACCCATTTCCAGGCGTCGAACTCCGGGTGCTCCGTGGCGAGGTCGATGTCGGCGTCCATGCCGGTGAAGCGGGCGGCCAGCCAGACCTGCTCCTGACCGCGCCAGCGGCCCTTCCAGACCTTGCCCAGCAGATGATCGGGCAGGTCGTAGCGCAGCGTCTCCGCCGTCTCCCCGAGGATCTCGGCCTTGTCGGTGCCGATCTCCTCCTTCAGCTCGCGCAGGGCGGCCTCATGCACGCCCTCGCCTTCGTCGATGCCGCCCTGGGGCATCTGCCAGGCGTCCTTGCTGTCGCAGCGCTTGGCCACGAAGACCTGCCCGCGGTCGTTGAGCAGCATCACCCCCACGCAGGGGCGGTAGGGGAGAGTCTCGCGGTCGATGACCTTCTTGCTCATGCGCCTTATTGCTTCTGCAGGTTGGCCACGGCGGAGACCGGCACGATGGCGATGCCACGGTCGGCCAGCCCGGTGAGCCACAGGTTGATCCGTTCGATGGTGCTGGGGTAGGGCGCGCCGATGCCCACCGCGGCGCCGTTGGCCTTGGCGATGGCCTCCAGCTCGGCGAGCTGGTCGTCAATGGCGCCGCGCGACAGGTCGCGGTCGATCACCCGGTCGGCGAAGGCCCGCGGCACTCCGGCCTGACCCGCCAGGGTGCCAGCGACGCTGCGCGGGTTGGCGCGGGCGTCCAGGACCATCAGGCCGCGCGCCTTCATCGCCGCGACGACCGGGTTCACCGCGTCGGGGTTGGCGGTGAATTTGCTGCCCGTGGTGCTGGTGATGCCGACATAGCCGACCGCCTTGCCCAGCGACCATTCCAGCCGCTCCATGTTGCGCTCGGGCGGCAGCATGGTCAGCAGGGCGTTGGGGCCGGGATCGTTGCGCGGATAGTCCTGCGGCTCCATGGGGACCGAGAGCATCACCTCGTGTCCCTTGCCGCGGGCGCGCTCGACCCAGTTGTCCAGCCGGTCGGCGTAGGGGACGAAGGCCAGCGTGATCGTCGGCGGCAGCTTCTGCAGGGCGTTGCCGGTGGTCACGCCGGATATGCCCATCTCGGCCAGAACGATGGCGATGCGCGGGCGTCGGTCGGCGGCGGGAAAGGGCCGGGCATAGACCTGCCAGGGCTTTCGCCCGTCCTCGGCGATGCGCGGCAGCGGCCCGTTGCGCGAATCCTCGACCAAACCGGGGACCGGCGCCGGCGTCAGGGTGACCGGCTCGTTCACAGCCACAGCGAGCGGCGGCGAGGGAGCCGCGGCGGCGGGCGGCGGAGGAGCCGCCGGTGGGGAGGCCGCAGGCGGAACCGGTTGCACGGGAACCGTCGCCGCGGCGGGCGGTGCCGCCGGCGGTGCCGGGGGCTGAGCGCCCTTCACCGCCACCTCGACACGGGGAATGGCCGCCTGCCACGCCTCGGTGGTGTGCGCTGCGTTCATCGCCAGCCAGCCGGCCAGCCCGCCCAGCCCAAGGGCCAGAACGGCGTAGGCGCCGAGCAGCCTCTTGGCGAGGGGCGACAGCGGGCGGCGTTCCTTGCGCGCGCGGGGAGCGTCGTCCGAATCGCCGCCGGCCCTCCGGCGCCGGAGGCGGGCCAGCAGGCCGGGTCCGGAACGTTCCCGTTTCGCGGGCTTCAGGCGGCCCAGCAGGGCGGCAGCGTTCACGGACCCGTTCCCTCCCCTCAGTGCGCGCGGGCCTGGAACAGGGCGACGCCCCGCAGCAGGTCGAGCGCGCGGGCCAGCTGGTAATCGAAGGGCGGCTGGTTGGGCGCGCCCTCCCCATTCTCCGCGGACGGCGCCGCCGGGGCGTTGCCGTTGGCCGGAGCGGGAGTCGCACCCGGCGCTGCGCCCGGAGCCGAGCCGGGCGCCGCCCCGGGAGCCGGAGCGTTGCTGGCGCCCGGCGCCGGGGCCGGCTGGGTGGTGGCCGGGCGGGGGGCGTCCGGGTTGCGCAGCGCGCCGCGCAGGTCGCTCTCGCGGCGGCGGATCAGACCCTGGTCGGTTTCCTCGACGCGGGCCGGATGCACCTCGATGTCCGGGGCGATGCCCAGCGCCTGGATCGACTTGCCCGACGGGGTGTAGTAGCGCGCCGTGGTCAGGCGCATGGCGCCGTGGCCGGGCAGCGGGATGATCGTCTGGACCGAGCCCTTGCCGAAGGACTGGGTGCCGAGGACGAGCGCCCGCTTGTGGTCCTGGAGCGCGCCGGCGACGATCTCGGACGCCGAGGCCGAGCCGCCGTTGATCAGCACCACGACCGGCAGGCCCTTGGCGAGGTCGCCGGGCTTGGCGTTGTAGCGCGTGCCCTCCTCCGCCTTGCGGCCGCGGGTGGAGACGATCTCGCCCTTCTCCAGGAAGGTGTCGGAGACCGAGACCGCCTGGTCGAGCAGGCCGCCGGGGTTGTTGCGCAGGTCGAGGACGTAGCCCTTCAGCTTGTCGCCCAGCTGCTGCTGGATCGAGGCGATGGCCTTCTCCAGCCCTTGCTGCGTCTGCTCGTTGAAGCTGGTGACGCGGACGTAGCCGATGTCGCCCTCGGTGCGGTAGCGGACCGACTGCACCTTGATGACGGCGCGGGTCAGCGTGACCTCGAACGGCTCGCCGGCCTCGCCGCGGCGCACGGTGACCTTGATGTCGCTGCCCACCGGGCCGCGCATCTTCTCCACCGCCTCGTTCAGCGACAGGCCCATCACCGCCTCGCCGTTGAGCTGGATGATCAGGTCGCCCGGCTGCAGCCCGGCGCGGAAGGCCGGCGTCTCGTCGATGGGGGAAACGACCTTGATCAGGCCGTTCTCCATCGTCACCTCGATGCCCAGCCCGCCGAACTCGCCGCGGGTCTGAACCTGCATGTCCTGGAAGCTCTTGCGGTTCAGGTAGCTGGAATGCGGGTCGAGCGAGGTGAGCATTCCGTTGATGGCGGATTCGATCAGCTGCTCGTCCGTCGTCGACTCGACATACTCGGCGCGCACGCGCTCGAACACGTCGCCGAACAGGTTGAGCTGGCGGTAGGTCTCGGAACTGTTGCCGGTGCTGTTCACCTGCGCGGTGACGGTGGCGACGCCGGCCCCCAGAAACACCAGGGCCGCGGCGGTGGCGGCACGCTTGACTATCCTCATCTACCCTTGTCCTTTCCCCTCCGGGGCGCCGAAACCGCGCTGTGGATTGATCGGCTGTCCGTGACGTCGTAGCTCGAAGTAAAGATCGGGTGACCCGTCGGTGGGCATCAGGCCAATGGGCTCCCCCGTGGCCACGCGCCGTCCGACGGCCGTGTCGATGCGGCCAAATCCAGCGATGAGACTATGATATCCGTGGCTGTGTTCCACGATCAAGATTTGGCCATAGCCGCGGAACGGCCCGGCGAAGACGATCGTTCCGGCTTGCGGTGACACCACCGTCGAGCCGGCGCGGGCCTGGATGGTGACGCCCCGGCTGGTCGCGCCGTAGCGGTCGGCCTCGCCGTAGCGGACGGTCACCCGGCCGCCCACCGGCAGACGCTCTCCCGCAGGGGCGCTGGGCGCGGCGCGGGCGGTTTCCGCCTCGGCCCTGGCCCGCTGGTCTGAGGCGCGCTGCTCCGCGAGTTTCTGTTCGGCCTGCCGTTGCTCCGCTGCCTTCTGGTCCGCCAGCTTCTGCTCGGCAGCTTTTTGCTCGGCAAGCCGGCGTTCGGCTTCGCGGCGCTCCGCCTCCAGCCGCTCGGCCTCGCGCTTGGCCGCCATGGCGGCGGCGCGGCGTTCGGCCTCGATGCGGTCCATCAGCTGGCGCAGGTCGGCGGCCTGACCGGTCAGCCGGGCGGTGCGCTGGGCGACCTGCTGCCGCTCCTCCTCGGTCTGGCGCGACAGCTCCTCGCGCCGGGCGACGAGCTGGCCGATCTCCTTCTGGCGGTCGATCAGGGTGAGGCGGGCGGCGTAGGTGCGGCTGCGCTGGGCCTGCAGCGTCTCGCGCGTCTCGGCCAGCCGGGTCAGCGCCTGGGCCAGCGCATCGGCGCGGGCGCGCAGGGCCGGGACCGTGTCGCGCAACAGCAGGGCTGAGCGCAGCGTGTCCACCGGCCCGTCCGGGCGGGCCAGCGCCGCTTCCGGGGGGATACGGGCGACGCGCTGCAGGGCGGCGAGCAGGGCGGCGATCTGCTGCCGCTCGCCCTCCAGCTTTTCGGCCTGGTTGCGCTCCTGCGTCTCCAGGGCGGTCAGGGACTCTTCGAGATGGACGAGTTCGTCTTCCTGCGCCCGCTCCTGATCGGCGAGGCCGACCAGCCGGTCGCGCAGCTCGTCCAGCTCCTTCTGAAGCGTCTGGGACTGGCGGTCGAGCTGCTTTTGCAGTGCCTTGTCGGACTGGATGTCCTGCTCCACCCGCTTCAGCGTCTGGCCGGGGGACTCGGTCTGCGCCGTGGCGGCGGTGGAGATGACGAGAAGTGTGGCGGTCAGCAGGGTGGCTGTCAGCAGGGCCGGGCGCCAGGAAAGCGCCCGTCTCAGCCCGGCGCCTTGCGGAACGGAGACGGGGAGGGGGAGCAGAGCAACACCCGCCGGATGATCGCGCCCTGCGCCCATGCCCGGTTCTGCCTTATTCCGCGGCGGCCCGCGCGCTGGCGCGGTCGATCAGGCTCTTGCCGGTCATCTCCGCCGGCTGCGGCAGCTTCATCAGGTCCAGCAGCGTCGGGGCGATGTCGGCCAGACGCCCGCTGCGGATGGCCGACACCCCGGTGGGGCCGTTCACCAGCACCAGCGGCACCTTGTCCAGCGTGTGGGCGGTGTGCGGGCCGTTGGTCTGCGGGTCCTTCATCAGCTCGCAGTTGCCGTGGTCGGCGGTGACCAGCATCACGCCGCCCTGGGCGCGCACGGCGGCCTCCAGCCGGCCCAGGCTGGCGTCCACCGCCTCCACCGCCTTGATGGCGGCGGACAGGATGCCGCTGTGGCCGACCATGTCGGGGTTGGCGTAGTTGATGACCACCAGATCGTACTTCCCGCTGTCCACGGCGGCGACGACCTTGTCGGTCACCTCGGCGGCGGACATTTCCGGCTGGAGATCGTAGGTCGCGACCTTCGGCGACGGCACCAGGATGCGGTCCTCGCCGGGGTATACGCGCTCCTCGCCACCGTTGAAGAAGAAGGTGACGTGCGGGTACTTTTCCGTCTCGGCGATGCGCAACTGGGTCAATCCGGCCTCGCTGACCACTTCGCCCAGCACCTTGGTCAGGGATTTCGGCGGAAAGATGGTCGTCATCAGCTTGGCGAGCGTGGACGAGTACTCGACCATGCCGACGGCGGCGGCCAGCTTCGGCACCGAGGCGCGCTCGAACCCGTCGAAGGCCGGGTCGACGAAGGCGGCCAGGATCTCGCGGGCGCGGTCGGCGCGGAAGTTCGCCATCAGGATGGCGTCGCCGTCCTTCATGCCGGTGTAGCCGTCGATGACGGTCGGCAGGATGAACTCGTCGTGGGTGCCGGCGGCGTAGCTCTGCTCGATGGCCTGGATCGGGTCGGCGGCCGTCTCGCCCTGGGCGCTCACCAGCGTGGCGTAGGCCTTGGCGACGCGGTCCCAGCGCTTGTCGCGGTCCATGGCGTAGTAGCGCCCGCTGACCGTGGCGACATTGACGCCGGGCAGGGCGTGGACGTCGGCCATGAACTCGGCCATCTGGTCCTTGGCGCTCTGCGGCGGCACGTCGCGGCCGTCAGTGAAGGCGTGGATCTCGACCGGGACGCCCTCATGGGCCAGCACGCCGGCCAGCGCCGCGATGTGGTCCTGGTGCGAATGAACGCCGCCCGGCGACAGCAGACCCAGGATGTGGCAGCGCCCGCCCGAGGCCAGCAGCGTCTTGGCGAGATCGGTCAGCGCGGCGTTTCGCTCCAGTTCGCCCTCGACGATGGCGTGGTCGATCATCACCAGATCCTGGCGGACGACGCGGCCGGCGCCCAGGTTCATGTGCCCGACCTCGGAGTTGCCCATCTGGCCCTTGGGCAGCCCGACCTCCTCCTCGCTGGCCTCCAGGAAGGCGCGCGGCTCCGACGACCACAGCCGGTCCCAGTTGGGCGTGTTGCCCTGCGCGATGGCGTTGTCCTCGCGCTCCTCGCGGTAGCCCCAGCCATCCAGGATGCACAGCACTACGGGTCGGGGACGATTGGTCTCGGTCATCACGCTCCTCATACGCCTGTCACGGTCGGGTTGCGGGTCTCGGTCGAACTGTCTGACGCCGTTGTTCTTAGAGGTTCTTGTGGCTGATGCCATTTTACGCGCGCATCGCCTTGGGCCGGATCAGAAAATGGCACGCCCTCGCAGCCGCGCAATGGGAGTCATGCACGGTGATAGGGGTGTCCGGCCAGAATTTGCTGGGCACGGTAGATTTGCTCCGCCAACATGCCTCGCACCAGCATATGCGGCCATGTCATGGCGCCCAAGGCCAAAAGGAAATCGGCGCGCGCCCGCACGGCGTCGCCGTGGCCGTCGGCCCCGCCGATGAGGAAGGCGATGTCGCCCGCCCCCTGGTCCCGCCAGCCGCCGATCTTGGCGGCGAAGGCCTCGCTGGTGATGGTCTTGCCGCGCTCGTCCAGGGCCACGACGATGGCCCCGGCGGGGATGGCGGCCAAAAGCAGCTCCGCCTCCTGCCGCTTCAGCTCGTCGGAGGCGAGGCGCTTCTTCACCTCGACCTCGCGCAGCGTCAGCGGCCAGGACAGGCGGCCGGCATACTCGTCATACAGGTCGCGCGCCGGACCGGTCCGTGACCGCCCAACCGCGGCAAGCCACAGACGCATCGGTCCGACTCCCGTTCGTCACCGGTCCTGAACGTTGTCCGTCAGGCGCTCATGCGCTCGGCGGAGGGCCGCGGCGTGTCCAGACCCCACATCTTTTCGATGTTGTAGAAGGTCCGGACTTCCGGGCGGAACAGGTGGATGATGACATCCCCGGCGTCGACCAGAACCCAGTCGCACTGGTTCAGGCCTTCGATCTCGACGCCGCGCAGACCGGCCTGCTTCATGCGGTCGGCCAGCTTCATGGCCATGGCGGCGATGTGCCGGGTGTTTCGGCCCGACGCCACGATCATGTAGTCGGCGAAGCTGGTCTTGCCGGCAAGGTCGATGACGACGACGTCTTCGGCCTGATCGTCGTCCAGGGACGTCTCGACGAGCGCCTTCAGTTCGTCCGGCTGGGGAACGGGCGCGGGCCGCACAACGGGCGCGGCCGGTTCGATGAACGTGTTGATGGTACCTACCTCGCGATACAGGGTCACGACCCGCTGGCGCGTGCCCGGCGGATCGCCGTCGCCGAAGCCGGATGCAGCGGGTTGCGGAGAAAAATCCAGGCCGGTGTTTTCGAACCGGCCAACCCCTTGGCCTTGTGCATGCTCACCCGGCGACGGGCATAGCGCTGAGCGGCTATGCCACCAAGCGCCCCTATAGAATAAGTTGGTCGGGCGAGAACTGCAACCGGCACCAGCCGGAAGATGCGCGTCCAATGCCGCCAGCGGGGGATTTGCTGAAGATTGTCCGCCCCCATCAGCCAGACGAAGTGTGTTTTGGGGAAGCGGAGCGTCAGCTTGGCCAGCGTGTCGGCGGTGTAGCGGGTGCCAAGCTCCCGCTCGATGGCGGTGACCCGGATAGCCGGATGGCGGGCGGTGCGCCGGGCCTCCTCCATCCGCTCGGCGAGCGGCGCCATGCCCCTCACCGGCTTCAGCGGGTTCTGCGGGCTGACCAGCCACCACACCTGATCGAGCCCCAGCGCCTTCAGCGCGTACAGGCTGATGTGCCGGTGCCCGGCGTGGGCCGGGTTGAAGGACCCGCCGAGCAGCCCGACGCGCAGGCCGGCGTGGAGCGGGCCGGCGTAGCGGTGGGGGGGTGGTTTCACGGAGCCCCCACCCTAACCCTCCCCCGCTGCGCAGGGGAGGGGATTGACTCCTCCCCCTGCGAAGCGGGGGGAGGTTGGGAGGGGGGCTCGTGGATGGACGTGTTACGGCCGCGTCTGGCCATCGCCGCGCACGACATACTTGTAGCTGGTCAGCTGCTCCGCCCCCACCGGGCCGCGGGCGTGGAACTTGTCGGTGGAGATGCCGATCTCGGCGCCCATGCCGAACTCGCCGCCGTCGGCGAACTGGGTGCTGGCGTTCCACAGCACGATGCCGCTGTCGATGCGCTGCAGGAAGCGCTCCGCCGCCGCCGGGTCCTCGGTCACGATGGCGTCGGTGTGGTGGGAGCCGTGGCGGTTGATGTGCTCGATCGCCCCGTCCACCCCGTCCACCACGCCGCAGGCGATGATCGCGTCGAGATACTCGGTGTCCCAGTCCTCCGCCGTCACCGCCGTCACGCGCGGGTCGGCGGCCTGGGCGGCGGCGTCGCCACGGACGGCGCAGCCGGCGTCCAGCAGGTCCTTCACCAGAACCGGCAGGACCGCGTCGGCGATCCGGCGGTCGACCAGCAGCGTCTCGGCGGCGCCGCAGATCGAGGTGCGGCGCATCTTGGCGTTCATCACCACCTTGCGCGCCTTCTCCAACTCGGCCCCGGCATCGACATAGACGGCGTTGTTGCCGTCCAGATGCTTGATGACCGGGATGCGGCTCTCCTCGGCGATGCGCTGGATCAGCGACTTGCCGCCGCGCGGGACGATCACGTCGATATAGTCGCGCATGGTCAGCATGTGGCCGACCGCCGCCCGGTCCGTGGTCGGGACGAGCTGGATCGCCGCTTCCGGCAGCCCGGCGGCGCGCAGCCCGTCGGCCAGACAGGCGGCGATGGCACGGGACGAGCGGATGCTCTCCGACCCGCCGCGCAGGATCGCCGCGTTGCCCGACTTCAGGCAGAGGCCGCCGGCGTCGGCGGTGACGTTGGGACGGCTCTCGTAGATGATGCCGATCACCCCCAGCGGCACGCGCACGCGCTGGATGGCCAGCCCGTTCGGGCGGGTCCATTCGGCGATGACGCCACCGATGGGATCGGGGAAGGCGGCGATGTCCTCCAGCCCCTTGGCCATCGCCTCGATGCGGGCATCGTTGAGGGCCAAGCGCTCGATCATGGGACCGGCGAGGCCGCGCTCACGGGCGGCGGCGACATCCGCGTCGTTGGCCGCCTGGATCTCCGCCTTGCGGGCGCGGATTGCGGCGGCCGCCGCCCGCAAGGCCTGATCCTTCGACGGGCTTGGCACGGTCGCCAGCTCCGCCGCGGCGGCGCGGGCGGCGCGGCCGAGGGCGAGCATCTGATCGTGCAAGGCGTCGGTGGTCTCAAGCAGGGCGGACATCGGTCTCACTCCAGTGGCGTTCGCCAATTGAAAAGGGCCGGAACCATAGCCGATCCTGCGTTTCCGCGAAAGCCATGCCGCTTAAGCCGAAAAGCTGAGTGGAATACTCAACATTCAGCCTGGGCCGCGGATTGTTGCGTGGTTAGCGTGCCGTCATGCAACATTGGCGAAGGAGCCTTTCATGAACCGGCTGGTCCGCCGCGGCGCTGCCGTGGCCGTTGGGGTGGTGTGCCTGGGGGGATCGGCCTGGGCGGAAACACCATTGGAGCGGGGGCGTGCCCTGGTCAACGGCATCGTCGCCTGCGGCAACTGCCACACGCCGCAGGGGCCGAATGGTCCGGTCGCGGGGCGGGAACTGGCCGGCGGGACGCCCTTCGTCGAGGAGCCCTTCACCGCCTACGCCTCCAACATCACGCCGGACCCGGAAACGGGGGTCGGCCGCTGGACCGACGAGCAGCTGATCGCCGCCATCCGCGAAGGCAAGCGTCCCGACGGCAGCCTGATCGGTCCGCCGATGCCCATCGGCTTCTACCGCGGCCTGTCGGACGGCGACCTGCGCGCCATCGTCGCCTATCTGCGCAGCGTGCCGCCGGTGCGGCATTCTGTCCCGAAGTCCGAGTACCGCATGGCGCTGCCCGCCGCCTACGGACCGCCGGTCGGATCGGTGGCCGAGGTGCCGCGTACGGACCCGGTGACGTACGGCGCGTACATGGCCGGCCCGCTCGGCCATTGCATGGAATGCCACACGCCGATGCTGCCGGACGGGCGGCTCGACATGACCCGTGCGGGGGCCGGTGGGCGGAATTTCACCGGGCCGTGGGGCAACGCGGTGTCCCGCAACATCACGCAGGACAAGGAACATGGGCTGGGCGGCTGGACCGACGCGGAGATCCGTAAGGCGATCACCGAGGGTGTACGTCCCGACGGCAGCCGGCTGAGCCCGCCCATGGGCTATCATTATTACAAGTCCATGAGCGATGGCGAGTTGGGCGCCCTGGTCGCCTACCTCCGTACGCTTCCCCCGACCCGCTAGACCCCACCGGCCGTGCGTGAAATACCGCACCGCCGAAAACGCAGTACCGTAAGCTTTGCCAAGAGGGCATAGTCCGCGGGCTTTTCCACCCGCCGGACCGTGCCTCCCATGCTGACCCTGCTGCTGATCGTCTCCGCCTTCTTCGCGGGCGTGCTCAACGCCGTGGCCGGTGGCGGCAGCTTCCTGACCTTCCCGGCGCTGATCATGGCCGGCGTGCCGCCGCTGAACGCCAACGCGACCAGCACGGTGGCGGTATCGCCGGGCGCGCTGGCCAGCGCCTACGGTTACCGGCGGGAGTTGGGGCGGATTAAGGAAGTCAGCCTGCCGGCCTTCCTGGGCGTCAGCCTGATCGGCGGGCTGCTGGGGGCGCTGCTCCTGCTATGGACGCCGCAGCGGGTGTTCGAGGAGATCATCCCCTGGCTGCTGTTGTTCGCGACGGTGCTGTTCGCCTTCGGCCCGAAGGTGTCGGCCTACATCCGCCGCAACTTCAAGGTCGGGCACAGCACGGTGCTGATCGTGCAGTTCTTCATCGCGATCTATGGCGGCTATTTCGGCGGAGGGATCGGCATCCTGATCCTGGCGACGCTGGGGGTCTTCGGCCTGACCGACCTGCACGCGATGAACGGGCTGAAGGCGCTGGTCTCGGGCTGCCTGAACGCGGTCGCGGTGGTGGCCTTCGTCTTCGGCGGTGCGGTCTATTGGAACGAAGCGCTGATCATGATGGTGGCTGCCGTGGCCGGCGGCTATGCCGGGGCCGCCGTCGCCCGCCACATCCCGCCGCCGATCCTGCGCAAGTTCGTGATCGTCGTGGGCGTGGCGATGACGGTCTATTTCTTCGTCGCCAAGGGGTGAAAAGGGCGGGCGGCGGTCAATCCGCCGCCATGCGCTCCGCGAGGCCGCACAGGCTATCCCAATCCAGCGCCGCCGGGTCCGCCACCACATGGTCGGCGGCGTCGAACAGCAGGTCGGCGTGCTGGGGCCAAGCGATGGTCAACATGCCGGCGGCCTTGGCGGCGCGGGCACCGGTCGGGCTGTCCTCGATCACCGCGCAGGCGGCGGGCGGCACGCCGAGGCGGTCGGCGGCGGTCAGGTAGGGCTCGGGGTCCGGCTTGCCCTTGCTCACGTCGTCGCGGCTGAGGCCGAACAGGAAATGCGGGCTGCTCATGTGGCGCAAATTGGCCTCGACCACCCGGCGCCCGCTGTTCGACACGCAGGCCTGCAACAGCCCCCGCTCCGCGAAGGCGCCGACCAGCGCCAGGGCGCCGGCCCGCGCCTCGACCTCGGCGATGCGCTCCAGATAGAGGTCGGTGATGGCGTCCGCCCATTCCCGGAAGGTCAGGGCCATGGGGCGGGCGGCGTGCAGCCGGGCGTACAGCTCGGGGAAGGCGACGCCCAGCGTGGCCGCGTAGTCCGTGTCGGACATAACATGGCCGTGCAGCCGGCAGACCGCGATGGTGGCGCGCTGGTGCCAGGGCTCGCTGTCCAGCAGCGTGCCGTCGATGTCCCACAGGATGGCCTGGAGGGGCGGGCGGGCCAGGATCGGAACGCTCACCGCACCACCAGATCGTCGCGGTGGATCATCTCGTCGCGGCCCCGGTAGCCGAGGATCTCCTCGATCTCGTGGCTCTTGCGGCCGGCGATGCGGCGGGCGTCCTCGGCGGCGTAGGCGGTCAGGCCGCGCGCCACCTCGCGCCCGTCCGGCGCCTTGACCACTACCACGTCGCCGCGCTCGAAGTCACCCTCCACGCCGCGCACCCCGGCGGGCAGCAGGCTGGCCCCACGGGCGAGCGCCGACAGCGCGCCGGCGTCCACGGTCAGAGTGCCGTGGGCGTTCAGGTTGCCGCCGATCCACGCCTTGCGGGCGGAGGAGGGGGAGGCGGCGGGCAGGAACCAGGTGCACAGGGCGCCGCCCTGCTCGGGCCGCTGCTCCAGCGCGGCCAGCGGGTTCATGCGCTTGCCCTTGGCGATGACCATGCGGCAGCCGGCGGCCAGCGCGACGCGCGCCGCAACGATCTTGGTCACCATGCCGCCGGAGCTGTAGCCGGGCGGCGGCTCGCCCGCCATGTTCTCGATGTCGGAGGTCAGTTCCTGGACGACCGGGATGTGCCGGGCGTCGGGGTCCTTGCGCGGGTCGGCGGTGTAGAGGCCGTCGATGTCCGACAGCAGGACCAGCGTGTCGGCGCTGATCATCTGGGCGACGCGGGCGGCCAGACGGTCGTTGTCGCCGAAGCGGATCTCCGCCGTGGCGACGGTGTCGTTCTCGTTGATGACCGGGACGGCGCCCAGCCTCAGCAGCGTGTCGATGGTGGCGCGGCCGTTGAGGTGGCGGCGGCGCTCCTCCGTGTCCTCCAGAGTCACCAGCACCTGGGCGACGGTCAGGCCGTGGCGGGCCAAAGTCTCCTGATAGGCGGCGGCGAGCCGGATCTGGCCGGTGGCGGCGGCGGCCTGCTTCTCCTCCAGCCGCAGGGCGCGCCCGACGAGGCCGAGATGCTCGCGCCCGCAGGCGACGGCGCCGGAGGTGACGATCACCACCTCCTGCCCGCGCTTGCGGCAGGCGGCCACATCGTCGGCCAGCGCGTCCAGCCACTCGCGGCGCATCCGGCCGGTGGCGCTGTCGACGAGCAGGGCGGAGCCGATCTTGACGACCAGCCGCCGCGCGTCGAGCAGGGTGGGGAGCGGGGAGGGGGTATCAGCCTTTGGCGTTGTCGTCGTGCTCGCCGTCGTCGCCGCTGTGTTCGGTGTCGTCACCGTCATCGTCGCCTTCATCGTCCCAGTCGTCCCCGTCCTCGTCGGAGTCGCTGTCCGGCTCGTCGGGGAGATCGTCGTACTCGCCCGTCTCCTCGTTCCAGCCCGCATACTCGTCATCCATCTTCTGGCCGACCGGGGGCCGGGGGATGGAGCGCGTGACCGGAGCCTGGATGACGTCGGGCTCCTCTTCCTTGGACTGTTTGATGAGCGTGAGCAAGCGGTAAAGCACCGCCTGGACGCCCTGGCCGGTGGCGCCGGACAGAACCATCACCTCGGCACCCGACGCCGCCTCCAGCGCGGCCTTCTTCTCCGCGACCTCCTCGTCGAGCAGGGCGTCGGCCTTGTTCAGGCCGATGATCTCCAGCTTGTCGGCGAGGTTGCCGCCATAGGCGACCAGCTCGTTGCGGATGGTGGTGTAGGACTGGACCACGTCCTCCGCCGTGCCGTCGATCAGGTGCAGCAGCACGCGGGTTCGCTCCACATGGCCGAGGAAGCGGTCGCCCAGCCCATGCCCCTCGTGCGCGCCCTCGATCAGGCCGGGGATGTCGGCGATGACGAACTCCTCGTCACCCGCGCGGACGACGCCCAGGTTGGGGGCCAGCGTGGTGAAGGGGTAGTCGGCGATCTTCGGCTTCGCCGCGGTGGTCGCGGCCAGGAAGGTGGACTTGCCGGCGTTGGGCAGGCCGAGCAGGCCGGTGTCGGCGATCAGCTTCAGCCGCAGCCAGACCCAGCGCTCCTCGCCCGGCCAACCGGGGTGGGACTTGCGCGGGGCGCGGTTGGTCGGGGTCTTGTAATGGGCGTTGCCGAAGCCGCCGTCGCCGCCCTTCAGGAAGACGACGCGCTGGCCGGGCTCCGTCAGGTCGAGCAGCACGGTTTCCTGATCCTCGTCCAGGATCTGGGTGCCGACCGGCACGCGCAGGACCACGTCCTCGCCCCTGGCGCCGTTGCGGTTGGCGCCCATGCCGTGGTTGCCGCGCTGCGCCTTGAAATGCTGCTTGTAGCGGTAATCGATCAGCGTGTTGAGGCCGTTCACGACCTCGATCACGACGTCGCCGCCGCGGCCGCCGTTGCCGCCGTCCGGTCCGCCATACTCGATGAACTTCTCGCGGCGGAAGGCGATGGCGCCGGGGCCGCCGTCGCCGCTCTTCAGATACACCTTGGCTTGATCGAGGAACTTCATCGGGGACCGTGCCGGCCAATCTACCGTTTGCGCACCGTCCTCCAACCGTGGGAAGGGGGCGGTGACCACCATATCAACAAAAGAAAATCGGGGGCCGGTTGCCCGAACCCCCGATCATCCGAATACACCGTACGGGCCGGACGAGATTACTCGGCCGCGACCGCCGGGACCTCCGCCGCCAGGATGGCGACGTAGGTGCGCCCCTGGGCGCTGCGCTTGAAGGCCACGGTGCCGTTCGCCTTGGCGAACAGGGTGTGGTCCTTGCCGATGCCGACGTTCTCACCGGGGTGGAACTTCGTGCCGCGCTGGCGGACGATGATGTTGCCAGCGACGACGTTCTCGCCACCGAAACGCTTCACGCCGAGGCGGCGGCCAGCGGAATCGCGGCCGTTGCGCGAGGAGCCGCCTGCTTTTTTATGGGCCATGGGGAGTTACTCCTGTGACTGGTCGGCGGCCGTTCAGGCGGCGCCGTTGATCCCGGTGATGCGCAGGACGGTCAGGTCCTGGCGGTGGCCGTTCTTGCGGCGGTAGTTCTGGCGGCGCTTCTTCTTGAAGACGATGATCTTCGGACCGCGATCCTGGGCGACGATCTCGGCGGTCACAGCGGCGCCGGCAACCGTCGGGGTGCCAAGGGTGGTGCTGCTGCCATCGCTGACCATCAGCACGTCGTTGAGCGTGATGGAAGCGCCGGCCTCGGCCTCGAGCTTCTCAACGCGGATCACGTCGCCATTGGCGACCTTGTACTGCTTGCCGCCGGTGCGGATCACTGCAAACATCGTCGTCACTGCCTATCTCAAAACAAACGGAAGGGCCGCTCGCCCACCGTTTGAGGTGCAAGCCCGTTCGTGAGAGCGGGGATTTAACTGATGGGCCACCGGGAGTCAACAGGCATGGTGGCATTTTCCCGTTCATTTTCCTGCAAACAAGGGCTTGCATCCCCAAAAGCTTTTGGGTAGGTTCCGCGCCACCCCGGAAACGGGGCAGCGGATGGGTGGCAGAGCGGTTGAATGCACCGCACTCGAAATGCGGCATACCCGCGAGGGTATCGGGAGTTCGAATCTCCCCCCATCCGCCACTCTCATTCGAGCGAACGCTCAAACGAAGAAGCCTTCCCGACCGGGAAGGCTTTTTTCGTTTCCGGCCTGGGATGTCCCTCAGCTGTCCTTGAGCATCGCCAGCGCCGCCTCGAACAGCGCGCTGCCCGGTTCGGCGAAGCGGTCGACCACGCTGAAATGGTCGGCGCCCGGTTCCACGATCTCCCGCACCGCGTTGCCCTGCGCGGCCCAAGCCAGGGCGTAGTCGGCCTGCTGGCGGTGCATCGCGTCGGTCTCAAGGCCGCCCAGCGCCGGCATCAGCAGCGGGGCGGGGGCGGGAACGGCGTGGATCGGGCTCAACCGCCGCGCCGAGTCGGGATCGAGCCGCAACTGCTCGTTCACCTCGAAGCCGAGCATCGGCTCCAGGTCGTAGAGGCCGCTGATCGGGATGCCCCCGGCCACGCGGTCGCGATTCTCCGAGACCAGCTTCGCCGTCAGATGGCCGCCCGCCGAATGGCCGGACACCACCACCCGCCGCGGGTCGCCGCCGAAGCCGGCCGCGTTGGCGATCACCCAGTCCAGCCCGGCCTGGGCGTGGCCGCACAGCGCGTCCATCGTCACATCCGGGCACAGGCCGTAGCCGAGCAGGACCACCGCCACCCCGCGCTCCACATAGGGTGCGGCGATGAAGGAATGCAGGTCCTTCGACAGGGCGCGCCAGTAGCCGCCGTGGATGAAGACCAGCACCGGCGCGCTCTCCCCGGCGGGGAAGACGTCGGCGCGCTGGCGCGGGTGCGGGCCGGTGGCAATGTCGCAGCGGCCGTTGAGCCGGGCGCGCACCGCCTCGCTTTCCGCCTGCCAGCGGGCGAAATAGGCCGGGTGCTCCGGCACCAGCTTGCGGAAATTGTACTGGCGGTCGATCTCGGCGGCGGTCATGCCGGCATACAGGGGTTCAGACGCCAAGATAACGCTCCTTCAACGTGGGATCGGCGAGCAGGGCGGCGGAGCTGCCGGACCACACCAGCCGCCCCTTCTCGATGACGTGATGGCGGTCGGCCAGGGCTGCGAGGGCGTGCACGTTCTTGTCCACCACCAGGATCGCCTGCCCCTCGCCCTTCAGGCGGGCGAGGCAGTCCCAGATCTCCTGGCGGACCAGCGGGGCCAGCCCCTCCGTCGCCTCGTCGAGGATCAGCAGCTTGGGGTTGGTCATCAGGGCGCGCCCGACGGCGAGCATCTGCTGCTCCCCGCCCGACAGGTTGCGGGCGAGGTTGCCGGCGCGCTCGGCCAGCCGGGGGAACAGGGCGTGGACCCGCTCCACCGTCCAGGGATCGCGCCGGGCGAAGCGGTTGGCGGCGGTGGCGATCAGGTTCTCGCGCACGGTCAGGGTGGGGAAGACCTGCCGCCCCTCCGGCACCAGGGCGATGCCGGCGCGCGCGATGCGGTGCGGCGGGCGGCCGGCGATCTCCGCGCCCTCGAAGGCGATGGAGCCGCCGGTCGGCGCCACGAGGCCCATGATGGCCTTGATGGTCGTGGTCTTGCCCATGCCGTTGCGGCCCATCAGGGTCACCGCCTCCCCGGCGTCGACGGACAGCTCCATGCCGAACAGCGCCTGGCTGGAGCCGTAGGCGGCGGTCAGGTTGGCGACGCGCAGCATCAGGCGACCTCCAACTCGTCGCCGAGATAGGCCTCGCGCACCGCGGGGTCGTTGCGGATCTGCTCCGGGGTGCCGCTGGCGAGGTCCTTGCCGCGCACCAGCACGGTGATGCGGTCGGCCAGTGCGAAGACGGCGTCCATGTCGTGCTCGACCAGCAGGATCGTCACGCCGCCCTTCAACTCCCGCAGCAGCCCAACCATGCGGGCGGAGTCCTCCGGCCCCATGCCGGCCATCGGCTCGTCGAGCAGCAGCAGGCGCGGACCGGTGGCCAGGGCCATCGCCAGTTCGAGCTGCCGCTTCTCGCCATGGGCCAGCGCGTCGGCGCGGGTGTCGGCCCGCGCGCCCAGCCCGACCCGCTCCAGCACGGCGCGGGCTGGCTCCGTCAGCCGCCGGTCGCGCCCGGCGTCGCGCCAGAAGCGGAAGCTGTGCCCGGCGTGGGCCTGCACCGCCAGCGCCACGTTGTCGAGCGCCGTGAAGCTGGGGAAGATCGAGGTGATCTGGAAGCTGCGCGCCAGCCCGCGCCGCGCCCGTTTATGCACGGGCAGGCGGGTCACGTCGCGCCCGTCGAACAGGATGGTCCCGGAATCGGGAGTCAGCTCCCCCGACAGCTGGCCGATCAGGGTGGTCTTGCCGGCCCCGTTCGGGCCGATCAGGGCGTGCAGTTCCCCCTCCGCGACGGACAGCGAGAGGCCGTCGGTGGCGGCCAGACCGCCGAAGCGCTTGACCAGCGAGTCGGTGCTCAGCAGGGGGCGGCTCACGGGCGCCTCCCGGCGACGACGCCCCACAACCCTTTGCGGGCGTACAGCACAAGAAGGATCAGCACCGGCCCCAGCACGATCTTCCAATGCTCGCCCAGCCCAGCGTGGGCGAGGTCCATCAGCTCCGGCACGAACTCCTCCAGCAGCAGGAGCGCGGCGGCGCCCAGCACCGGGCCGATCAGCGTGCCGATGCCGCCCAGCACGACCATCACGATGAGATCGCCTGAGCGGCTCCAATGCAGATACTGCGGCCCGACGAACATGGTGGCGTTGGCGAGCAGCGCCCCGGCCAGTCCGGCCAGCGCCCCGGCGATGACGAAGGCGACGAGCTTGTAGCGGGTGACCGGGTAGCCGAGGGCGGCCATCCGCCGCTCGTTGTCCTTGGCGCCGCGGATCACCCGCCCGAAGCGGGAGTTGACCAGCCGCCAGCCCAGCGCCAGCGCCGCCACCAGAAGCCCCAGCACCACGTAATAGAAGGTGGTGTGGTCGGCGATGTTCAGCGGGGCGGGCAGGGTGGAGCGGCTCCACAGCGCGATGCCGTCGTCCCCGCCATAGGCCTTCAGCCCGGTCATCAGGTAGAAGAGCATCTGGGCGAAGGCCAGCGTGATCATGATGAAGGGCACGCCGGTGGTGCGCAGCGAGATCGCCCCCACCGGCAGCGCCGCCAGCGCCCCGGCCAGCATGGCCAGCGGCCAGACGATCAGCCCGTTCACCGTTCCGGGAAAGCCGAACAGCGTCGATCCGTCCGACTGGTGGGCGAACAGGATGCCGACGGCATAGCCGCCGATCCCGACGAAGGCGGCGTGGCCGAAACTGACCATCCCGCCGAAGCCCAGGATCAGGTCGAGGCTGACCGCCGCCAGGGCGAAGACCAGGATGCGCGTCGCCAGCCGCACGTAGAAGGGTTCCCCCATCCAGTCGGCGACGGTGGGGAGCGCCAGCGCGACGGCCAGCAGGATCAGCAAGGCGATGCGGGGGCGGGTGAGCAGGGCGGTTCGGGGCGCGGTCGGGGGCATGGAGGGCCGGAAAAGAGGGGCGGTCAACCAACCGACAGGCCAATCGGCAGGCCAATCGGTAGGCCCGTCTTTTCGCACAGATGGGCGGGCTTGAACACAAAAGGTCGCGCCGGCCCGCTCATCACCACCCGCTCATCACCACCCGCTCATCCCCAGGGCGTGTCGTGGTGGCGGCGCCGCCGCGACCGCAGGAGAAGCTGGCGTTCGGTGCAGCGCTTCATGTGCTCCGGCACCTCCGAGTCCTCGCCGACGATGGGGCCGCTCAGATAGGCGGCGCCCGCGGCCTCCGCCGTCTCCAGTTCCACCGGGGTGCGCACGCCGTCCACATAGGCGAACATGCCGAACTTGCGCGGTCCGGGGCAGAAGGTCTGCACCCGCTCCAGGATGTGCGGCTCGTCCTCCCGCCCGTCCAGCCGCAGCCCGACCCCCTTGACGCCGGCGGTTGCGTAGACCGACAGGTCGCCCGCGTCGTCGTGCAGGATGACCATGGCGGCGCGGGCGAAGGGGCGCAGCATCGCGACGATCTCGGCCAGCCGTCCATAGGGAACGCCGGCCGGCAGCCCGTCCAGCTCGAAGGCCAGGAAGGGCATCAGCACGCGCGGGATCATCCGGCAGGCCTGGATGTATTCCCGCCGCCGCCGGCTGGAGGCGAGCGTGCCGAAATGGACAGGGATGGTCTGGGCGTAGCGGAATTTGTTGGCGTACAACTCGTTGTAGGTACTGACCGCGAGGCTCAGCGTCTCCATGTCGAGGTCGAAGACGGCCTCCTCGCGCCCCGGGTCGAAAGCGTCCATGCAATTCAGATAGCGGGCGGTGTCGGCGTCGGTGCGGCAGCAGTAGGTCGACACCACCTTGTGCTTCACGTCGAAGACCGGACGGAACAGGACCTTGGGGCGACTCTGCGGCGTGACGGTGTCCGCCGGCATCTCGGTCCAGTGCGGGCGCCGCGCCTCCACCGCGGGAATGGCGTCGTCGGTTGGCGGGGGGGAGGCCGCGGCGGTGCCTTCCGGGCCATGGACGGCGTCCTTGAGCAGGTCGGCCAGCCGCGCGGTGTCCAGGGCGACCCCGCCGCCGACGTCGACCACCGCGGTCTTGACGGTGATGCGCCGCGTGTCGGCGTGGCCAAGCAGCGCCTGGTGCAGGCTTTCCATCACCTTGCTGCAGGTCAGCTGCGCCGATTTCCGGTCGGCCTGGGCGAAGACGATGATGTAGTGGTTCTCGCCGTAGCGGAACCAGACGTCGCGCGGCGACAGAACCTTCTTGAGCATGCGCTCGGCGTAAACATGCACCCGCTCGTTCACACTGCCCCAGCGGTCGCCCAACTCCTGCCGGATCTCGTCCAGGCCGATCAGGTGGACGGACCCCGCGGTGACCGTCTGGCTGTGCGTCAGGATCTGCCGGGCGCGCTCCTTGAAGGACTCGTCGATGGACTGGGTGGAGTCCGGGGCGAAGGACTGCGTGGGTCCGTCCTTCTGTTCCGGTGAGGTGCTGGCCGGACCGGAGGGATGGTGTGAAACCATGGCCGAGCCTCCCTTTCCGGTTTGGGGGAGCGCGCATCCAATGGCAGGGCAGTCGCCTGAAATGGGTGCGGACATGAAGGGATCGACTGCAGAAACAGAATGATCCTTTCGCACTTGCTAATGCGTTAACAGAGGCACTGAAACGGGCCTTGCAGACGGTCTATGCGGAAAGAGGGGAAGTCTTCGTCGGACTGGACTATGCCGACTCGCGCCGGGCCTTTACTCTGGCTCTCATCAGCATTTGCCTTTCGGTGCAACGCCGCATGTGTTCGGGAACATCGGAATCCTTGCCGATCACGGCGCCGCCGACATAGGCCGCCCCGGCCTCGATCGCCGCCTGGAATTGCTCGACGTTCCGGATGCCGTCCAGATAGGCGAACAGGCCGTGTTTGCGCGGGGCCGGGCAGAAGGCGTTGATCTTGTCGATGCAGCGCTGGTCGCCGTCCCGGAAATCCATGGACAGCCCAACCCCTTTGACGCCGGCGTTGGCATAGACCGCGATGTCAGTGGTGTCCTCCCGCAGGATGACGATGGCGGCGCGGCCGAAGGGGCGCAGCATGGTGACCATCTCGGCCAGCCTCCCGTTGGGAATGCCCAGCGGCAGCCCTTCAAGTTCGAAGGCCAGGAAAGGGATCAAGTAATTGGGGATCATCCGGCACGACTGGAGATACTCCCGCCGCCGTCGCGCCGAGGCGAGGGTTTCGAAGTGGACCGGAATGGTCTGGGCGTAACGGAATTTGTTCTTGTAAAGTTCATTGTAGGTGCTGATGGCGTGGCACAGGGTTTCCATATCGTAATCGAAAATGGCTTCTTCCTGCAGGACGTCGTCCAGCGTGATCTGGTTGATATGGCGGCAGGTGTAAAGATCCGGACGGCAGGTGTAGGTGGAGATCACCTTGTTCTTTACATCGTAGACCGGGCGGAACAGCACCTTCGGCTGTTGCGGCGGCTCTCCGTTGTCCAGGGCGAAACCGACAAGCGAAGGCCGCCGCCGCTCCTCGGCCTGCGGCTGGGCGGCCGGTTGGGCCGTCGGGTCGGTGCGATCCGCCGGGCGTTCCGGCTGGCTGGCGGCCCGGTGGAGCAGATCGTCCAGGCGGGCGCTGCCGATGGCGATGCTGCCGTCGATTTCCATCAGGGCGGTCTTGACGGTGATCTGGCTGGTATCGCTGTGGCCGAGCAGCGTCTGATGCAGGGTTTCGACGATCTTGCCGCAAATCAGTTGGGCGGCCTTTATGTCGGCATGGGCGAACACGATGATGAACTGGGCGTCGCCGTGCCGGAACCACACGTCCTGCGGGGACAGGATCTTTTCGAGCAGGCGGCCCGTGTAGTCCTGCACCCGTTCCTTCACGGTCTCCCACCGTTTGCCCAGATGGTCCCGGATGTCCTCCAGACCAATCAGATGAACGGCGCCGGCGGTGACGGTCCGTCCGCTGGAAAGGATATCCCGGGCCCTGTCTCGAAAGGCCGCGTCGTTCAGTTGGCAGGACGACCGACACTCCGCCGCCTTCGTGGCGGCGGTGCAATGGGACGTGGGGCCGGAGCAGGAGGATTCGGCGGACCCCTCCTGGGCGGAGGGGGGCGAATGGATTGCATTCACGGCAATAGCTCCCTTGCGACCGGCACAAACCTGTGTGTCGGTGTATTCCTGCCTTCTGAATGTTCGTCGTCTTAACAACAGTGTTACAGGGAAATTGCCGAAGAGTTAACAGCCGTGGGTTTTCCGGTGCGGTGCGGTGCGGAGGCGCTCCGGACACCCTGGGTGGGTGGTCTGCCACAAGCGGCCATGCACAAGCGGCCATGGCCGTTGACCCGCCGGCAGGACGGGATTATGCCGGGCCGGCCTGTGGGCATGGGGAAAGGGTGGGGACATGAACGCGAAGAATGCAGTGGTGCTGGTCAGCGGCGGGCTGGACTCCACGACGGTGCTGGCGATCGCCCGGGAGCAGGGGTACCGGCTGAACGCGCTCAGCTTCCGCTATGGGCAGCGCCACGCGGTGGAGCTGGAGGCGGCCAAACGCGTCGCCGCTGCCATGGCGGTGGACCGCCACGTCATCGCCGACATCGACCTGCGGGCCTTCGGCGGCTCCGCCCTGACCGATACCATCGAGGTGCCAAAGCATGCCAGCGCGGCGGAGCTGGGGACGGGCATCCCGGTGACCTACGTCCCGGCGCGCAACACGGTGTTCCTGTCCTTCGCGCTGGCCTGGGCGGAGACGCTGCAGGCGTCGGATATCTTCATCGGCGTGAACGCGCTGGATTATTCCGGCTACCCGGACTGCCGGCCCGAATACATCGCCGCCTTCGAGACCATGGCGAACCTCGCCACCAAGGCGGGGGTGGAGGGCACCAGCCGGTTCACGATCCACGCCCCGCTGATGACGCTCGACAAGGCGGGCATCATCCGCCGCGGGCTGGAACTGGGGGTGGATTACGGCCTGACCCACTCCTGCTACGACCCGGCGCCGGACGGCACGGCCTGCGGCTCCTGCGACAGCTGCCTGCTGCGGCTGAAAGGCTTCCAGGAGGCCGGGCTGGCCGATCCGGTGGCTTATGCCGGGGCGTGACGCACGCCGTCAATGGGCCGGGAACAGCCCCTTGGGCTTGATCGCCAGGACCACCGCCATCAGCACGTAGATCGCCATGGAGGCCAGGGCCGCCCCGGCGGCACTGGCGTTGGCGGCGTCCATCACCAGACGGAAGGCGGCGGGCAGCAGGGCGCGGCCCAGCGTGTCCACCATGCCGACCAGCAGGGCGCCGGCCAGCGCCCCGCGGATCGAGCCGATGCCGCCGATCACGATGACCACGAAGGTGAGGATCAGGATCTGCTCGCCCATGCCGACCTGAACCGCCAGCACCGGCCCGGCCATGGCGCCGGCCAGCCCGGCCAGCCCGCAGCCCAGCGCGAAGACCAGCCCGAACAGCCGCCGGACGTCCACCCCCAGCGCCATCACCATCTCGCGGTTGGTGGCCCCGGCGCGGATCAGCATGCCGACCCGCGTGCGGGCGATCAGCAGCCACAGGAACACCGCCACCGCGATGCCGACGGCGAGGATGGCCAGCCGGAAGGCCGGGTATGTCAGCCCGAACAGGTCCACCGTCCCGGCCAGCGCCGCCGGCGGGTTCAGGAAGATGGGGACCGGGCCGAAGACGATCTTCACCAGCTCGTTGAAGAACAGGATCAGCCCGAAGGTCGCCAGCACCTGATCCAGGTGGTCGCGGCGGTAGAGCGTGCGCAGCGCCACCGCCTCCACCACCAGCCCGAGCAGCGCCGTCAGCAGCACCGCCGCCGCCAGCGCCAGCGGGAAGCTGTCCAGCACCGGCACCAGCGCCGCCGTCAGGTAGGCGCCGACCATGTAGAAGGTGCCGTGGGCGAGGTTGATGAGGTCCATGATGCCGAAGACGAGCGTCAGCCCGGCGGCCATCAGGAACAGCATCACGCCGAGCTGAAGCCCGTTCAGCCCCTGTTCGACGAGGAGGAGCGCGTCCATTCTCCGGCGTCCTGGCTGCGCCTCACTTCATCGGGCAGTCTTTGACGTAGGCGTCAGCGTGGTTGGTGAAGACCGTGGCGACGGTCTTGTTGGTCACCGCACCGTCGGCACCCTTCACCACCTCGCGCAGGTAGATGTTGTGGATCGGGTAATGGTTGGTGTTGAAGGCCACCTCGCCGCGCAGGCTTTGCAGCTTGGCCGAGGCCAGAGCGGCGCGCAGCTTGTCCTTGTCCTTCAGGTTGCCGCCGACCGCCTTCACCGCCGTGTCGATCAGCAGCGCCGTGTCGTAGCCCTGGGCGGCGTACATGGACGGGATGCGCCCGTACTTGGCCTTGAAGTCGGCGACGAACTTTTTGTTGGCGGCGTTGTCGAGGTCGGGGCTCCACTGCGCCGAGTTCTTGACGCCCAGCGCGGACTCGCCGACCGCCGACAGGATGTCCTGGTCGAAGGAGAAGCCGGGGCCGAACAGCGGCACGGCGCCCTTCAGCCCGGCCTGCTCATACTGCTTGATGAAGTTGATGCCCATGCCGCCGGGGTAGAAGACGTAGACGGCGTCCGGCGCCGCGGCCTTGAGCTGCGCCAGCTCCGCCGCGTAGTCGAGCTGCCCGACCTGGGTGTAGACCTCGCCCGCGACCGCGCCCTTGTAGTAGCGCTTGAAGCCGGCCAGCCCGTCCTTGCCCGCCGGGTAGTTGGGGGCCATCAGATAGACCTTCTTGAACCCCTCGTCCTGGACATGCTTGCCGACGGCCTCGTGGATCTGGTCGTTCTGGTAGGCGGCGTTGAAGAAATACGGGTTGCACTGCGCACCCGCCAGCTGCGACGGGCCGGCGTTCGGGCTGATGAAGAAGGTCTGCCCGCCGGCCAGCGTCGGCAGCATCGCCAGCGCGAGGTTCGACCAGACCACGCCGGTCACCATCTGCACGCGGTCGCGCTCGACCATGCGGTTGGCGAGGCCGACGGCGACGTCCGGCTTCTGCTGGTCGTCCGCCTCGATGACCTGGGTGTCCTGCCCGCCCAGCTTGCCGCCCGCATGCTCCACCGCCAGCGCGAAGCCGTCGCGGATGTCGATGCCCAGGCCCGCGCCGGGGCCGGACAGGGTGGTGATCATGCCGATCTTCAGCGTGTCCGCCGCCGCCGGGGTGGCGAGCAGGGCCAGCGCGGAGGCCAGCGTAAGCAGGTTGCGGGTCATGACGGTCCAGCCTCCAGGGGTTTTATGATTGATTTATGGGCAGTGCAGATTTCAGGCAGCCTGCAGCCGCCCGTCTGCCCAGGCGCGCGCCGTGGACGGGCGGCCCTCGGCATCGATCAGGCCGCGGGTGAAGAGTTCTTCGACATGGCGGATGAAGAAGGCGGCGGTGCTCTCCCGCTCCCAGCATTCCATCCAGTTCTGCTCCAGGAAGGCGAGGATCGCCGGCTGGCCCAGTTCGGCCTCCCACAGCACGCCGAGCAGGGAGGTCTGCTGCTCCTCGTGCATGCACTCCTCGAAGGTCAGCTTCTGCTGGCCGCGCGCCTCCTTGCGCAGCGTCGTCTCCGGCCCCGGCCCCAGGCCGAAGTCGTAGAGCGGACGGCGCTCGGGCGCCGCGACCAGCCAGTGGGCGACCTCATGCACGATCACCGTCGATTCCACGTCGGTGCGGATGACCTCCCCGTCCCACATGAAGGAGGTGTTGGGCGGCTCGTCCAGCGTGCCGATGCCGTGGGCGTGGGCCAGCCGCACCGCTTCGGCGCGCTGCTCCGGCGTGTCGACGCCGCCGGGCACCGGCCATGTGGCGGCGATGCGCCGGAAGGCGGCGAGGGGCAGGGGCTTGCCGGCCAGCAGGCGCTCGAAGGTCGCCAGGGCCTCCGGCATCGTCTCGGCCGGGATCGGGGTCAGGATCATGATGGGAAAAGCAGTCCGGGGTGCGCAATGACCCCTATTTGCCCAACAGGGCCGGCGCGGCGCAAGAAAAACCCCTCCTCCATCGCAATCGGATGGGAGGAGGGGTGAAGACGAAACCGTCAGGCCGCCCGCATGTCGGTCAGGAAGCGGGAGACGAAACCGCGCAGCCCCTCCGCCTCGCCGGTCAGCCCGTCGGCGGCGTCGAGCACCTGACGGGAGGCGTCGCCGGTGGCTTCCGCCGCCTGGGTCACCCCGGCGATGTTGCCGGACACCTCCTGGGTGCCGCGGGCGGCCTGCTGGACGTTGCGGCTGATCTCCTGGGTGGCCGCCCCCTGCTCCTCGACCGCCGCGGCGATGGTGGTGGAGATGTGGCTGATCTCGCCGATCACGCGGCCGATCTCGGCGATGGCCCCGGCGGCCTCGCGGCTGACCTGCTGGATGCCGGCGATCTGGCCGGAGATGTCCTCGGTCGCCTTGGCGGTCTGGTTGGCGAGGCTCTTGACCTCCGACGCGACGACGGCGAAGCCCTTGCCGGCCTCGCCCGCCCGGGCGGCCTCGATGGTGGCGTTGAGCGCCAGCAGGTTGGTCTGGCTGGCGATGTCGTTGATGAGCTGCACCACCTCGCCGATGCGCTGGGCGGCGTCGACCAGTCCGCGCACGGTGGCGTCGGTCCGCTCGGCGGTGCTGACCGCCTGCCCGGCGATGCTGTTGCTCTGGGCGACCTGCCGGCTGATCTCCTGGATCGAGCTGGAGAGCTCCTCCGCGGCGGCGGCGACGGTCTCCACGTTGGCGGTGGCCTGGGTGGAGGCGGCGGCGACGGCGCTGGCCTGCCGGGTGGTCTGCTCGGCGGTGGCCGACATGCCCTGGGCCGTGCTGTTGAGCTGGGTGGCGGCGGAGGAGACGCGGGACAGCACCTCCATCACCATGCGGTCGAATTCGCGGGTCAGGGAGTCGATGCGCTCCGACCGCTCGCGGCGGGTCTCATGCTCCGCGGCCTGTTCCGCGGCCATGCGGTCGGCCTCGATCAGGCTGTGCTTGAAAACCTCCACGGCCTTGGCCATGCCGCCGATCTCGTCGCCGCGGCCGAGGCCGGGCACGTCCACCCGGCGGTCGCCGCCGGCCAGACGGGTCATGGTGTCGGTCATCGAGACGATGGGCCGCGACAGACCGCGCCCGATCATCAGGGCCGAGATCAGCCCGAGCAGGACGGCGACCGCGGCGGCGGCGGTGGTCATCGTCCGGGCGCGGTCGATGTTCTCCGTGGCGGTGGTACCGAGCGCCGCCTGCTGGCGGACGCTGGCGTCGCGCAGCTGTTCGACCCGCGCGTTGACGGTCGGGCCGAGCGTCTCCAGCACCTGCGAGACCAGCTCGTCCCGCTTGGTGGTGGCGACGACCACCTTCTCGAATTGGGTGGCGAAGACGCGCTGGTAGGCCAGGAAGGACGAGGCGCCGCGGCGTCGCTCCAGCTCGGTCAGCTTGGCGAGCATCGCGTTGCCGCGCTCGCGGGCGCTCTGAAGCTCCTTGCGGAAGATGTCGGCGCTCTCCGCCGAGCCGTCGGTCAGGAAGCGGTTGGCGGTGTTGCGGGCGGCGAGGAAGTGGCGGGCGGCCATGCCCGCCTGATAGGCGGCTTCGGTGTCTCCATCGGCGTAGGCGCTGTCCATGACGCCGCTGAGCGCCTTCTCCATCTTGACCCCGAGGTCGAGAAGCTCCGCCGACGCCTCGCTGCGGGTCGCCTGGAACTCCATGATGCGGGTGAAGGCCTCGCGGTATTGGCCCAGTTCATCGTCCATCTGCGTTACCGTGCGGTTCAGGGCCGGCTCGGTGAACAGGGTCTTGGCCTCGTCGATCCGCCCGTCGAGGTCGGCGGCCAGCGAGTCCACCGTGTGGGCGGCCTCCTCGCTGCCGGTCAGCAGGAAGGTCTTGGCCTGGAGCTGGAGCTCCAGCATCGTCGCCTGGATGCGGCCGACCTCGGTGGTCTGGCGG
This sequence comes from Azospirillum sp. P4_B5, assembly GCF_056402275.1. Lineage (NCBI taxonomy): Bacteria > Pseudomonadati > Pseudomonadota > Alphaproteobacteria > Rhodospirillales > Azospirillaceae > Azospirillum > Azospirillum sp. P4_B5. The sequence goes on from NZ_JBFUHT010000012.1 coordinate 242,113, forward strand.
GCCAAGGTCTGATAGGTCGCGAAGCCGTGCTTGGCGTCCATCAGGGCGTAGACCCCGATGCCGCCGATGGCGACCAGGAAGAGGAGAACCCCGGCGTTCGCCGCGGTGATCTTGGTGCCGACCCGAAGATGGTTGAACAGGCTCATGGTCGGGAAAACTCCGGATGAGGCTGAATGGTTTAGATACAAAACATGGCAGTGTCCGCTTACCAATTCATTAAGTGTGCCAACTGGTTTCCAGCCCCCGAAAACGGGCATGAGGCCCCTCCGCGCACGCTTGGGGATGTCCTTATCCTTCCGGGTTCTGGCGGTTTCGCGGGGCCTTGGAATATTTGTCGGGACCGTGGCGTTAGCCCACCAGCGACGGACCGTTCCGGCGCCGGTTCCAGCGATGTGCTGGTCACGGCTTAGGCCGTGGATGGTCACAATAGAGGCGTTTTGCTCATCCACATGTATCGTGCTATATGCCAAAGGGCGAAGCGCCCCGCCGGGGACGCCTGCCTGGACCCCTCCGACCCGGCTCGTGATCATCTGACCCAACGGCCGGCCATGTCCCTGACCGACGCGCCCACTCTGGCGGCTTCCGCCAACACCGCTCCCAACACCACCCCCAGCCCAGGCGACGCCGCTTCCACCCCGAAGCCGTCGCGCTCCGCCCGCACGAAGCGGGGGCGCCTGTCGGTGGTGATCCCCTTCTACAACGAAGGCCCCAACATCGCGGCGCTGTTCGAACGGCTGGTGCCCGTGCTCGACCGGCTGGACGCGGAGTGGGAGGTGGTCTGCGTCAACGACGGCAGCCGCGACGACACGCTCGACCGTCTCCTGGACGTCCATGATGCCGACCCGCGGGTCAAGGTGGTCGACCTGTCGCGCAACTTCGGCAAGGAGCTGGCCCTGTCGGCCGGGCTGCGCCACACCACCGGCGACGCCGTGGTGCCGATGGACGCCGACCTCCAGCACCCGCCGGAGCTGCTGCCCCAGTTCCTCGCCAAATGGCGCGAGGGCTACGACGTGGTCGTCGCCGTGCGCCACGCGCGGGTGGGGCAGAGCCTGAGGCACCGGATGTTCGCCCGCGCCTTCTACTGGATCTTCGATAACCTGTCGGAGGTCAAGCTGCCGCGCGAGGTCGGCGACTTCCGGTTGATGGACCGGCGGGTGGTCGACGTCATCAACCGCATGCCCGAACGCACGCGTTTCATGAAGGGCATCTTCGCCTGGGTCGGCTTCCGTCAGGCCAGCATTCCCTACCAGCAGGGGGAGCGCGCCGGCGGCGACACCAAATGGGGCTTCCTGAAGTTGCTCAGCCTGTCCTTCGATGGGCTGACTGCCTTCTCCACCTTCCCGCTGCGGGTGTGGAGCCTGGTGGGCATGGCGATCTCCGGCTTCGCCTTCGTCTACATCCTGCTGCGCCTGCTGCGCACCCTGATCTACGGCATCGACGTGCCCGGTTACGAATCGCTGCTGGCCGCGGTGCTGTTCATGGGCGGCATCCAGCTCGTCACGCTGGGGGTCATCGGCGACTATCTCGGCCGCGTGTTCAACGAGGTGAAGGGACGTCCCCTCTACATCGTCCGTTCCGCGCACGGATTCGAGGATCAAGCCGCGGCCCCGGCATCCAATTCAGCGGCCAACCCGGGGGCTTGGCGCCGGCCCGGAAGCGAGGACCGCCCTTCATGAGCCTGATGCCGCCGCTCGGCCTGAATCCCCTCGGGGCGACGTCCCCGGCGGGCGTCCTCTCCCAGCGCCGCGCCGGAGCCCTGTGGGACGACATGGCGCGCGCGCTTCTGCTGTGTCTGATCATCCTCGCCGCGCTGACCTTCCGGAACTACGGGATCAGCACCGACGAGGAGGTGCAGCATATCTACGGCAAGAAGCTGCTGTCCTTCTACCTGTCCGGCTTCACCGACCGGTCGGCCTTCCATTTCAAGGACCTGTACCTGTATGGCGGGCTGTTCGATCTGGTGACCGCCCTGGTGGTCCCGATCTCGCCGTTCGAGGAGTACGAGACGCGCCACCTGCTCTGCGCGCTGGTCGGGGTGCTGGGCATCGCCGGCTGCTGGCGTTACGCGCGGCTGCTGGCCGGGCCGCGGGCGGGGTTCCTGGCGGCGGCGCTGCTGGCACTATCCGGCGTCTATTACGGCGCCATGTTCAACAACACCAAGGACGTGCCCTTCGCCGCGGGCATGGTGTGGACGCTCTATTTCGCCACCCGCATCATCGGCCAGATGCCGGCCCCGCGCCGCAGCGCGGTGCTGAAATTCGGGCTGGCGCTGGGCCTGACCCTGTCGATCCGGGTGGGCGGGGTGTTGGCCGGCTTCTACCTCGCGGTGGCGCTGGCGCTCTATGTGGTGCTGGTGGCGTGGCAGGGCGGGTTGCGGCCGGCGCTGGGCGTCGTGCGGCGCGCCGTGCCGCCCCTGCTGCCGGCCATTCCGCTGGCCTATGCGGTGATGGCGCTGTTCTGGCCCTGGGCGGTGCAGAGGCCGCTGAACCCGCTGGAGGCGCTGCGCGTCGTCTCGCATTTCCCCATCGACATCCAGACGCTGTTCATGGGGCAGATGGTCAGCTCCGCCGCCCCGCCGGCGCTCTATCTGCCGGTCTATCTCGGGGTGAAGCTGCCGGAGGCGGTGCTGCTGGGCACCCTGGCCGCGGTGGTGCTGGCCGCCCTGTGGGTGGTGCGTGGCGGCTGGCGGAGCGTGGACGGCGCCTTCGGCGCGGTGCGCTGGGTGCCGCTGGCGCTGGCGGCCTTCCTGCCGGTGCTCCTCTTCATGCTGATGCGTCCGTCCGTCTACAACGGCATCCGCCATTTCCTGTTCGTGGCGCCGCCGATGGCGGTGCTGGCCGGCATCGCCTTCGACCGGCTGTGGAGCGGGGCCGAGGCGCTGGGCCGGCGTACAGGACAGGCGTACGGGGCGGCGGCCATCGCGGTGGCCGTGCTGTACGCGTGGCAGCTCGGCGCCATGCACCCGAACCAGTACGTCTACTACAACCAGTTCGCCGGCGGGCTGAAAGGCGCCGAGGGGCGGTTCGAGCTGGATTACTGGGGCAACTCCCAGCACGAGGCGCTGGCCGAGCTGATCGCCCTGGTGGAGCGCGAGAACGGCGGCAAGGCGCCGCCGCGCCAGTACACCCTGTCGGTCTGTGGCAACACACTGGCCGTACGCTTCGAACTGCCGCCCTGGCTGAAGCTGGTCAACGGCACCGGTCTGGACTGGCGCAAGGCCGATTTCTTCATGGCCTTCACCCAGGTGAAGCAGTGCCCCAGCCTGCTGGGCGGCCAGCCGATCATCGAGGTCGCCGCCGACGACGTGCCCCTGACCATCGTCAAGGACCGCCGCCCGCCGCTGGCGGAAATACCCACCGAGTAGAATTCGGCCGAGTGACACGCCTCTCACCGGTCTAACCCGCCCGGCACAGCCTGCTCCGTTGGCGTGATGTCCGTCCGCGGGCGTACCGCCAGGCGGAACCGCTTCCCACTCTTCCCTCTGCGCGCCCATTCCGCGCGCCGACGACGGAGGGTGGGGATGCGGGGGCCGGTGCTCGGTGTCGTGTCGTTTCTTGCGCTCACCGTCTGGGCGACGGCCCCGGCCCCGGCGGACGCGGTGGCCCCGGACCGTCTTCGGGAGGCGGTGACGGCGTTGGCCGATCGCCGTCTCGAGGAGGCGGGGGCGGGCAGCATCGTCGTCGGGGTGATCCGCGACGGGCGCAGCCTCGTCGTCGGGCGCGGCGACAGCGGACGGCCCGACGGCGGTCCGCCGGACGGGCGCACCCTGTTCCAGATCGCCTCGCTGACCAAGCCCTTCACCGGCACCATCCTGGCGGAGCTGATCCGCGCCGGGCGCGTCGCCCCGACCGACCCGCTGGCCCGTCATCTGCCCAAGCCGGTCCACGCCCCGGACTTCGACGGCACGCCGATCCGCCTGCTCGACCTCGCCACCCATACGGCGGGGTTGCCAAACGTGCCGGAGACTCCGCGCTTCTCCTGGAGCCGGCTGGAAGACCCGCGCAACCCCTACAAGCCGCTGACGCGGGAGGAGGTGGGGGCGTGGCTGTCCGGCTTCAGTCTGACGGTGCCGCCGGGCACGCGCTTCCGCTACTCCAACGTCGGCATGGCGGTGCTGGGGGAGGCGCTGTCCACCGCCTCCGGCATTCCCTACGAGACGCTGCTGAAACGGGTGGTCACCGACCGCTTCGGGATGACGGACACCACCCTGGCGCCCAACGCCGGGCAGCGCGCCCGCAAGGCGGTGGGCCACGCCCGCGGGCAGGTGGTCCCCGATTGGGAGGCGCCGGCCATGCAGCCCTCCTTCGGGCTCTATTCCACCGCCGACGACCTGCTGCGCTGGCTGCGCGCCAACATGGGCGACTGCACCGGCCTGGGAAAGGCCGCCTGCGACGGCGAGACCGCCGCGACGCTGGCGCTCGCCCAGTCGGTGCAGGTGGACGGGCGGGCGCTGCGCGATCCGGGGGCGCTGGGGCAGGGGGCGATGGCGCTGGGCTGGTTCGTCGCCTGGGCGGCGGACGGCACGCCGATCCTCTGGCATTCCGGTTCCACCGGCGGCTTCAACGCCTACATCGCCTTTTCACGCGCCCACCGCTGGGCCGCGGTGGCCCTGACCAACAGCGACCCCGAGCGGATCACCGCCGACCGGGTGGTGGGCGACCTGATCCGGCAACTGGAGAGGGCGGCGGAGCGCCGCTGAACGCACCAGGGGGAAGAGGGGCCGCCGTCAAGGGACCGCCGTCAGTGCAGCAGGCCACCGGGCGGCAGGCGGTCGGGCGGCGTCAGGATTTGCGAGGCGGGCTCGGCGACCGGTCCGGCCTGGTGGTGGGCCAGCCGCCATTCGCCGTCCTCGCGCGCGAACAGGTTGGTTGCGGCCAGGACGGCGTCTCCCACGATCTCCTCGCACAGCACGACCGCGGTGTCGCCGTACAGGCTGACGCGTTCGTTGCGCGCCTGCACCGCCGGGCCGCGGGGGGAACGCAGCACGTCCTGCCAGCTCGACACCACCGCCTCCCGGCCGAACAGGATGGTCCAGCCGGGATGGATGCAGGACACGGGCAGGCGGGAGGCCCACAGCCGGTCCATGGCGGGAAAGTCACGCCCGGTGAAGGCCTGATAGAAAGCCCGGTTCGCGGCCAGCACGGCGTTGCGGTCGGTCATGGGGAAGCGAATCTCCGAAACAGCGAAAGCCGCTTCTATACAGGGAGCTGGCTCGACGGCAAGCATCGGCCCCCGTTATCACAGATCGCACCCCTTTTGCGGGCGCCCTTTATGGGAAAACGGCCCGCTCTTCCTCACGCCGTGATATCCACCTTCTGGGACGCGTCCGCCGCGGCGCCGCTCTTGGCGTCGCTGCTGCCGTCGGTCAGACCGGCGATGGGCTGCGACAGGTCCAGGTTCAGGTGCATCACGCCATCGGCGCTCTTGGTCGGCGTCAGGGCGCCGAGGCCGCTCATCCCGCCCTTCGCGGCCATGCCGTTCAGCTTCTCCAGGACGCCCTTGATCTCGTCATCGCTGAAGCCCTCGGAGCGGACGATCATGCCGGTGGCCTTGCCGGACACCTTGGTCGTGGCGGCGGAGAACATGGCGCTGCCCGAGCCGTCCGCGTTCAGCGTGGCCGCCAGCCCGCGGTCCTCGCGGGTGAAGTCGAGGGTGGACTTGGCGAAGGAGATGCGGACCGACTTGTCGCCGTCCTGGATGGTCAGCTCCATGCCGCGGGACTCGATGGACCACTGCGAGCGGGCTTCCTCCATGCTCATGCCCATCTGGCTGAAATCCATGGACTTCAGCTTGTCCTTCATGGCGCTGCCGAAATCGCCGACGGCGCCCTTCACGTCATCGTCCGACATGCCCAGCCCGCCGAGCAGGCTGCCGAGGTCGCCGGCCATGTTGTCGATGGCCTTCTCGAACAGGCCGGAGAGGCCCTTGGACTGCTCCAGGGCTTTCTGCATGATCTGCTCGGCCTGCTTGGCCCGATCGGCCATCGCCTGGGTGCCGGTCTTGCTGCCGCCGGCCGCATCGCCCGCCGCACCGGCGTCGGCGCCGGTCGCCGCCGGCTTCTTGCCCGACAGGTTGTCGAGCAGGTTTTCCATCGACTGGCTGATCGTGTAGGCCGGGCTGGCGCTTTTCGCGGGAGTCGCGGCGTCGGCGGTGGCGGTGGTCGTGGCGGCGGCCTTGGTGCCGTCCGCGGCCTTGCTCTCGGTTGCCTTCTTGGCGTTGTTCGCCTGTTGCAGGACCGTACTGGTCGTCCCTGTCGGTCCGGACATTTCCGAGTAATACATCGCCGCCTCCCGCGCGTGATCGTTTCGCCGTAAGGGTATGATCGTACCGGAGTCCTTTACCACAGGTTAATTCGTCGCAGGGCTCCTGCAACGCCCGGTCGAAACACTTCGGTTTCGAAGGATTTTATCAGTTTTTGCTTGCAGAGTCCTCGATGGGGGCAAGGGGCTGGGTGGCCGGACCGTTCAGAACCGTCCCATCCACCGCGAAGCGGGAGCCGTGGCAGGGGCAGTCCCAGCTCCGCTCGCCGGGATTCCAGCGCACCACGCATTTCAGATGGGGGCAGATGGCGGAGCGGCGGTGCAGCGCCCCCGACTCGTCGCGGAAGACGGCGACGGGCCAGACCCCCGACTTCAGGACCGCGCCCTGGCCGGGCTCGATGCGGTCCTCCTCCTCCAACTCCGGCCCCTGGACGTAGGGCAGGAAGTGGCGGGCCACGTCCAGGTTCTCCCGCAGATAGGTGCCGAGTTTGCTGGTCATCTTGCGGCCGGGGTCGTACAGCGCGGCCCACGGGCTGCCGCTGCCGTGGATCAGCTCGCACAGCACCAGCCCGGCGATGGTGCCGTGGGTCATGCCCATGCCGCTGTCGCCGGTCGCCACGAAGACCCGCCCGCCATAGGCCGGGTCGGGGCCGATGAAGGCCAGCCCGTCGAAGGGTTCCATCACCTGCCCGGACCAGCGGTGCTCGACCGCCCCGGCCTGGGGGAAATGCGCGCGCGTCCAGGCTTCCAGCGCGGCCCAACGCTCCGCCATGTCGCGGGCCTCCCCGGTCTTGTGGTCCTCGCCGCCGACGATCAGCCGGTCATGGTCGGCCTCCGGCTGGAGTCGCACATAATGATAGGTGTCGAGCGTGTCCCAATAGAGGGCGTCGGGCACGCTGCCCTTCGGCACCCGGACGGAGATCGCGTAGGTGCGGTAGGGCGCCTGCTTGGAATGGATGGCGAAGCGGTCGCTGATCGGGGAGTTGGTGGCGACGACCACCGCGGCGGCCTCGACCATCGCGTGGTCCGGCCCGGCCTCGACGCGCGCACGCTCCCCGTCCTGCCGGACCGTGGAGACATGCGCCCCGGTGGCCAGCGCGCCGCCGCGCGCCAGGAAGGCGCGGGTCAGCCCGGCCAGATAATCGAGCGCGTGGATGCGCGCCTGCCGGGGGAAGCGCAGGCAGGGGCCGGGATGGCGGATGGGCGGGGCGTCCAGCCGCTCCACATCGTCCAGCCCGGCGCGGCGGGCGGCGTCGCGCTCGCGGTCCAAACCGGCGGGGTCCTGCCCCGGCGCCAGCATCAGATAACCGTCGAGGCGGGCGAAGCCGCAGTCGATGGCCTCCTCGCGGGCGATCCGCTCGATGGTGTCGATGGCGCCGCCGTGGCTGTCCGCCGCCATGCGGGCGCCGGACTCGCTGTGCAGCCGTTCGATCTCGGCGAAGCGGTCGTCGATGACGTTGGAGAGATGCGCCGTGGTGCGCCCGGTCTCGCCGCCGCCCGGCGGTCCGTCGTCCAGCAGCAGAACCGACTTGCCGGAGCGCTGGAGCAGGTAGGCCGTGGTGACCCCGGCGATGCCCGCCCCGACGACGATCACATCAGGCCGCAAGGCGCCCAGCGCCGCGGCGGTGGGGGCGACCGTCCCGGCGGGCATCGCCGGCCCGCCGCGGTCCATCCAGACGGAGGTCGTGGCCCCGGAACCTTGCCCGGACTTTTGCATGACCGGTCATCCTTCTGTTGGCGTCCTGTCCTTCCGGCAACACGGCGTGCGATGCTGCGGTTCCGCTGCGGCCGTGCGCCGCTTCCGCCCTCCGCCTCCGGCTGTTACGGTGTCGCCGATCCGCCGCTTCACCGGACGACGCCGCCATGACCGACCGCCTTTCCATCGCGCTGGCCCAGATCAACCCGACCGTCGGCGCCATCGCCGCCAACATCGACCGCATCCGCGACGCGCGGGCCGAGGCCGCCGCGCGCGGCGCCGACCTGATGGTCTGCCCGGAGCTGGCGGTGACCGGCTACCCGCCGGAGGATCTGGTGCTGAAACCCTTCTTCCTGGACGTGGTGGAGCGGGCGGTGCGTGAACTCGCCGCCGAGACGGCGGACGGCGGCCCGGCCCTGCTGGTCGGCGCGCCCTGGCGCGACGGCGGCGCATGTTTCAACGCGGCGCTGCTGCTGGACGGCGGAGCGGTCGCGGCGACCCGCTTCAAGGTGGACCTGCCGAACTATGGCGTGTTCGACGAGAAGCGCGTCTTCACCCCCGGCCCGCTGCCCGGCCCGATCAATGTCCGCGGCGTGCGGCTGGGCGTTCCGATCTGCGAGGACATGTGGTCCACCGACGTGATCGAGACGCTGGCGGAAAGCGGGGCGGAGATCCTGGTGGTTCCCAACGGCAGCCCGTTCGAGCTGGGCAAGCACGACCAGCGCGTGCAGCTTGCCGTGCGGCGGGTCACCGAGTCGGGGCTGCCGCTGCTCTACGTGAATCAGGTGGGCGGACAGGACGAGTTGGTCTTCGACGGCGCCAGCTTCGCGTTGGGCGCCGATCACCGGCTGGTGGCGCAGGCCCCCGCCTTCACCGAGCATTTGCTGATCACCCGCTGGGAGCGCGGCGAGGACGATGTCTGGAGTTGCGCCGACACGGAGTGCGTCGCCCCGCCGGAGGGTCTGGAGTCGATCTACGCGGCGCTGGTGCTGGCCTTGCGCGACTACGTGACCAAGAATGGTTTCCCTGGCGTCATCCTGGGCCTGTCGGGCGGCATCGACTCGGCGCTGTCGGCGGCCATCGCGGTGGATGCCTTGGGCGCCGACCGGGTGCACGGCGTGATGATGCCGTCACCTTATACCGTGCAGGACAGCCTGGACGACGCCGCGGAATCGGCGGAGCTGCTGGGCTGCAAGCTGGACACCGTTCCCATCGTCCCGGCGATGGAGGCGTTCGAGCGGATGCTCCTGCCGGCCTTCGCCGGGCGCGATCCGGACGCCACGGAGGAGAACATCCAGGCGCGGTCCCGCGGCGTCACGCTGATGGCGCTGTCCAACAAGTTCGGCCCCATGGTGCTGTCCACCGGCAACAAGTCGGAGATGTCGGTCGGTTACGCCACGCTCTATGGCGACATGTGCGGCGGCTACGCCGTGCTGAAGGACGTCTATAAGACGACGGTCTACGCGCTGGCGCGCTGGCGCAACAGCCATGTGCCGGACGGCGCTCTCGGCCCGGCGGGGCGCGTCGTGCCGGAGCGGGTTCTGGTCAAGGCCCCGACCGCGGAACTGAAGCCCGGCCAGACCGACCAGGACACGCTGCCGCCCTACGACGCGCTGGATGACATTCTGCGCTGTCTGGTGGAAAAGGACCTGGACGTGGCGGAGATCGTCGCCCGCGGCCACGCACCGGAGGTGGTGGACAAGGTCTGGCGCATGCTGCATCTGGCCGAATACAAGCGCCGCCAAGCGCCTCCCGGCCCGAAGATCACCCCGCGGCTGTTCAACCGTGAGCGGCGTTATCCGATCACCAACGGGTTCGGGAGCATTGTTTGAGAAGTGCTTGAAACAGGCCCCCACCCCGACCCTCCCCCGCTGCGCAGGGGAGGGAGATGTCTGCGAAGCGGCGGCAGTCCCCTCCCCTGCGCAGCGGGGGAGGGTTAGGGAGGGGGCAAAAGCCGCGCCTCACCCGCGCGTCAGGCGGATGATCGTCACCATCATGCCGACCGCGTACAGCTCGGCCAGCGGAACGATCCAGGACGGATGGAAAATGATCGACAGCGGCATGATCAGCAGAAGGATCAGCGCCGGAAACACGAAGTAAGGCGAATTGCAGTAAGCCGGCAGGCCATGCACCAAGCCCGAGACATCACGGAAATCTCCGCCAATCAAACGATCCGCATCACCAACAGTTTGGTCCACCATTCTCTAGCACCCACTGTATTTATGGTCTTTTTGTTCTCCATCTCTTTGGGACGGAGCGGCGTCCCTATAACACAGTTTGCCGCAGCGCGGGCACGACTTCGCGCCGTCTTGCCGGATGGCGAAAACGGCGCGGAAAGTCCTGATTTTTATTATGGCTTTACGCCGCTTCGGTCAGCGCCAGATGCGGCCGGCGGACCATCGACTGGATGGTGAAGGGTGCGCGCACGCCGCCGCTGAACAGCTCGGCGCATTCCAGCGCCTTCAGCACCCGCTCCTCCGCCGGCAGGCCGACCGTGGAGGCGAGCGAGCCCAGCGCGTAGTCGGACCCGCAGCCGATGGCGTGATACCCGCGCACCGCCTCGCCCACCTGATAGTCGGACTGGATGGAGAACAGGCGTCCCTCGTAGCCCACCATGAAGGTCCCGCCGGTCTCCACGTCGTTGGAGCGGTGGGCGTAGCCGCCGTCCTTCAGACAGCCGCGCACGGCGTCCACGAAATCGACGACCATGTAGCGGAAGACGTCGGCCTCGGGGTCGCGGTGCGGCGGCTCCAGCCGGTAATGCAGAAGCTGGCCCATGCGGAAGCTGCTGGTGAAGCCGATCAGCAGGTCGGCGTTGCGGAACACCTTGGTGTCCGCGCGCACGGTGATATCCAGGCCGTTCACGCCCGCGCTGTCACCACCCATCCACACACGATCGCCGTCCACCAAGCCAACAATGCAGGTCATCGCCGTCCTCGTCCCTGAATCAATTCCGCCCGAAAGCAGGGACAGGGTGGGCTTTTATGGTTAACGAATTGTTGCGCCGCGGCGGTGCCGAAGGGGGTATTTCGCTTCGGCACCTCGCTCCAAGCGCAAGCGCGACAGCGGCTTAGCGGGCAAGCCCGGTCGTTGGGTGGCTGGCCGCCAGCCTGCGGACGCGGCGCCAGCGTCTACTCCCGGGGCGCGGCGTGCAGGCGCTTCTGCCCCTGGACGAAGCGGGCCAGCGTGTCGGACAGCACGCCGCGCGGGATCATCGCCTCGATCAGCTGGAAGCGCCCGCGCGTGGCGAACGCCTTGTCCAGCGCCGCCTTCAGCTCCGCCCGCGTGCGCACGCGGACGCCGTCGCCGCCCATGCCCGCCGCCATGTCGGCGAAGCGCCAGTCGTCCAGGTCGTTGAAGGCGGATTCCGGCTGGAAGGTGCGCAGCATCTCCCAGCTGGCGTTGTTGAACAGGATCACGATGGGGTCGATGCCCAGCCGTCGGCAGTTGCCAAGCTCCCACCCGGTCATCTGGAAGGCGCCGTCGCCGACCACGGTCAGGATGCGCCTGCCGCCCGACACGCATTGCGCCCCGATGCCCGCCGGCACGCCGAAGCCCATGCCCGCGTAATAGCCCGGGGCCATCAGCCCGGCGTCGATCATGTCCATGGCGGTGAACAGGCAGTCGCCCATGTCCGCCGCGATCAGCAGCGGCTCCTGCCCGGCGCGGATACGGTCGTTGACGGCGCGGGCGATGTCCATCGGTGCGATGGGGCCATCGTCGGCCTGAAGGCCGGTCGGGTAGGCGTGGGGCTCCTTGCCGCGGGTCGTCCGGTCGGACGGCGGCAGCCGCTCCAGCAGAGCGTCCACCAGCCCGTCCAGCGGGATGTCGGCGTAGGTGTGATAGCCCAGCGTCACCGCCCGGTCGAAAGCGTGGATGGTCTTGCGCAGGTCGATCTTGCGCTGGGACACCGCGAAGTTGGTGTCGCTGAGGATGGCACCGAGCAGGAACAGCCCGTCCGACTCCTCGACCAGCCGGGTGATCTCCGCGTCGCCGGCGACGCCGATGTAGGTGCCGAGCGGCGGGGTCGGCGCGTCGGCCAGCAGGCCGCGCCCCATGAAGGTGGTCACCACCGGCACGCCCAGCCGCTGCGCCAGCTCCGCCACCTTGGCCTCCAGCCCGTAGCGGCGGACCTCGACGCAGACCATCAGCACCGGTGACGTGGCCGAGCGCATGGCCGCCAGCACTTCGTCCGCGCAGGCGGCCAGCGCGTCGCGGTCCACCGGCCAGGCGGGGTCGTCGCCCACCGGCTCGACCTCGGCGTTGACCATGTTGCGGGGGATTTCCAGATAGACGGGGCGCGACAGGGCGCGGGCGGCTCCCAGCACGCGGGCGATCTCGGCCGGGGCCTTGGCCGGGTCGTCCAGCCGGGCCTGGGCGACGGTGATCTCCTTGAACACCTGGAACTGCGTGTCCAGCGTGCGGCCCTGGTGGTGAAGCAGCAGGCCGGCGTTGCCCTCCGTCGTGCCCGGCGCGCCGGAGATGACGACGACCGGCGACTTCTCGGCGTAGGCGCCGGCCACCGCGTTCACCATGTTGAAGGCGCCCGCCCCGTAGGTGACCGCCGCCACCCCCAGGGTCGAACTGTAGCGCGCCGCCGCGTCCGCCGCGAAGCCGACCGCCGGCTCGTGGCTCAGCGTGTGCAGCGGCAGGATCTGTGTTTCCTCCGCCACCTTGAAGAAGGGCAGGGCGAAATCGCCCGGAATCCCGAACATGGCCTGTGCGCCGCGATCCTTCAGCGCGCGCAGCAGGGCTTCGGCCAGCTTCATGGCCGCTCTCCCGTTCCAATTGGTTTCGCGGGCCGAAAACCCGCACAGGGGAACAGCATCGCCTCCGCCACCGCTCCGCGCAAGAATTGTTTCATTCGAAACAATCCATTCGCGTTGGAAATTGTGGAGAGGCGGGAGAAGGATCGTGCGCCGAACGCGATAGGCCCGGCGGCGTCCCCCTTGGCGTCCGATGGGCGTCTTTCGGACGGGCGCGCGGCGTGCTACGACTGCCGGCCCGTCCCGACTTTCGAATGATGCCCGCATGTCCGTCGCCGTCCGCTTCGCCCCCAGCCCGACCGGTCTCCTCCATGTCGGCAATGTGCGCCTCGCGCTGGTCAACTGGCTGTTCGCGCGCAAGGCGGGCGGCACGTTCCTGCTGCGCCTCGACGACACGGACGAGGAGCGTTCCAAGCCGGAATATGCGGAGGGGATCGAGCGGGACCTGACCTGGCTCGGCCTGACCTGGGACCGTTTCGCGCGGGAGAGCGACCGCTATGGCCGCTACGACGAGGTGGCGGCGGCGCTGAAGGCCAGCGGGCGGCTCTACCCCTGCTACGAGACGCCGGAGGAGCTGAACCTCAAGCGTGCCAGCCTCGTCTCGCAGGGCCGTCCGCCGATCTACGACCGGGCGGCGCTCCGCCTGGGCGACGCCGACCGCGCCCGCCTCGAATCGGAGGGACGCAAGCCGCACTGGCGCTTCAAGCTGGAGCATGCGCCGGTCGAATGGACCGACCTCGTGCGCGGCCCGGTGCATTTCGAGGGCGCGGCTCTCAGCGATCCCGTGCTGATCCGCGAGGACGGGCGCCCGCTCTACACCCTGACCAGCGTGGTGGACGACGCCGACCTCGCCATCACCCACGTCATCCGCGGCGAGGACCACGTCGCCAACACGGCGGTGCAGATCCAGATCTTCGAAGCGGTTGAAAGCATTGAGGGCGGCGGGGCGGTCCCGGTCTTCGCCCATCTGCCGCTGCTGACCGACGCGGCGGGGCAGGGCCTGTCCAAGCGGCTGGGCAGCCTGTCCGTGGCGTCCTTGCGCGAGGAGGAGGGGATCGAACCGATGGCGCTGGCCAGCCTGCTCGCCAAGCTCGGCACCTCCGACGCCATCGAGCCGCGGCTGACGCTGGACGAACTGGTGGCCGAGTTCGACATCGCCAAGGTGTCCCGCGCCACCCCGAAATTCGACCCGGAGGAGTTGCTGCGGCTGAACGCCCGCATCCTCCACCTGCTGCCCTTCGAGCGGGTCGCCGGGGAACTGGCCGCGCTCGGCCTGGCGGAGGCCGACGCCGCCTTCTGGGAGGCGGTGCGCCCCAACCTGTCGCGCGTCGCGGAGGCCCGCGACTGGTGGGCGGTGACCCACGCCCCGGTCGCCCCGGTGGCGGACGACCCCGCCTTCCTGGCCGAGGCGGCGGCCCTGCTGCCGGAGGAGCCCTGGGACCTCTCCACCTGGGGCACCTGGACGGGTGCGGTGAAGGCGAAGACGGGTCGGAAGGGCAAGGATTTGTTCCTCCCCCTGCGCCGCGCCCTCACCGGGCGGGACCATGGACCGGAATTGAAGAACCTGCTACCCCTGATCGGCCGACCCCGCGCGCAAAAGCGCCTCGCGGGAGAGACGGCGTAAGAGTCCCTTCTCCCCCCTGGGGAGAAGGTTAGGATGAGGGGGCGGCCGAAAGGCCGGAAAAGTTCTGCGCCGGACAAGCCCTGCGATGGGCCGGCGTTTCCCCCTCACCCCGACCCTCTCCCCGGAGGGGAGAGGGGGATTTGGAAGACCCTCTCACAGGAGACATGGCGCCGTGCCGCTGGACCTCTACAACACGCTGACCCGCCGCAAGGAACGCTTCGAGCCGATGACTCCGGACCGGGTGGGCATGTATGTGTGTGGACCCACGGTCTACGACACCGCGCACATCGGCAACGCCCGCCCGGTGGTGGTGTTCGACCTGCTGTTCCGGCTGCTGCAACGGCTTTATCCGGCGGTGACCTACGTCCGCAACATCACCGATGTGGACGACAAGATCATCGACCGCTCGCGCGACAGCGGGGAGCCGATCGAGGCGCTGACCAAGCGCACCGCCGACCTCTACCACGCCGACATGGACGCGCTGAACGCGCTGCGCCCGACCATCGAGCCGCGCGCCACGCACCACATCTCGCACATGGTCGCCCTGATCGGTCTGCTGATCGAGCGCGGCCACGCCTATGCCGCGGAAGGGCATGTGCTGTTCTCCGTGCCGTCGATGGCGGAATACGGGCAGCTGTCCCGCCGCTCGCTGGACGAATTGATCGCCGGCGCCCGCGTCGAGGTCGCCCCCTACAAGCGCGACTCCTCCGACTTCGTGCTGTGGAAGCCGAGCGCCGCCGACCAGCCCGGCTGGGACAGCCCGTGGGGCCGCGGCCGGCCGGGCTGGCACATCGAATGCTCGGCCATGGCGAAGGAGCATCTGGGCGTCACCTTCGACATACATGGCGGGGGGCTGGACCTGATCTTCCCGCACCATGAGAACGAAATCGCCCAGAGCCGCTGCGCCCACGGCGGCGAGCCGCTGGCCCGCTACTGGGTTCACAACGGCTTCGTGACCGTCGAGGGCGAGAAGATGTCCAAGTCGCTGGGCAACTTCTTCACCGTGCACGATCTGCTGGACGAGTTCCCCGGCGAGGCCATCCGCCTGACGCTGCTGAGCGCGCACTACCGCCAGCCGCTGGACTTCACCCGCGAGGGGCTGAAGCAGTCCAAGGCAACGCTCGACCGCTGGTATCAGGCGCTGCGCGGCGACCCGGCTCCGGCGCAGGCCGAACTGCCGTTCGACGTATTGGCCGCGCTGGAGGACGACCTCAACAGCCCGCTCGCCATCTCGCATCTGCACGAGCTGGCGTCCGCGGTGAACAAGGCGACGGGAGAGGCGGGAAAGGCCGCCGCCAAGGGCGCGCTGCGCGCCGCCGGCGAGGCGCTGGGCCTGCTCCAGCAGGACCCGGAGGTGTGGTTCCGCTGGGCGCCGAAGGGGGCCGCGGTCCTGTCCGACGCCGACATTCAGCAGCGCATCGACGACCGTCTGGCCGCCCGCAAGGCCAAGAACTACGCGGAGGCCGACCGCATCCGCAAGGAGCTGGCCGACCTCGGCATCGTTCTGGAGGACGGCCCGCAGGGCACGAGCTGGAAGCGGGCGTAACGCTCTAACCGGTCCGACGCGCCATCGCCTCGCGGCCGCGCGCCGGACCGCTTTGCTTTTTCGCTTCCCCCGGCGGAATGCCGTTCATCAGGAAGCGCAGCGTCGGCGAGCGGCGCACCAGCCCGTGATGGACCGCCAGCGGCACGAACAGGCCGACCGCGGTGATCGCGGCGAACTCCAGCAAAGGCGGCGCGGTGACGGCCAGCAGGGCGAAGCCGGCGGCCATGACCACCAGATGGTGCAGCAGATAGATCGTGTAGGAGGCCTGCGACAGCGCCCGCACCCGGCGGCTCTCCGCCGAGAAGAAGGCCTGCGTCAGGCCGAGCACGAAGCGGAAGGCCGACCAGGCGGCGACGGCGCGCAGCACCTCGTCGAGGAAGCGGACCGGCATGGGCTTCTCGATGCCGACCATGCCGATGTGGATGGCGAAGCACACCAGATAGGTCAGCGCCACCCCCCAGCTCGCCTTGGCGTAGCGCGCGGCGCCGCCCGGCCAATGGGCGATCAGCACCCCGACCGCGAAGAAGCCCGCTGAGGTGACGATGCTCACCGCCGTGGAGTTGGTCGGCACCAGCGGCGTCACCAGCCGATCGGAGATGTTGTCGAAGCCCAGCACCCCCATCATGACGAGGCTGAGCAGGAGCGGCGGCAGCCAGTCCGGCGGGTCGGCCAGCCAGCGGGCCAGCCCCGGCGCGCGCTCCGCCATCCACCGGTGCAGCGCGACCAGCAGCGGGTAGGCGAGGCAGAGCGCCAGCACGCTGATGAACAGCTCGACCAGGAACCACAGGTGATAAACGAGCCCGCCGCTCCAGAAGGCGGCGGGGATGGTCTGGGTGAGGAACTCCGCGGCGGTCAGGCCGGGGTCGATGGCGCGGCTTTCCATCCACAGCTGCGCGACGTTCAGCGTCACCGTCATGGCGACGAGCGGCACCAGCAGCCGCGAGGCGCGCGAGGTCAGCACCGCCCGCGGTCCGTGGCGGCGCAGGCTGTGGGTGATCAGCAGGCCGGAGATCAGGAAGAAGGCGGGCATGCGGAAGCTGTGGATGAAGTCCGCGAACAGCCCAATCCAGGCGATGCCGTCGGGGGAGTTCATCACCCAGTCGTAGCCCGGCGAGTAGATCAGCGCCGCGTGGTAGGGCACGCCGAGGATCATCAGCAGGCTGCGCGCCGCGTCCAGCGAATGATCCCGTGTGCCGCCCATTCCAATTGATACGCCCGCCGCCGCCATCGCCCACACCTTTCGGGGTCTCTTTCGTTTCACCTCTCCGAACGAACGCGCCAGGGCATCGTCCGGACGCGCTAGGGACGGCGGCGCATTCGGGGAACCGAGATGGGGGTAAGCCGTTCTTGCCGGTTGCGCTCCGTCCGCACCGGCGCGCGCCGAGGGTTCACTCCGGCGGGCCGAACCTGTTACAAGACCGCTGCGGAGCGCTCGCATTCACGCGGGTGGCGCCGTCGTTCGCGCCCGTATTTCCGCGGGTGGCTTTTGGAGGATTCCGTCATGCTCTGGCTCGCCGCCTACATCGGCAGCGTACTCGCCATCAACTACGCCTTCAGCCTGGCGCCGCATCTGGATCTGGTGTGGTCCTGCTGGGCCGGGTTGATCTTCATCCTGCGCGACATGGTCCAGGTCCGCTACGGCCACTGGTCGCTGGCCGCCATGTTGGCCGCCACCCTGCTGTCCTTCCTGCTGGCCGACCCCTTCGTCGCGACGGCCAGCGTCACCGCCTTCGCGGTGTCGGAGCTGATCGACTGGGGCGTCTTCACCGTCACCCGCCGCCCGCTGCGCGATCGGCTGTGGATCAGCGCCGCCCTGTCGGTGCCGGTGGACACGGCGCTGTTCTTCGGCATGCTCGGCATTTGGGACCCGGCGGTCTGGGCGGCCAGTCTCGCGTCCAAACTGGTCGGCGTGTCGGCGGTGTGGATGCTGATGCGTGCCCGGTCGGCGCGGCCGGCGACGGCCTGACCCGGTCCCGGATTTGGCAATCGCCGACTCGGTGATCCACCGGTTCCGCCGCGGCTATTCCCAGCCGTGGCGGGACGACGCGGCGTCGGCGATTGCCAAAAGGACCGGAGGGCGTCAGACCACCGAGGCCACGGTTTCGGTGGTCTGGCGGGGGCTGGGCGCCTCGTCGGGGATCTCGACCAGGAAGATGGCGCCGCGTCCCGGGCGCGACAGCACCCGCACCCGGTAGCCGAGCAGGCGGCTGAGCCGCGCCACGGTGGCGAGGCCAAGGCCGAGGCCCTTGCGCCGGTCGCGCTCCGGATTGCCGATCTGGTAGAAGTCCTCGAAGATCAGGTGCAGCCGGTCCTGCGGGATGCCGGGGCCGGTGTCCTGCACCTTGATGGCGGTGAAGCCGCGCGCCTGCCGGCAGGTCACGCGGATGGTGCCGCTGGGCGTGTATTTCAGCGCGTTGCTCAGCAGGTTGCGGACGATCCGCTCCAGCATCGCCGGGTCGGTCGTCACGCGGGCGCCGCCGCAGGTGACGCGGAAGCCCAATCCCTTGCCGGCGGCTTCCAGCCGGCCTTCCTCGCAGATGCGCTCCAGGAAGACGGGCAGGTCCAGTTCGGACAGCTGCGGGCTGATCACGCCGGTCTCCAGCGTGGCGATGTCCATCAGCGAGTTCAGCAGGCGTTGGGTCGCCTCGAACCCGTCGCGCGCGGCGTCCACCAGCTTGCGCAGCCGGGGGCTGTCCGCCTGTTCGCCGATCATGTGCAGATAGATGCCCAGCGTCTGGAGCGGCTGGCGCAGGTCGTGGCTGGCGGCGGCCAGGAAGCGCGACTTGGCGGCGTTGGCCTGTTCTGCCTCCGCCCGCGCCCGCGCCAGCGCGTCGTAGCTGCGGCGCAGCTCGGCCATGCGGTCGCGGTCCTGGAGCACGGAGTTGACGGTGGCGACCAGAAGCAGCGTGATGATCAGGCCGGCGAACAGCACCGCCCGCGGCGTGGCGCTGGCCACGCTCCCCTCGAAGGCGTGGGTGCCGGACAGGACCAGCGTCCAAGGACGGCCGAACACCTCGACATGGAGAACCTCCCGGAAAGCGGCGTCCCGGGCGGCCGCGGAGTCGAACATCAGGGAGTCCGCGGTGGTCTCCGTCCCGTCATGGACGCGGATGTCCAACAGCTCCGAGGCGCCCCGGTCCATGATGCTGCGCATCAGGTCGTGCGCGCGGAAGGGGCTGTAGACGAAACCCAGCAGCGCCTCGCGCCGGTCGGCGACGGTGGTCAGGGGCAGGGCCTGGTCGTAGACGGGCACATAGATGAGGAAGCCGGGCTGCACGTCCTCTTCGGTTTCCTGGACCAGCCGCAGCCGGGCGGTCGCCGCGGCGGTGCCGCTGATGCGGGCGCGCTCCATGGCGGCCTGGCGGGTCGGCTCGGCGTGCATGTCGAAGCCGAAGGCCCGCAGGTTGCGGCTGGCGAAGGGTTCGATGTAGACGATGGGGAAATATTCGGGCCGCTCCCCCTCCGGCGTCACGCGGTAGCTGTAGAAGCCGGCGGCGTGCAGCGCCGCCTCGTGCTGCTCCCGGTCGGGAGCCTTCACGCGCTTGGCGTAGCCGATGCCCTGGATGCCGGGATAGCGGTCCTCCACATGCAGGCCGGTGACGTAGGCCCGCCATTCCGTGCGGCTGACCTGCCCGCCGCCGGCGTCCACCATCGCCACGGCGCCCTGCAGCATCTGTTCATAGGTGTCGAGCCGCGCCGTGACGTCGCCGGACAGGTCGCGGGCCAGCGCGCGGAAGCGCGCCTCTGCCAAGCGGTGGTTCTGCTCGGTCAGCAGCCACCAGGCGAGGCCGGTGAGCAGCAGCCCCAGCCCGAAGACCACCCAGCTCTCCCACGACCGGAACAGCCGTCCGTCGGGGGCTGCGCGTTTGCGCTTCGGCTTGTTGTCCTTTGGCTTGGGCGGCGCGGATGGCGCCGGCGGTAAGGGCTTGGGCGGCGTCGAAGGCGCCGGCGCTAAGGGAATGTCCATGCCGGTCCGGCCCGTCACGCCGTGCCGGCGGACTGTTCCCGCAGCACCTTGGTCAGCACCGCCTGCAGATGGGGCGGCAGCACCGGCTTCTGCAGGACGGTCAGCCCGCGGGCGCGGGCGTCGCGCAGCCCTTCGGTGGAGGTGTCGCCGGTGATGATGACGCCCGGCACCTCGGCCCCGGCCTCCGCCCGGATGCGGTCGATGGCCTGCACGCCGGTGCGCCCTTCGCGCAGCCGGTAGTCGGCCAGGATGGCGTGCGGCGTTTCCCCGGCGACGGACAGGCGGTCGATGGCCTCGCCCTCGCTTTCGGCGGTGACGACCCGGTACCCCCACATCTCCAGCAGGAGGTTGAGGGCCTGCAGAACCGTCCGCTCGTCGTCGATCACCATGACGAGCTTGTCCTGGTCGTCGTCACCCGCGGGAGTCACCGTGTCCAATCCATCCGTTCACAAGGGGCGTTGATCATACAGTCCAACCGGCATCCGGCCAGAAAAGAGTACCGCACCCGTGAGATGGGCGCCATGCAGAGGGGCGGCTGTTTAGCACAGACGATGGTTTGTTCGGTCAGTACATTTGTCCTATTACCTCCATTGCGTGCCTATGTCCGGCGTGGCAAAGCCCCGCATTCCTGGCGGGTTCGATCAAAAGCATTGAGCTGGCGGAGCGCATCGTCCATTCTTCCGGCCCTCCGGACAGTCCTATGACCTTCCTTCGGGCGACCAATATCTTCGGGCGGCGGCAATGACGGGCGAACGCATCCATCTGTACGACACCACGCTGCGCGACGGGGCGCAGACCCAGGACGTGGATTTCTCCGTCGCCGACAAGATCGCCATCGCCCGCGACCTCGACCGTCTGGGTATCGACTATGTGGAAGGCGGCTGGCCCGGCGCCAACCCGACGGACGACCAGTTCTTCGCCGAGGCGCCGGACCTCGCCCGTTCGACCTTCACCGCCTTCGGCATGACGCGCCGTCCCGGCCGCAGCACCGCGAACGACCCGCAGCTCGCCGCCCTGATCCAGTCCAAGGCGCGCGCCGTCTGCATCGTCGGCAAGACCTGGGACTTCCACGTCGACGTGGCGCTGGCCATCCCGCGCGAGGAAAACATCGAGCTGATCGCCGACAGCATCGCCGCGCTGAAGGCCGCCAAGGGCGAGGCGCTGTTCGACGCCGAGCATTTCTTCGACGGCTACAAGCGCAACCCGGCCTATGCCGCGTCCTGCATCAAGGCCGCTTACGAGGCCGGGGCGCGCTGGGTCGTGCTGTGCGACACCAACGGCGGCACGCTGCCCCACGAGATCGACGAGATCGTCCGCCGGGTGATCGATGAGCACGGCATCCCCGGCGACCGGCTGGGCATCCACTGCCACAACGACACCGAGAACGCCGTCGCCAACTCGCTGGCCGCGGTGCGCGCCGGGGTGCGGATGGTGCAGGGCACGATCAACGGTCTGGGCGAGCGCTGCGGCAACGCCAACCTGGTGTCGCTGATCCCATCGCTGATGCTGAAGATGGGCTACGACGTCGGCATCAGGCCCGCCGACCTGCCGCTGCTGACCGAGATCAGCCGCAAGTTCGACGAGCGGCTGAACCGCGCGCCGAACCGCCACGCCCCCTACGTCGGCGCCAGCGCCTTCGCCCACAAGGGCGGGCTGCACGTCTCCGCCGTGGAGAAGGACCCGTCCTCCTACGAGCATGTCGAGCCGGAGGCGGTCGGCAACCGCCGCCAGATCGTGATGTCGGACCAAGCCGGCCGCGCCAACGTCATCGCGCGGCTGCGCGAGATGGGCATGGCCGTCGACCCGAAGGACGAGCGGCTGAACCGTCTGCTCGACCTCGTGAAGCAGCGCGACACCGAGGGGTACGCCTACGACACGGCCGAGGCCAGCTTCGAGCTGCTGGTCCGCCGCGAGCTGGGCGAGGTGCCGGACTATTTCACGCTGAAGCGCTTCCACGTCACCGACGAGCGCCGCTACAACGCCAAGGGCGAGCTGGTGGTCGAGTCCGAGGCCGTCGTGCGGGTGAAGATCGGCGGCCAGGAGTATCACGAGGTTGCGTCGGGCAACGGCCCGGTGAACGCGCTGGACACCGCGATGCGCAAGGCGTTGGAGCCGCTGTACCCCCTGCTCGACGGGGTGAAGCTGTCCGATTACCGCGTGCGCATCCTGGCCGCCAAGGACGGCACCGGCGCCATGCCGCGCGTGCTGATCCGCTCGCGCAACGGCGACGGGCAGGAATGGTCGACGCTGGGCGTTTCCACCAACATCATCGAGGCGTCGATGGAGGCGCTGGTGGACAGTTACACATTCAAGCTGTTTAAAGGCGGCGCAACACCGCGAAGCTGAGACCAACGTTCAGATCATGACCTCCGGCAAAGACCCCAACCGGCCCTCCGTCCTGGGCGGCCCGACCATCATCCTCGTGCAGCCCCAGCTCGGCGAGAACATCGGCGCCTGCGCACGGGCCATGCTGAATTGCGGCCTGACCGAGCTGCGTCTGGTGAAGCCGCGCGACGGCTGGCCGAACGAGAAGGCGGTGGCCGCGGCGTCGGGCGCCGATCCGGTGCTGGACGGGGCGAAACTCTACGACACGACGGCGGAAGCCGTGGCCGACCTGAACGTGGTCTTCGCCACCACCGTCCGCACCCGCGGGATGATCCAGGAGTTCGTCACCCCGCGCGTCGCGGCGACGGAGCTGCGCGCCCATGTCGACTCCGGGCACAAGACCGGCGTCCTGTTCGGGCCGGAGCGCACGGGGCTGGTCAACGACGACCTGACGCTGGCGGAAAAGCTGATCACCGTGCCGCTGAACCCGGCCTTCTCCTCGCTCAATCTGGCGCAGGCGGTCCTGCTGATCGGCTACGAGTGGTTCCAGACCGGCGAGACCCCGCCGGACCGCCTGCTGCACACCGGCCAGACCCGCCCGGCGACCAAGGCCGAGCTGGTGAACTTCTTCGAGCATCTGGAAGGCGACCTGGACCGCACCGGCTTCTTCACCTCGCCGGAGAAGCGCCCCTCCATGGTCCGCACGCTGCGCAACGCCTTGGAGCGGATGCAGATGACCGAGCAGGAGGTCCGCACCTTCCACGGCGTCGTCGCCGCGCTGACCGGGCGGCGCAAGGGCGAAGCGTAACCTCTTCCCTTCCGGGGCGGATCGCGGCCTATACTGCCGCATGGAATACACCTTGCAGCATATGGACGTTGGCCTCGTCCTGCTCGACGGCGACCGGCGCGTGGTGTCGGTCAACGCTTCCGTGGCGCGGATGCTGGGGCGCGACCGTCCGCTGCTGGGGGCCAGCCTGCACGACCTGCATCCGCCGGGCAGCCGGGCCAAGGTGGAACTGCTGCTGGCCGCGGCGCACGATCCGGACTCCCCGGCGGTGGCCAGCTCTATGATGGTGGCGCTGCCGGGACGGACCATCGTGGTGAAGGCCACCGCCCTGCCGCCGGGCGGCGGGGCCGCGCTGGCCCTGATGCTGTTCGAGGTGAACGGCAAGGCGCTTCCCGAGCCGGCTCCGCCGTCGCCTGCGGACGCGGTGCCCGAACCCGTCACGCCGCTGGTCAAGCTGCCGATCACGACGCGCCAGGGCGTGGTTCTGATCGACCCTGCCGATGCGGTCTATGTGCAGGCCGACGGCCATTACACGCGGGTCCACACGGCGGAGGGTGCCTTCTTCTGTTCGCTCTCCCTATCGGAGCTGGAGGCGCGGCTCGACGGGCGGCAGTTCGTGCGGGCGCACCGCCGCTATCTGGTCAACCTGCGCCACGCCCAGGCCATCGACCGCAGCGACGGGCGGGCCGTCTTCGTCATGGCCGCCCCCGGCTCCCCCCGCGTGCCGGTCAGCCGTGGCCGGATCGAGCAGTTGAAGAAACTGCTGGCCCTATAGCCTTTCCCCTTACGCGCATCAGGGTTGATCCCGCCGCCTTGTGACTTCCGACGGCGGTTGATCCGCCTCAATCGTCCCGTCCCGCCGCAGGCGTAGAACAAAGCCATGGCCGGCGCCCGCATCGGGTGGGCGCCAGGATGACGAGGAGATACGGCCATGGCTTTCCTGGACGACGACCACGCCTATGTGGATCAGCTCGTGGTGGAGTATTACGGTGACCGCCTGACCGGGCTCGCGCCGGCGCGTCTCGCTGCTCTGCACGCGCTGTTCGGCGAGGTGATGTGGCACGAGGGGATCGAAGCGCTGACCCCACAGCGGCTGAACACGCTGCTGGACTTCACCGAGGAAGAGCTGTCGCACGCCGCCTGAGTGGCAAGAGCGCGAACCGTTCGCGCAGCACTCCCGCCATTCATGCCGTCCGCCCGCCGTTCGTGCAACGGGTCTTGTCCCTGGACCCGCCTTCCGCGATGAGAGAGGTCAATACAAGCCTCTTGCGCAGGAAACACGACCGTGGACGCAACCGACACTCCCGACCGCTACGTCTCCTTCAAGGGCATCGACTGCGAGGGCAACTCCCGCCGCATCATCGAGCGCCTGTACATGCACATCGACGACCCGGCCAAGACCAACGCCTTCTGGGAACGCTTCCGGGCGAAGCTGGCCGTGGCCGACGATCCGTTGAAGCGTCAGGCTGACGGGCTGTGCCTGCTCTGCGCCAACGTCTACTACATCTCCGACCTCTTCGAGGAATACGAGGACGAGGAGGGCCTGGCCATGCTGCGCCAGCTCGAGGACGAGTGCTGCTGAGGCTTCGTGGTTCGACACGCCTCATGGTTCGACACGCCTCATGGTTTGACCCGACTCATGGTTTGACAAGGCGCGCCGAATCCGTATAGTGCGCGCCTTCACTCCTGGGAAAGCGGGCGTGCCTCTTGTTTGCGCCCCGTCCGCGGCCTGTTCCGCGGAACTACCGGGACAAAACCAACTCGTGTTCCATCGAGGATCAAAATGGCCAAGCGTCAACAGTCCAAGTACAAGATCGACCGCCGCCTCGGCGTAAACCTCTGGGGCCGCGGCAAGTCGCCGATCAACAAGCGTGAGTATGGCCCCGGCCAGCACGGCCAGCGCCGCAAGAAGCCGTCCGACTACGGCCTGCAGCTCATGGCGAAGCAGAAGCTGAAGGGCTACTACGGCAACATCGGCGAGAAGCAGTTCCGCCGCATCTACGCCGAGGCCGTGCGCCGCAAGGGCGACACCGGCGAGAACCTGGTGGGCCTGCTGGAGCGCCGTCTGGACGCGGTGGTCTACCGCATGAAGTTCGCACCGACCCCGTTCGCCGCGCGCCAGATCGTCAACCATGGCCACATCCTGGTCAACGGCCGCCGCCTGAACATCCCGTCGGCCCAGATCAAGGAAGGCGACATCATCGAGGTGCGCGCCAAGTCCAAGCAGATGGCCCTCATCCTCGAGGCCACCGCCTCGGGTGAGCGCGACACCCCGGACTACCTGGAAGTCGACACGGGCGCCCTGAAGGGCCGCTTCGTCCGCGTCCCGCTGCTGGCCGACATTCCGTACCCGGTCCAGATGGAACCGAACCTGGTCGTCGAGTTCTACTCGCGCTGACCGTTCGGCCCAGCCGACACGCGAAAGGCCGCGCCTCCGGGCGCGGCCTTTTTCGTTTGGGGATGGGCGGTCGTGGCCGCCGGTGCTACTGTCGTGGAGCACCGGGCGATGGAGACGGCAATGCACATCTCGCGGCTGGCCGCCGACAACAGGGCGCTGATTCCCCAGGACGTCCGCGACGCCTTGGGCTTGAAGGAAGGCGACCCGATCCTGTTTTCCGTGAAGGACGGGCGGCAGGCGGTGATCCGCAAGGCGCCCGTCGTCGATACCGCTTATCTGAAAGCGCTGGAAGGCGGTCTGTCGGAATGGGCCTCGCCCGAGGACGACGAGGCGTTCGATGATCTTTGACCGCTGGTCCGTGGTGGTCCTTCCCTTTCCCTTCACGGACCTCGGTACAGCCAAGCGGCGGCCCGCGCTGGTTCTCTCATCGGCGGATTTTCAGCAGGCTCATGGCCACATCCTGTGCGGATGGTCATGAGCGCCGCGCACAGCGCGTGGCCTTCGGATGTCGAACGGACCGCTTATGCCGAGGCTGGTCTGAAGAAACCCTGCAAGTTCCGCTGCAAGCTTTTCACGCTTCAGGATGATCTGTCTGGTGCTCTATGGACTCGGCATGCTGGCCGAAGCCGATCGGCTGGCCGTGACCGCGGCGACCGCCGGACTTCTGCCGCGATAGAGCTGCCGGCTTTCACAGAAAAAAGCCGGAACCCTTGCGGGTTCCGGCCTTGAGGTGCGGGGATCGGGGGCAATCCCCGCGGGGGAGAGGGATCAGGCGTCGGCCGTTTCCAGCGCCGGATAGTCGGTGTAGCCGTGGGCGTCGCCGCCGTAGTAGCTGGTCTTGTCCGGCGTGTTCAGCGCCGCATTGCGGCGGAAGCGCTCCGGCAGGTCCGGGTTGGCGATGAAGGGCTCGCCGAAGCTCACCGCGTCCGCCGCGCCGGCGGCGATGGCCGCCTCGGCCTGCTCCTTGCTGTAGCCGCCGTTGATGATGAAGGGACCCTTGAAGATCCGGCGCAGTTCCGCCGCGAGGTGCGGGGCGCCTTCCGGCGGGGCCATGTGGTGGCCCGGCTGGCCTTCGATGACGTGCAGGAAGGCGAGGCCGAAGGGGTTCAGCGCCTCGGTGACGTGGGTGTAGAGCGCCCGCGGGTCGCTATCCCCCATGTCGTTGAAGGTGCCGGTCGGCGACAGCCGGACGCCGACCCGGCCGGGACCGACGGCGGTGGTCACCGCGTCCACGATCTCCAGCAGGAAGCGCGCCCGGTTCTCCACGCTGCCGCCGTAGCGGTCGGTGCGCTTGTTGCTGCGGTCGCGCAGGAACTGGTCGATCAGATAGCCGTTGGCGCCGTGGATCTCCACGCCGTCCAGCCCGGCGTCGAACACCGCCCGCTTGGCGGCGTCGGCGAACGCTTTGACCAGACCGGGAATCTCGTCGGTCTCCAGGGCGCGCGGGGTGGGGAAGGGCAGCAGACCCTTGCTGGTGTAGGACTCGCCGGCGGCGGCGATGGCCGAAGGGGCGACCGGCAGGGCGCCGTTCGGCTGGAACTCCGTGTGGGAGATGCGGCCGACGTGCCAGAGCTGCGCGGCGATCAGCCCGCCCTTGGCGTGGACCTCCTCCGCGATGCGGCGCCAGGCGAGCGTCTGCGCGTCGGTGTGGAGGCCCGGCGTGCTGGGATAACCCTGGGCGGTGGCCGAAACCTGAGTCGCCTCGGTGATGATGAGGCCGGCGGAGGCGCGCTGGCCGTAGTAGTCGGCCATCAGCGGGGTGGGAACGTTGCCCTCACCGGCGCGGCTGCGGGTCATCGGCGCCATGATGACGCGGTTCGGCAGCTCCATGGAGCCAAGACGCAGCGGCGTGAACAGATCGGCGGTGGTCATGATGCGGTTGCCCTCTCGATTCAAAAATCGGGTCCCAAGTTGGGGCGTCTTAAGTTGGGGCGTCCCAAAATGGGGTCCGGGGTTCCGCGGGTTGGGCGGCGCCCGGTATGTATGTGCGTACATACTTGCCAACGCCATCCGGGCTTGTCAAGTATGCACGTGCATACCTATTATCATTTCAGCCGCCACACGGATCGGCGGCCAGTGAGAGGGCCTGCATCGTGGACAAGACCGACACCCCGGCCACCGCCCCGGCTGTTGACCCAGCGATTGACGGTGGCTGTTGCGCCGCCGGGGCCGACGCGCCCGCGCGCAAGCGCGACCGCGAGGCGACCAAGGGCGTCCTGTTGGACGCGGCCAAGATGGTGTTCGCCGAGCGCGGCTTCGACGCCGCGACCACGCGCGACATCGCGGGCCGCGCCGGTGTGAACGAGCAGTTGATCCAGCGTTACTTCTCGGGCAAGGCCGGCCTGCTGCTCGCCGTCGTGGAACGCTACGGGCGCGAGGAGGGGAGCGGCTGCGCCATGCCGCCGCCGGGCGATGATCTGGAGGAGGATCTGGCGGCCTTCCTGCTGCACCAGCTCCGCCACGCCTGGAAGTGCCGCGACTTCACGCGGGTGATGCTGGCCCGCGCGCTGGTCGACCCAGACATCGCGAACGAGATGGCGCGCACCCTGTCGGAAAGCCGGATCCCCTGCCTGCTCAGCCGGCTGGAGATCTTCCGCGAGCGCGGGGCCATCACGGCCGACGCCGATCTCGCCCATGTTGCGGCGGGCATCGCCACGCTCAGCTTCGGGCTGGGCTTCCTCGATCAGGTGGTGTTCGGGCGCTGCCCGGACCGCGTCAACGAGGTGGTGCGGACGCTCGCCCACACCATGGCCCACGGTCTCGCGCCGCGGGCCTGAACCACCTCAATCGGCGCGGCAGGCGGCGGCGCGGGCCTGCTCGGCCCGGCTGTGTTCAGCGCGGGCCTCGGCGCGGGCGGCCCGGTGGGTGAACAGCGCGTCCGCCGAATAGAGCGCCAGGGCCACCCAGATGCAGCCGAAGGCCAGCAGGTGCGAGGAGGTGAAGGCCTCGCCATAGACCGCGACACCCAGCAGGAGTTGCCCGGTCGGACTGATGTATTGCAGGATGCCGATGGTCGACAGCTTCAGCCGGGCGGCGCCGACCATGAACAGCACCAGCGGGATGGCGGTCACCGGGCCGGTCAGGATGATCAGCAGGTCGGTGCCCAGCCCGTGCGCGCCGAAACTCCCCAGGC
This sequence comes from Azospirillum sp. P4_B5, assembly GCF_056402275.1. Taxonomy (NCBI): domain Bacteria; kingdom Pseudomonadati; phylum Pseudomonadota; class Alphaproteobacteria; order Rhodospirillales; family Azospirillaceae; genus Azospirillum; species Azospirillum sp. P4_B5. The sequence continues at coordinate 270,615 of NZ_JBFUHT010000012.1, forward strand.
CCTGGGCGTTCAGCCACAGCAGATAGGCGATGGCCGGCGGCACCAGCAGCACCGTTTCCACCAGCAGCCCGATCAGCGGGTCGATGGCCGCCTTCTTGCGCACCAGAGCGTAAACGCCGAAGCTCAAGGCCAGCGACAGCGCCACCCAGGGAACCTCCCCGTAGGACAGGACGAGGCTCAGGACGCCCGCCGCCGCGATCAGCACGGCGATGCCCTGCCGCTTCGACAGCCGCTCCTGAAGGAAGGCGATGCCCAGCAGGACGTTGATGATGGGGTTGATGTAATAGCCGAGACTCGATTGGACCATATGGCCGTTGTTCACGGCCCAGATGAAGATGGTCCAGTTGCTGCCGATCAGCGCGGTCGTCACCAGGAAGATGCCCAGGCGCCGCCAGCTTCCCACCCCGCGTACGATGCCGGACAGGCCGCGCGTCGGCACCAGCCACAGCCCGACCAGCACCACCGTCCACAGCACCCGGTGGGCGACGACCTCCACCGCCCCGACGTTGCCGAGCTGCTTGAAGAAGACCGGCGCCAGCCCACCCCAGATCAGGAAGGCGGTCAGGGCGGCGGCGAAGCCCAGGGTGGCGGGGTTGCGCCCGTCGGCCTGCGGCAAGGAGGGGGAGGGAGTCTGGGCCATGACTCCCCTTTACCATGCCCAAGAAATGGGCGATAGGAACGCCCCCTCATGCCCGCACTGCGCGCCGGGAATGCCGCAGTTCCCGCAGGGGTTTTCCCGCTCAGCCCCCTCCGCCGCCTGTGGTGCCGCTTCCGCTTCCACTGCCAGCGGGGGCTCCGCTCCGCGGCATCGCACCGGACGACCCCGACGAGCCCCGGCCGATCGGGACGTTGGTGCCGACGCCCTCACTGCGGACCAGCGCGCGGGCCTCGCGCAACCGGTCCACACAGCCGTCCGGGTCGCCCTTGCCGACGGCGGACCGCGCCTCGCCCAGCAGGCCGCGCAGCCGGTCCTTCTGCTCGCCGGTCAGGGCGGTGTGGTTGCGCCCGCCGGCCACCACCTTGTCGCCCAGAAACAGGTCGGAGAAGCGGGACACCTCGTCCCGGCAGGCGGTCAGCCGCTCCTGCTTGGGAACCGTTCCGTCCTGGCCCTGCGCCACAGCGGGAAGAGCCATCAGAGCCAGCAGCGCCGCCGCTGGAAACACGCGCCTGTCCATGACCGGGCCTCCTTGTCCGTGCCCCTCGTTCGTGCCGAGTCCGTGCGACACCTCCGCGGATTCATCGATGGAAAAACAAGGGTGGACCGGGGCCTGTTCCGCCAAAGGAAAAGGGCCCCGCGGTGGCGGAGCCCTTTGTCACACGTCTGCGGCGCGGATGGCCGATCAGGCGTTCGCGCCCGTCGCGACGCCCTTGTCGGCCAGCAGCGACTGCAGCTCGCCCGACTCGTACATCTCGCGCACGATGTCGCAGCCGCCGACCAGCTCGCCCTTGACGTAGAGCTGCGGGAAGGTCGGCCAGTTCGAGTAGTCCTTCAGTCCCTGGCGCAGGCCCGGGTCCTCCAGGATGTTGATGCCCTTGAACTTCACGCCGACGGTGCTCAGCACCTGGACGACGGCGGCGGAGAAGCCGCACTGCGGGAAGACGGGCGTGCCCTTCATGTACAGCACGACATCGTTGCCCTTGATGTCCTGCTCGATGCGATCCTTGACGTTCTGGTCAACCATGTCTCTCGGCCTTCTTACGATGTCATCGTGTCTTGCGGGGTGTCTTGCGGGATGCCGTCCTACACGCCTTCCGGCACGGCGGTGGTCAGGGCCAGGGCGTGCAGCTCCCCGCCCATCCTGCCCTGGAGGGCGGCGTAGACCATCTGGTGCTGCTGCACGCGCGACTTGCCCTTGAAGGCGGCGGAGGTGACCAGCGCGGCGTAATGGTCGCCGTCGCCGCGCAGGTCGGCGATCTCCACCGTCGCGTCCGGGATGCCTTCCCTGATGAGCTTCTCGATCACCGCGGCTTCCATCGCCATGGCCGTCATCCTGTTCCGTCAAACCCTGCCCATGCGGGCGCTGCCCGTATAATTAGGCGGAGCGGCCGGGTTTGTCACCGGAGAAGCGACGACATTCCGCGGTGCGAAGCACTCGCCCCCTCCCTAGCCCTCCCCCGCTTACGCAGGGGAGGGGACTGAATTCCCTCTCCTGCGATGCTCTCGCGCAAACCTATGGTTTGCGCTGACGCGGCAGGCGGACCTTTGGTCCGCCGAGAGCGGGGGGAGGGAAGGGGCCCGCGGCGAAGCCGTGGGAAGGGTGGGGGCAAGACTCCGCCCCAAAACGAAAAGGCCGGGCGATGGCCCGGCCTTCCGTTCATCGAACCCTCAACCGCGTCCGCTTACTCGGCGGCGGCCATGTAGCCGGGCAGCCAGGCCTCGTTGGCCTTCTTCAGGCGGGCGATGGTGATCGCCTCGCCGCCGCGGCCGGTCAGGGCCGTGCCGTTGGTCTTGCCGAGCACGCTCACCGGCACGCCGGCCGCCTTCGCCTTCTCCTGCACCGCGGCGGCCTTGTCGGCGCGGACCGCCAGGACGTAGCGGCCCTGGTCCTCGCCGAACAGGGTGCCGGCGTCGGCGCCGTCGAGGCCCGACAGGTTGGCGCCAATGCTGCCGGCCATGGCCATCTCGGCCACGGTGACCAGCAGGCCGCCGTCCTGGATGTCGTGGCTCGACACCACCAGACCCTCGGCGATCAGGCCGCGGACGAACTCGCCGTTGCGGCGCTCCACCGCCAGATCGACCGGCGGCGGCGGCCCCTCCTCGCGGCCCAGGATCTCCCGCAGGTAGAGCGACTGGCCGAGATGGCCCGTGCCCTCACCCACCAGCAGGATGGTGTCGCCCTCGTTCCGGAAGGCAATCCCGACGGCGATCATGGCGTCGGGCAGCAGGCCGACGGCGCCGATGGCCGGGGTCGGCAGGATCGCCTCGCCGTTGGTCTCGTTGTAGAGCGACACGTTGCCCGACACGACCGGGAAGTCCAGCGCGCGGCAGGCGTCGGCCATGCCCTGGATGGCGCCGACGAACTGGCCCATGATCCGCGGCTTCTCGGGGTTGCCGAAGTTCATGTTGTCGGTGACGGCCAGCGGCAGGGCACCGACGGCGGACAGGTTGCGGTAGGCCTCGGCCACCGCCTGGGCACCGCCGCGCACCGGGTCGGCGAGGCAGTAGCGCGGGGTGCAGTCGGTGGTGACGGCGATGCCCTTGCTCTGGCCCGGCAACCGCACCACGCCCGCGTCGGCCTGACCGGACATGAAGCGGGTGTCGCCGTTCACGAGGCTGTCATACTGCTCCCAGATCCAGCGCTTGGACGCCTGATCGGGGCAGGACATGATCTTTTCCAGGATGTCGCCCAGCGTCCTGTCCGCCGGCAGGGCGCGCACGGCGTCCTCCAGCTCCGCGGCGGCCGGGGTGGGCTCCCACGGGCGGTCGTAGAGCGGAGAGGCGTTGGAGACCGGCGCGATCGGCATGTCGCACCAGGTCTGGCCGTGCATCTTGATGACCAGCTTGCCGTTGTCGGTCAGCGTGCCGATCACGGCGAAGTCCAGCTCCCACTTGTCGAAGATCGCCTTGGCGACCTCCTCGCGGCCGGGCTTCAGGATGATCAGCATGCGCTCCTGGCTTTCGGAGAGCATGATCTCGTAGGGGGTCATCCCCTCCTCGCGCATCGGCACGTCGTCGAGCACCAGCTCGATGCCGAGCCCGCCCTTGCCGGCCATCTCGACCGAAGAGGAGGTGAGACCGGCGGCACCCATGTCCTGGATGGCGACGATGGCGTCCGTCTCCATCAGCTCCAGGCAGGCCTCGATCAGCAGCTTCTCGGTGAAGGGGTCGCCGACCTGCACGGTCGGGCGCTTCTCCTCCGAATCCTCGCTGAACTCGGCCGACGCCATGGTGGCGCCGTGGATGCCGTCGCGGCCCGTCTTGGAGCCGACATAGACCACCGGATTGCCGACGCCCGCGGCGGCCGAATAGAAGATCCGGTCGGCCTTGGCGACGCCCACGGTCATCGCGTTGACCAGGATGTTGCCGTTGTAGGCCGGGTGGAAGTTGGTCTCGCCGCCGACCGTCGGCACGCCGACGCAGTTGCCGTAATGGGCGATGCCGGCCACCACGCCCGACACCAGATGGCGGGTCTTGGGATGCTCGGGCGCGCCGAAGCGCAGCGCGTTCATGTTCGCGATGGGCCGGGCGCCCATGGTGAACACGTCGCGCAGGATGCCGCCCACGCCCGTCGCCGCACCCTGGAAGGGCTCGATGTAGGACGGGTGGTTGTGGCTCTCCATCTTGAAGATGATGGCGTCGCCGTCGCCGGCATCGACCACGCCGGCGTTCTCGCCGGGGCCGCAGATGACCTGCGGGCCGGTGGTCGGCAGCGTCATCAGCCACTTCTTCGACGACTTGTAGGAGCAATGCTCCGACCACATCACCGAGATGATGCCCAGCTCCGTGTAGGTCGGCTGGCGCCCCAGGATCTCCAGGGCGTTGTTGTATTCCCCTTCGGACAGGCCGAACTCGCGGGCCATCTCCAGGGAGACTGCGGGCTGCTGCGCGGTGGTCACGACAGGGCCTCCACCAGACCATCGAACATGGGCTTGCCGTCGGTGTTGCCATGGAAGGCGGACACCGCGTCCTCGGGGTGCGGCATCAGGCCGAGCACGGTGCGCTTGGCGTTGAAGATGCCGGCGATGTTGTCCAGCGAACCGTTCGGGTTCCAGTCGTTCCGGTTCCAGCGCGGGGCGGCGTCGCCCTCGTCGCTGACGTAGCGGAAGGCCACCTGGCCCTCGCCGTCCAGCCGCTTCACCGTCTCGGCGTCGGTCCAGTAGTTGCCGTCGCCGTGCGCCACCGGGTAGCGGACGATCTGGCCCTTGCGGTACTTGGCCGTGAAGGGGCTGTCCGTGTTCTCCACCCGCAGATGCACCGTGCGGCAGATGAACTTCAGCTTGGCGTTGCGCATCAGCGCGCCGGGCAGCAGCCCCGCCTCGGTGATGATCTGGAAGCCGTTGCAGATGCCGAGCACCCGCACGCCCTGATCGGCCCGCGCCTTGACCTCGCGCATGATCGGCGAGTGCGCCGCCATGGCGCCGGAGCGCAGATAGTCGCCATAGGAGAAGCCGCCCGGCACGAGGATCAGATCGACCTTGGGCAGTTCGGTGTCGCGGTGCCAGACCAGATGCGGCTTGGTTCCGCTGGCGGCCTCCAGCGCGGCGACGGCGTCGCGTTCGCGGTTGGAGCCGGGGAAAACGATGACGGCGGCCTTCATGGGGCAGTTACAGCTTCTTTTTCATGGGTGGGAAGCGCCTCGGACACTAGATTCGGTAGGGTGCCAATGCAAGCGTCATGGTACGTGTCCAACAGACGCTTGGCCGCCCAACTTGGCGAGTCGGTGCTGGTGCATACCGGAGTGTTGCTGTTTGCAATGCTTCGTATCAGAGTCGGGGTGTAACCTCCTGAGTTGAAAAGACCGGCCTGATCTCGCTTGCGTATCCGCTCATGGCTGTGCTATGGGGCGGCTAAAGCGCATTCCATTAAGAGTGAGGGTGGACCGTTGGGCAGACCGTTTATGACCGGCCTCTTACCAGAAACCGACGTCGTACTGGATCGCTTCCGGAAGCTTCTTGATCGTACTCCGACTCAAGAGCCCGCGAATGGCGGACCAACGGATGCGCAGTTTGCTGATGATTTGGTGGCAATTGCCAAGTCTGTTCAGTTGCGCCATCACATTGACCCTTTTCCAGATCCGCTATTTACTGCGGCACGCTATAACATTAAGCGGTAAATCGCACCTTCCTTAATATTGCAGTGATTGTTTGATCATGAATGCTGACGAGCTTGCCGTACTTGCTGTGCGGCTTAGCAACCTTCTGTTTGCTCTGTGTGCGGCGAAGAAGGTGCAGATTGAGTTGTCTGATGAATGCATGATGGAGGTGGTTGCTCACTTCCGTAAAGATATTGCAAAGCTTGAATACCATCAAGGCAACGAGATTTCAGTCAACAAGCGAATTGCAGGTCTTGCATTCTGGGTTCGTCGAGTGAAGCCGATACGGTACGCTGTTAAGGTGAATGACGAGAACGAGATCTGCGATATTAATGAACAGGTTGCCGTATGGCTTACGTCACTACCGGGAATGCAAAGGTAATAAAATTGCTCTATATATAAATCAGTCACTTGCCCGATACGCGGGAACAGCCTAGGCGATAAAGCCACATAAGGTTGAATCAATATGTTGATTGTCAGAGCAGCGCCGTTCCAGTAGGAT
>NZ_JBFUHT010000013.1:0-100700 GCF_056402275.1 Azospirillum sp. P4_B5
TGGTACCGGGCCGACGACAGCAACGGCACCAACGCCGCCTCGATCAGCGGGGCGACCAGCGCCAGCTACACGCTGACCACCTCGGACGCCCACAAGTACCTGCGTGTCGTGGTGACCGCCAACGACGGCCGCGGCGGCACGCCGACGGCAACCTCCGCCTACACGGCGATCCTCAACAGCGCGCCGGTGCTGAGCACGGACGCGCGCAGCCTGACCGCCATCGACGAGGACGCCACCGGCAACAACGGCGACAGCGTGGCGGCCATCCTGGCCTCCGCCGGTTCGGCCACCGACGCCGATGGCAACGTGCTTGGCATCGCGATCACCGCGATCGACAGCAGCAACGGCACTTGGGAGTACAAGACCGGGGCCGGAACCTGGACCACCATAACCGGCGTCTCTGGTGCGTCGGCCCTGCTGCTCGCCAGCACCGACCGTGTGCGCTTCGTGCCGAACGCCGATTACAACGGGCCGGTCGCCAACGGCATCACCTTCAAGGCGTGGGATCAGACCACCGGCACGGCGGGCACCACGGTCGGCAACGACACCACCGCGAACGGTGGACAGGGGGCCGGCGGACAGTTCAGCGTTGCCAGCGCGACAGCGGGGATCGCCGTGACCGCGGTGAACGATGCCCCGGTGCTGACCGACACCGTCCTCACACTGCCCAGCGTCGCCCAGGCCGCAGGCGCGCCGAACGGTGCCGTCGGCGTTACCGTGTCGTCCCTGGTGGCGTTCGGCACGAACGTATCGGATGTGGACAGCGGCGCCGTCACGGGCATCGCACTGGTCGGCGTGGACACGTCGGAAGGCGGCACCTGGTTCTACAGCACCGACGGCGGCACCACCTGGAGCGCGGTCGGCACGGTGAACGACAGCGGAAACGCGCTGCTGCTGCGCACGACGGACCGGCTCTACTACCAGCCAACGGGCGCGAACGCGGGCATTCTCAACGCGGCGATCACGTTCCGTGCCTGGGACCAGACCAGCGGCACCGCCGGGAGCAAGATGGCGACCGCGGGCGGTGGCGGGGTCTCCGCCTTCTCCGCGGCGACGGACACGGCCAGCCTCTCGATCACCCCGGCTGCCCTGGGAAGCGCCGTGACCCTCGCGCCCGCGTCGGACACGGGCAACAGCAACTCGGACAACATCACCAAGGCGAGCAGCGTCACCTTCGACGGCAGCGGCGCCAACGCCAACGCCAACACGACGGTGCGGCTCTACGCCAACGGCTCGCTCGTGGCGACGACCACCGCCGACGCGTCGGGCGCCTTCAGCTTCAGCGGGGTCGACGTCTCCGGCCTCAGCGGTGCGGTCGACTTCACCGTCCGTCAGGTCATCGCCGGGATGGAAAGCGCCGATTCCGCGGTCCGGACCGTCACCTTCGACCGCGCGGCGCCGACCGTCGCCATCACCACGGTGAGCGGCGACAATGTGCTGAACGCGGCGGAAAGCGGCGTGCCCCAGACGGTGGCCGGCACCACCACGGGTGTCGAGGACGGCCAGACGGTCACCGTGACGCTGAACGGCAAGACCTACAGCGCGACGGTGACCAACAACGCCTGGAGCCTTGCCATCCCCTCCACCGACCTGCTGGGGCTGATGGACGGCGGCACCTATGCCATCACCGCCGACCTGGCGGACGTGGCGGGCAACGCCGCGGTCCAGGCAACGCGCAGCGTCTCGGTCGACCGCACCCCGCCGATCCTCGCCATCGCCACCGTGGCGGGCGACAATGTGCTGAACGCGTCGGACAGCGCCGTCGGGCAGACGGTGTCGGGCGTCACCAACGGTGTCGAGGACGGCCAGACGGTCACGGTGACGCTGAACGGCAAGACCTACAGCACCACGGTGACCAACAACCGCTGGAGCCTGACCGTCCCGTCCACCGACCTGCTGGCCCTGACCGACGGTGCCAACTACACCGTCACCGCCAGCCTCACCGACGCGGCGGGCAACCCGAACCAGGCGACGCGCAGCGTGTCGGTGGACCGCACGCCGCCGTCGGTGGTCAGCGTCACGCCTCCCGCGGCGCGGACCTATCTCCCCGGCGAGACGGTCAGCTTCTTCGTCCAACTCAGCGAGACGGTCGTCATCAACGGCGGCAATCCGGTTCTGGAACTGGCGGTGGGCAGCGACATCCGGAACGCCTCCTACAACGCGGCGGGCAGCACCGGCACGCTGCTGCGGTTCGACTATGTCGTTCCGGTCGGCGACCGGGCGCCGCAGGGCATTTCCGTCCTCGGGCTGGCGTTGAACGGTTCGGTCGTCACGGACCTCGCCCAGGGGCCGTTGGTGACCGCGCTGGCGGGCATCGGCGACACCAGCCAGGTGCGCATCGACACCCCGATTCCGGCGAAGCCGGTCGGGACCGCGCTGAGCGGCCTGTCCGACTCCGGCGCGTCGGCGACGGACCGGCTGACCAACGTGACGAGGCCGACGCTGTCCGGCACCGCCGAGGCGAACGCCACGGTGACCGTGCTGGTGGACGGCAAGGCGGTGGGAACCACCGTGGCCGACGAGAACGGCTTCTGGGTCCATCGCCTCCAGACGCCTCTGACCGACGGGACGCACAGCATCACGACCACGGCGACCAACCGGTTCGGCATCGTCAGCGACCCGTCGGACGCGCTGTCCGTGGTGATCGACACCGCGGTGCCGGTGGCGCCCGCTCCGTCGGTGACCAGCGCCACTGTCGCCGGCGCGGCGGGAGAACGGATTTCGGGCATTGCCGCGCCGTCCCTCGCCGGGACGACGGAAGCCGGCAGCACGGTGAACCTGCTGGTCGACGGCAAGATTGCCGGAACGGCACTCGCCGACGCCAACGGTGCCTGGACCTTCCAGTTCACGGCGGCGCTGGCCGACGGCACGCACAGCCTTCAGGTGCAGGCCACCGACAAGGCCGGCAACGTCAGCAGCCTGTCGGCGGTCACCACCCTGACCATCGACACCACGCCGCCGGTCGCCCCGACCGTGGCGCTGAACACCACCGCCGGCAGCACGCCGATCGTGCAGGGAATCGCCGAGGCGAACAGCTTGGTCAGCGTGACGGTCAACGGGCAGGCGGTCGGCACGGCGCGGGCCAGCGCGGCGGGCGTTTGGCAACTGGCCCTGGCCGCCGACCTGAGCGTCGGCAGCTACGTGATCGCGGCCAAGGCGAGCGATGCGGTGGGCAACACCGGCAACGCCGGCACGACCACCTACACGGTGGCTCCGCCACCGCCGCCGCCGGTCGTGGCGGCAGCGGCCTCCACTGGGAACACGACGACGGCGGCGTCCTCGTCCAACTCCGCGGTCGGGACGGCCGCCGGTACCGGGACGACGCAGACCGTCGGGCCGACGCTGGGCACAGCGCCGACCCTGCCCAGCCTGCAGATGAGCAGCGACGCGGGCCGCGTCATCACCAGTTCGTCGATCGGAAACGGGAACGGGAACGGGAACGGGAACAGCAGCACGGACGCCGGACGCTCGATCACCATCGGCAACCTCGGCAACTCGTCCAGCAGCGATGCCGGGCGCTCGATCACGATCTCCGCCATGGGCGGTGCCCCCTCCAGCGGCGGCACGGCGAGTTCGTCCAGCGGGGTTCTGGGGGGCGGCGCCGGCGGGTCCGGTGGATCCGGGTTGAGCGGCGTCGTCAGCGGCGGCAGCGGCTTGGCCGGTGGCGGGCTGGGCAGCGGTGGTCTGGGCAATGGTGGTCTGGGGGGGGGCATCGGTGGCGGTTCGTTCGGTGGAGCCCCGGCGGGCGCTGGACCGGGTGCGGGCCTCGGCACGGGAGGACCGGCGACAGGTGGTCCCGCGGCTGGGGGCACGACGACCGGCACCGGGACGGGCAATGGCGGCTTGAACGGCGGCGTTGGCGGCCCGGTCGGCACGCCCGGAACGACGTCCAGCGGCACGCCGGGCGGCGGCACGGCTCCCGGCGGCCCCGGCTCCGCTCCCGGCGGGCTCAGTGGCGCACCGGGCAACCGGCCCGGCGGCCAGTCGGGGCCCGGTTCCACGATCGAGAACGCGCCGGCCAACCGGCCCGCGGGCCAGGGTGGACCGCAGGGTCAGCCTCAGGGGCAAGGGCAGCCGCCGGCCGGCGATGCACCGGCGGGCGGCGATCCGGAAAATGCTCCGGCCGGCGCGGATGGTTCGGGGCAGGTTTCTGGACCGCGCGCCGACCTCGACGGATCTCCGCTGGCTCGCCCTGCCTTCTCCCGGCAGGTGGCTCAGATCCATGGCGCCGCTGACGCCCAGAGCGCGGCGTTGCTCGCCGCGCTCACCTCCCATGTCCCTCCGGGAAGCCGGGCGGCCTAGCGTCGCCCATGCCCCCGCAGCCTTCTTCCCCGCTTAAGCTTTTCTTTCCAAATGGATTGCCGACGAGAATGACCCGGTTCCCCTCCTCCCTCCGGCCGCGGGGCCACAAGGCCCGCGCGTCCTTCGCCCTGGTTGCTGCAGCCCTGCTTGCCAGCGGATGTTCCGTCAGCCCGAAACCTCTGAGCGATGATGAGAACGTGTCCCGCCTGCGTGAGGACATGTCGGTCATCATGGCACCGCAGGAGCCGATCAACGGCCCGGTGTCGATGCATGAGGCGATGGCGCGGGCCATCAAGTACAACCTCGACGAACGCGTGAAGCTGATGGAGATGGCGGTCGCCAACCAGCAGCTCGACCTGTCGCGGTTCGACATGCTGCCGCGCCTCGTGGCGGGGGCCGGCTACACCGGGCGCAACAACGAATCCGGGTCGGAAAGCCTCAACCTCGCCACCGGCCGTCGCACGGGTGAAAGCACCACGGCCACGGACCGGCACCGCCGGACCGCCGACCTGGGCTTCACCTGGAACATTCTCGATTTCGGTGTCAGCTACCTGCGCGCCCGCCAGAACTCCAACCTCGTCCTGATCGCCGACGAGCGCCGCCGCCGCGTCGTCCAGGGCATCCTGCAGGACGTGCGCACCTCCTATTGGCGCGCGGTCGCGGCGGAGCGGCTGCTGAAGCGGATTGAGCCGCTGGAAAAGCGCATCGAGGCGGCACGCAAGAACGCCAACGCCCTGGAGGCCCAGCGCGTCCAGGCCCCGCTGCAGACCCTGTCCTACCAGCGCGCGCTGGTCGACACCCTGCGCCAGCTCCAGACGCTGCGGCGCGAACTGGTGGCCGCCAAGTCGCAGCTCGGCGCGCTGATGGGGCTTCCGCCGGGTGAGAACTTCACCATCCAGATGCCGCCGGACGTCACCGGCAAGGACGTGCCGGCAATCACGGCGTCGGTCGAATCCCTGGAAACCTACGCGCTCCTGAACCGTCCGGAGCTGCTGGAGGAGTCCTACAACGCCCGCATCACCGCCGACGAGACGCACCGCGCCCTGCTGAAGCTGCTGCCGGGCATCGACCTGAACGCCGGCCTGCATTTCGACAGCAACAGCTTCCTGCTGAACCAGCGCTGGGCCGATTACGGGGCGCGGGTGTCGTGGAACATCCTGTCCCTGGCCTCGGCGCCGGACACCCACGCCTTCTCCAAGGCTCAGGAAGAGCTGGTCGCTTTCCGCCGTCAGGCGCTCAGTGTGGCGGTGCTGAGCCAGGTGCGGGTGGCGATGGTGCAGTTCCGCGAGCTGTCGCAGGAGTTCTCGCTCAACGCCGATCAGGCGTCGATCGACCGTCGCATCCGACAGCAGTACGTCAACAGCAGCACGGTCGGCCAGCAGGGCGACATGAGCGTCATCCAGGCCGAGGTATCGGAACTCGTCTCCGACCTGCGGCGCGATCTCGTCTACGCCGACCTGCAGAACGCCTACGCCCGCGTCATGGTGTCGGCGGGCGTCGATCCGATGCCGGAGGCCGTCCCGTCCCAGGATCTCGCGACCCTGCGTCAGGCCGTGTCCGACGGGCTGGGCGCTTGGCAGCAGAAGGCCGGCGGCACGGCGCGCCTCCAGGATCTTCTGGTTCCCGCCGCCACGACGTCGGAGAAGGCTCCAGGGGAGAATGCCCCGGTTGAAAAGGCGGCCGAGCCGAAGGATGAACCGAAGACCGTCCCGGTCGCCGCGCGCGGCGAGGAACCGGCGGAGCGCAAGGCCGCCGTGCCGGAGCGCGTGACGGTGGCCGAACTGCCGCAGCAACCGGCTTCCTCCATGACCGCTCCGATGACGGTGTCCTACAGCCCGTCCACCCGGGCGGAGCCGGCCAAGGTCTACTCGGTTCCGCTGAGCGCGCTGACCCCGATGGGGCGTGCCTCGGCGCGTTGATGCCGACGGGGCGGCGCAGCGGCGTTGCCCCCTTTCGGCTGTGCCGGTGCGCCGGTGCTGAAACAAATAAGCGTACAGGACCGCTCATAGATCCTGGATCGTTGCGCTTCCGGAGTAAAGGGTGCAGAAAATCTCTGCCATGATGTGCCGCTTTCGCCCCTCACGCTTCCTTGCAGCGCTGTCTATCGCGCTGCTTCCTCTGCCGCTTGCCGCCGCCGACCCGGCGCCGGCCCCCGAAGGCGGGGTGCGCGCGCTGATCGAGGCGCGGCAGCACGCCGTCCTGTCCAGCGAGATCGCCGGTCGCATCGGGCGGATCACCGTGGAGGCGGGCCAGTCCTTCAAGGCGGGGCAGACGCTCATCGCCTTCGATTGCAGCCATTATCAGGCGGCGGTCGATGCGGCCCGCGCCAACCTGCGCGCCGCCGACGTCACGGTGCGGCAGAGCCGCCGGCTGGAGCAGCTGAAGTCCATCGGCGGGGCCGAGGTCGAGATGGCCGAGGTCAAGGCCGAGGCCGCCCGCGCCGATCTGCGCAAGGCGGAGATTGAGGTCCGCCGCTGCGACGTGAAGGCGCCCTTCGACGGCAAGGTGGTGGAGCAGCGGATCCGCGAGCATGAGTCGGTGCCCGCCGGCACGGCTCTGCTGGAAGTCCTCTCCGACCGCGATCTGCGGGTGGAACTGATCGTCCCGTCCTCCTGGCTGGTTTGGCTGAAACCCGGCCAGCGGTTTGAGCTGCGCATCGACGAGACGGGCGAGGTTCTGGACGGGGAGGTGGCCCTGGTCGGTGCCCGCGTCGACCCGGTCAGCCAATCGTTGAAGGTGACGGGCAAGCTGCTCGCCGACAAGCAGGGCAACGCCCCGAACCTTGTCGCCGGCATGAGCGGAACCGCCCGCTTCGCCCCGTCGGAGGAGGCCAAAGGTGCCCGATGACGTCACATCCGTCCGGATGGAAGCGGCCAACCCGCTGAACAGCCTTCTGCTCCTCCTGAACCTGCAGCAGGAGGCCCGGCAGGCTCAGAACCCGGAAGCGCTGCGCTTCCTCATGGTGAACCAGACGCGGCGGATGATCGCCTACCAGCAGGCGGTCTTCCTGACCGTCGCGCCGTCGGGCAAGGCACGGCTGGAAGCCGTGTCCAACGTCGCCGTCCCCGAACGCGACGCTCCCTTCACCCGCTGGCTGGAGGGCGCGGCGTCGGCCATCGCCGCGGGGGCGGAGGCGCGCAACCTGCACGGCGTCGCCCCCACGGAGGTGCCGCCGCCGCTGGCCCGCGACTGGGGGCAGTGGGGACCGGCGCAGGCGCTGTGGGTGCCCTTGCCGGAGCCGGACGGCACCGTCACGGCGGTGTTGTGGCTCGCCCGTGACGACGCGTGGACGGATGGGGAGAAGGTGCTGCTCGCGCAACTCTCCGGCGGCTATGGGCACGCCTGGTGGGCGCTGACCCAGGCCGGACGCCGGTCGGGTGCTCGGGCGCGCAAGGGGGTGTGGGCGCTGGCGGTGGTGGCGGCCCTGGCGGCGGTCCTGGCCATCCCGGTGCCGCAATCGACGCTGGCCCCGGCGGAGGTGGCGCCGCGCGACCCGCTGATCGTCAGCGCGCCGCTGGAAGGCGTGATCGAACGCTTCCATGTTCAGCCGAACGAGCCGGTGACCACCGGCCAGCCGCTGTTCACCTTCGAAGCGACGGTTCTGAAAAGCCGCCTGGAGGTCGCGCGCAAGGCGCTTGCCTCGGCGGAGGCGGAGCTGCTGACCGCCTCCCAGGGGGCCTTTACCGATCCGCTGAGCAAGGCGCGCATCGCCCAGTTGAAGACCCAGGTGGAGTTGCGCCGGGCGGAGATGGATTTCGCCCGCGACCTGATGGACCGCGTCACCGTGAAGGCGGAGCGGACGGGCATCGCCGTCTTCACCGACGCCAACGACTGGCTGGGCAAGCCGGTGGCGGTGGGCGAGCGCATCCTGACGCTGGCCGATCCGCAGGTTGCGGAGGTGGATGTGCATGTGCCGGTCAACGACGCGATCGTGCTCCAGGAGGGAGCCGAGGTCAGCCTCTATTTGAACGTCGATCCGCTGCGTCCGCTGCGCGCCACGGTGTCCCACGCCAGTTATGAACCGGGGCTGACCCCGGGCGGCATCCTGGCCTACCGCGTCCGTGCCGATCTGGCGCCGGACCAGCCGACGCCGCGCATCGGGCTGCGCGGCACCGCCAAGATCCAGGGCGAGCGGGTGCCGCTGGCCTTCTACCTGTTCCGCCGCCCTTTGGCGGCGCTGCGCCAGACCGTAGGGCTCTGAGCCATGGGCGCCGCCGCCATCGGCATGACGACGGGGACGGCGGCGGCGACGGCGGCGGTCACGCCGGTGGATCCGCTGGACAGCGTGCGGCTGCCGCCGCTGCGCGAGGAGCTGCAACTGCTGCCGGCCCCGCCGGCGGTGGACGGGTCGCCCTGCTGGACGATCCACGATCCGGTGCGCAACCGCTATTTCCGCATCGGCCACGGCGCCTTCGAGGTGATCGCCCGCTGGCATCACGGATCGCCCCGCGCCATTGCCGGCGCGGTGGCCGCCGAAACGGTCCTGGAGCCGGAGGCGGAGGATGTCGTCGGCCTCTATAAGTTCCTGGCCGGCAGCAACCTGACCCAGGGCGCCGACGTCGATTTCCTGGCGAAGCAGACCGCGGCGCGGCGAACGTCCTGGTGGATGTGGCTGCTGCACAACTACCTGTTCTTCCGCATCCCGCTGGTCCGGCCCGACGCCTTCCTGAACGCCACGGTGCGTTACGTGGCGCCCTTCTACAGCCGGGGCTGGTTGTGGACGGTGATCGGCGCGGGGGTTTTGGGTCTCATCCTGGCGATGCGCCAATGGGACAGCTTCGCCCACACCTTCCTGCACTTCTTCACGCTGGAGGGCATGGCGCTCTACGGCCTGACCCTGCTGGTGACGAAGACTCTGCACGAGCTGGGGCACGCCTACACCGCGAAACGCTTCGGCTGCCGCGTGCCGACCATGGGGGCGGCCTTCCTGGTGATGTGGCCGGTGCTCTACACCGACACCAGCGACGCGTGGCGGCTCGTCTCCCGCCGCGCCCGGCTGCACATCGCCGCGGCGGGCATACTGACGGAGCTGGCTCTGGCCGCCTTCGCCACGCTGGCCTGGAGCTTCCTGCCCGACGGGCCGTTGCGCAGCGCCGCCTTCTTCGTGGCGACGGTGAGCTGGGTGACGACCCTGACCATCAACCTCAGCCCCTTCATGCGCTTCGACGGCTATTACCTGCTGGCCGACGCGCTGGACGTGCCGAACCTGCAGGACCGCGCCTTCGCCCTGGCCCGCTGGCGGCTGCGGGAATGGCTGTTCGGGCTGGGCGACGAGATGCCGGAGCGGTTCGATCCGTGGCTGCACCGGGTGATGCTGGCCTACGCCTTCGCCACCTGGGTCTACCGGCTGGTGCTGTTCATCGGCATCGCGGTGCTGGTCTATCACGTTTTCATCAAGGTGCTGGGAATTGTGCTGTTCGCGGTGGAAGTCGGCTGGTTCATCCTTCGCCCCCTGGTCAACGAAGTGAAGGAATGGTGGGAACGGCGGGGCAGCCTGCGGCCCAACCGGAACCTCCTGATGACCCTGGGCGGCTTGACCGCGCTGGTCTGGCTGGCTTTCGTGCCGGTCACCGGCACCATCGCCGTGCCGTCGGTGTGGCGGGCGGAGGGCTTCTCAACCCTGTTCGCCCCGGCTCCGTCGCGCATCGTCGAGGTGCTGGTCCAGCCCGGCCGGCGCGTGGCGGCGGGCGACCTGCTGTTCCGCCTGGAAGCGCCGGAACTGACGAGCAAGCTGGAGCAGTCGGAGCTGCGCATCGCGCTGGCCCAGGACCGCATCGACCGCATGCTGGCCGCGCGCGACGGGCTGGATCGGGTGCGCGTGATGGAGGAGGACTTGGCCGCCGGGCTGGCCGACCGGCAGGGCCTGCTCGACAGTCTGGCGCGGCTGGAGATTCGCGCGCCCATCGCCGGAACGGTGGTGGATGTGGCCGACGCGCTGCGTCCCGGCCGCTGGGTGGGGCCGTCTCTGGCGCTGGGCCAGATCGTGGCCGACGGCAGGGGGGAACTGGTCGGCTATGTGGCCGAGAACGACCTTACGCGCGTCATGGTGGGAGCCGGTGCGGTGTTCCACGCCGACGACCCGCTGCGCCCCCGCATGGAGGCGCGGGTGACGGCGGTGGACCGTGTCGGCGTGAAGGGGCTGGACGTTCCCGCCCTGGCCTCGATCCATGGCGGCCCGATCGCGGTGGAGAGCCAGACCGGACCGTCGATGGGGCGGACGAACGCCGAGGCCGCGCGTTCCAACCTGAAGCCGGTGGAGGCCGTCTATCGGGTGACCCTGGCGCCGCTGGACCGGACGCAGGCGGGACCCGCCCACCAGATGCGCGGCGTGGCCCGCGTGGACGGCGAGGCGCGCAGTCTGGCCGACCGCTTCTGGCGCACCGCGCTGGCCGTGCTGATCCGCGAAACCGGGTTCTGACGAGAAAGAATGCCCATCAGGGCGCGATCGCCCATCGCCCGTTGGCCATCTTGCAGAAGGTCAGCCTGTAGGGTTGGACGGTCCGCCGGATGAAATTGGCCTGAACGTCCCCGCAGGGGGCACCGTCGCGCTCGTGGACCTTCTCCACGACCACATCGCCGCGCACCCCGGTCTTCGGGTTGTTCCATTCGGTGCGTCGTCCCGCCTCCATAGGGGTCAGGGCGTCGGCGAGCGCCTTGCGGAACAGGTCCCAATCCTCGTCCGTCAGATCCACCCCGCCGCGCCCACCGAGAAACAGGCCGAACTGGGCCTGCGCGGGGGTCGCGATGGCCAGCGTCGCGATCAACGTGGCGGCGTGAAGCCCAAGGGGCGCGATGGATAACAGGCGCATGCGGCGGTTCCTTATGACCGTTGACTGAATGACCGTTGACTGAATCCGGGCATTTTAGGAACGATTGAGGAAGTCCGCTCGTGAAGGCAGGTCACGAACCGTCGTCTTACCGTAACATACGTCCTCTGCAACATACGCTGCACGCAAGAGAGAAGAGCCCCACGCGCTCCGGGCGCCGCTCGGCCCGGTAGGCAACCGTAACGTACTGGCCTCATGGCAGGGGGGAGGACGAGCGTCCAAAGCCATGGGCGTGGCCTTATCAACCCAATGGGCCGCCGCTCCGTCGCACTCCGGCTGGATGGCCCCAATGGAAGACGATCCGGGGAGGTGCCGCTCCCGTCTCCGTAGGACGGCCCTTCCGCTGCTCGCCACTTTGCTTCTCGCGGCCCTGCTGTTCGGTCTGCCGTCTGGAAGCGCATTGGGGCAGACACCGGATGTGCAAACCCCCACGGCAGGCGGAACGGCGACCGCGCTGGAAGTGTATGCGGCACGGCTTGAGGCGGTCGCCGCCACTTATCCGCAGCTTCCCTCCATCCTGTCGGACGCCTTCGCGCGTCCCAACGGGCGGGAGGCGGCGGTGCACCCGTTGCGCCTGCTCCGCGGCCTGCTGATCCTCTTCACGGCGGGAACGGTGGCGTTGCTGCTGACCAGGCGGGTCCTGGCGGAGCCGCTTCGGAAGCTGGAGTCGGAAGGCGGGGCGCCGCTGCTGACGGGCGCGCTGCGCTTCGTGCTCGGGCTGGTTCCGGTGGGTGCCTTCGCGGTCGGGGTACTGGTGGTCTATGCGATCGTGCGCCCGCCGCATCCCGCGGCTCCGGCGGTTCTGCTGGCGGTGCTCCAGGCGGCTATGACCGTGCTTCTAAGCGATCGGCTGATCCGATTCCTCTGCGCGCCGGGGCGCACGGCGCTGCGCCTGATCCCGCTGGAGGACGCGGACGCGCGCGCCCTGCACCACACGGGCGTGATCACCGTGACACTGGCCGCGACGGTGCTCGGGCTGGTCGATCTTCTGCTGGCGCTGGGGGTCGCCGGAAACGCCATCGTCGCCATCGGCCTGCCGCTGAGCACCGTGCCCTTCCTCTATCTGCTCTTCCGCGTGTGGCGCGGGCGCACGGCGGTGGCGCGGGCCGTCGCCCATCCGCTGGGCATCGAGGCGAAGGACCACCCCACGTTGGGGCTGTGGGCTGTGGCGGCCTCGGTCTATCTGGTCGCCTTGTGGCTGGTCGTCGCGGCGGCCGCGGTGCGGCTGGAACCGGCGACCGGGCCTCGGATGCTCGCCAGCTTGGTGGTTGCGCTGGCGGTGCCGACCATCGCCCTGATGGCCCAGCGCCCGCTCGCGCGCTTCTACCGGGGAGAGGAGACGGCGGCGGGGAAGGCCGCGGTGGCGCGGGTGATGCGGGCGCTGTGGTCGGCCCTGTTCGTCGTCGGGGTCTTCGCCACCGCGGCCATCTGGGGGTTCCGGGTGGAGCAGGCCTCCGGAGGGATCGGCATCGTCCTGCGGCTGCTGTTCAATGTGACGGTCGTGCTTCTGCTGGGCTACGTCGCTTGGACGATGGTGGTGCGGGCCATCGACCGCGCTCTGGAGGGCGCGCGGCACGATGGCGTTTCCTCCCGCGGGCAAAGGCTGGCGACCTTGCTGCCGCTGCTGCGGAAGTTCCTTCAGGTCGTCCTGGTCGTCATCCTGGTCATGATCGTGCTGTCCTCGCTGGGCATCGAGATCGGGCCGTTGCTGGCCGGGGCGGGGGTGGTCGGCATCGCCATCGGTCTCGGCGCGCAGTCGACCATCGCCGACATCCTGGCCGGCGTCTTCTTCCTGCTGGAGGACGCCTTCCACATGGGCG
The DNA here is from genome assembly GCF_056402275.1 of Azospirillum sp. P4_B5. NCBI lineage: Bacteria > Pseudomonadati > Pseudomonadota > Alphaproteobacteria > Rhodospirillales > Azospirillaceae > Azospirillum > Azospirillum sp. P4_B5. The sequence goes on from NZ_JBFUHT010000013.1 coordinate 12,950, forward strand.
ACTATGTGGAGGTCGGGCAGCTGCGTGGCACGGTGGAGGGCATCTCCCTGCGCTCGCTGAAGCTTCGCCATCACCGCGGCGCGGTGCACACGCTGCCCTTCGGCCAGATCAAGGCGCTGACCAACTACAGCCGCGATTGGGCGTTGATGCGGCTGGAGTTCCGCGTTCCGCCGGAAACCGACATGGGGTTGGTCAAGAAGCTGGTGAAGGAGGTCGGCAAGGAGCTGTCCGCCGACCCGGAGATGGGGCCGAGCTTCATCGAGCCGCTGAAGTCGCAGGGGGTGCGGCGGGTGGAGGACGACGCGGCCATCATCGGCGTCAAGTTCATCACCAAGCCCAACGAGCAGTTCGTCATTCGGCGCGAGGCCTATCACCGCCTGATCCGGGCCTTCCAGGCTCACGGCATCCACCTGGTCGGGCGCGGCGTGGTGGTGCGGGTGGACGATCCGGACGCCGCCAACCGGGTTATCGGGTTCGCCGCCGCCCAGGCCATGAACAGCTCCCGCAAGGAGAGCGGAGCGGCGGAGTGACGTCCGTCATGCCGCCGGTTTCACGGACAGCCACGCCGCGATGACGAAGGCGGGCAGGCGGACGAGCGCCGCGTCGTCCCGCCCGGACTCCTCCTGCCATGCCCGGTGGCGGTCCAGCGCGGTTCGCAGGGCAATCGAGCGCTCCGCCGCGGGGACGGCGGACAGGGCGGTGTCCAGGCTGGTCAGATAGGGCGGAAACTCCGCGTTGGGACCGGCGAGGCCGCGTTCCGTCCCCTCCGGGTCGAACCACGCCTCCGCGGCGGCAGTGTCGGCGCTGGGCGGGACGACCATGCCGCCGACATAGCCGGTGGGCTGGACCACCTTCCACCCCTTGCGGCTCGGCCCCGTGGTCCAGCCAAGCGCACGGGCGACCTCCATCGTCGCGGCGCGGGTCGGCGCCTGCCGGGTGATGCGGTCCAGAAGGTCAGTGAGGTCGGCGACGGGCATCGGTGCGCTCCTTCGATGAACCATTCGGTGATGAACCAACCGGATGGTCCTCAACGTACAACATCGGTGGCGGGCGGGGCGATGACAGCCTATCTGGGAAACGGCTCATCAGGCGAGAGGGAGCGGTGCGGAAAAGAATGTCGGCCAGCATCCTGGTAATTTTAATGACACTGGTCCTGCTGCTGGCCGGTCCGGCCTTCGTGATCGCGTCGGGAACGGCGACGCTGGGCGTGGACTGGAGCCGGGCGGACCGCAAGCCCGTCGGCCTCGCCCCCGAACCCGCCACGACACCGGAGGCGGTGGTGCAGGTCTACGCCGCCCGCGCCCTGTCCTGGCGCGGCGCCTTCGGCACGCACCCATGGTTCGCGGTGAAGCCGGCGGGGGCATCGGCCTACACCGTCTATGAAGTGGTCGGCTGGCGGGTCTACCGCGGCCTGCCGGCGGTGGCGGTCAGCAACCGCGACCCCGATGGGCGCTGGTTCGGCTCCGCCCCCGCGGTGCTGGCCGAACTGCGCGGCCCCGCCGCCGAGGCCGCCATCCCCAAGATCGCCGAGGCCGCCCGGAGCTACCCCTACGCCGGGGAATACCGCATCTGGCCCGGCCCCAACAGCAACACCTTCGCCGCCTGGGTGGGGCGGGCAGTGCCGGATCTGCGGCTCGACCTGCCCTCCACAGCGCTGGGCAAGGACTATCTGGGCACCGGCCTGATCGCGCGTGCGCCCAGCGGCACCGGTTGGCAGGTCAGCCTGTTCGGCCTCGCCGGCCTGCTCCTGGCCAAGGAGGAGGGGTTCGAGGTGAACCTGCTGGGAATGACCTTCGGGGTCGATCCCTTCGATCTCGCGGTCAAGATCCCAGGCGTCGGGCGGGTGGCGCTGAACGCCCCCGCCTCGACCGTTCCGGCCGCCGCCGACAGCCCGCCGCCGGGCTGAGCCTCAGTTCTCCTCATCGGCGGCTGACATGCCGGTGCCGGCGGGACCCAGCGGCGGGTTGCCGCGCTTGAGGCCGAGCCGGGTCATGCAGTCCCACGCCTCCTCCGCCGTGTCGGCGATGTCGAACAGTTCCAGATCGCCGGCGCTGATCATGCCATGGTCGGCCAGGGCGCGGAAGTTCACCACCTCGTTCCAGTAGTCGCGCCCGACGAAGACGATGGGCAGGCGGGAGGCCTTGTTGGTGTTGCGCAGGTTCAGGATCTCGAACGCCTCGTCGAAGGTGCCGAAACCGCCGGGGAAGATCGCCAGCCCGTTGGCGCGCATCGCCAGATGCATTTTCCGGATGGCGAAATAATGGAAGCGGAAGGTCAGCTCCGGCGTGCTGTAGGGGTTGGGGTGCGGTTCCTGCGGCAGGCTGATGTTGAAGCCGATGCTCGGCGCCCCGGCCTCCTGCGCGCCGCGGTTGGCGGCCTCCATCAGGCCGGGACCGCCGCCGGTGGCGATCACGTTGTCGCGCTGCCCGTCCTCGGTGGGCGCCAGGGCGCCGCCGCGCTCCGACACGATGCGCCCGAAGGTCCGCGCCTCCTCGTACCAAGCCGCCTGCTTGGCCCGCCGCTCGGCCAGTTGCCGCTCCTCCGAAGTCCGGGCGTCGCGGAGAAGCTGTTCCGCCCGCTCGGGCGAGGGCACCCGCGCGCTGCCATAGACCACGATGGTGGACCGGATGCCCCAGGCCTTCAGCTCCGCTTCCGGCTTGGCGTATTCGAGCATGAAGCGCACCCCGCGCATCGGCTCGCTCAACAGGAAATCGCGGTCCTCGAAAGCGATGCGGTAGGCGGCGGATTCGTGGTTCGGCCTGCTGTCCTTCATGCTGTGCTCCGATTGGGGGCGGGAGACGGATTCTGGTCATGTGGGGGCGCGGGAGGCACTTTGCCCGGACCCAAAGGGTTTGCGTTGAAAGGAATTGTGCCGTGGACCGAAGGGTGGCGGAAGGGAAACCGGCAGCGCGTCTTTCCATAGGCCTTGGCTCTGCCCACATGATGGTTACGGGCACGTTCGCGCCTGAACCGTCAGCGTCTTGTTCGCGTCTTGCTTCGACTCCTGTCTGTAAGGGGCCACGTTGACAAGCATCGAGCCGCCATGGCCATCGGATGAGCACGCCCGGCTCGACCGGCTGAAGGGCTACGGCGTGCTGGACACGCCGCCGGAAGCGGCCTTCGACCGGCTGGCCCGGCTGGGCGCCCGCCATTTCCGCATGCCCATCGTCATGGTCAACCTGGTGGACGAGACGCGGCAATGGTCCAAGGCCGGCTATGGCCTGGAAACGATGGTCGTCGAGCGGCGGCTGTCCTTCTGCGCCCACACCATTCTCGACGACGCGGTGCTGGTCGTGCACGACACGCAGGAGGACGACCGCTTTGCCGACAACGAATTGGTGGCCGGGCCGCCGCATTTGCGCTTCTACGCCGGCGCGCCGCTGATCGCGCCGGATGGGCTGCGGATCGGAACCTTCTCCCTGCTCGACCACCGGCCCCATCCGGAGTTCAGCGCGGAGGACGAGCGGGATCTGGAGGAGTTCGCCCGTCTCGCCATGCACGAGATGGAAACCCAGGCCGCCCACCGTGCCGCCCAGGCGGCGGAGACGCTGCTGCGGGACAAGAACGCCCTGCTGGAAAGCCTTCTGGAGAGCGTCACCGACCCGATCTTCGCCAAGGACCGCGAGCGCCGCTTCACCTTGGTCAACTCCGCGACCGCGCGCCTGTTCGGACGGACGCGGGAGGCGGTGGTCGGCCTGACCGACGAGGATCTGTTCCCGCCGGAAGAGGCCGAGCGGCTCGACGACCTGTGCGGGCGGGTGGTCGTCACCGGGCGGGAGGAGACGGTCGAGGAGGAACTGCCTTTCCCCATCGAGGATGGCAAGCGCGTCCTGATGATCAGCGTGATGCCCCTGCGCGACGCCTGGGGGGCGGCCATCGGCGTCGTCGGGGTCGCCCGCGACATCACCGCCCGCAAGCGGGCGGAGGAGGCGCTGCGGTCGAGCGAGGCGCGGTTCCGCACGCTGGTGGACAACACGCCGTTGCTGATGTGGATCAACCGTCCGGACGGCACTCCCGAATACTACAATGAGGAATTGCGAGCCTACACCGGCCAGGACGTGGAGGCCATGTCCGCCTGGAAGGGGTTCCATCCGGACGACCGCCCCGCCTATCTCGAGCTGAGGACGCGCTCGATCGCCGCCGGAACGCCTTACCAGAGCAACATCCGGATGCGGCGCGCCGACGGGGCGTGGCGCTGGCACCAGTGCCGCGTGGTGCCGGTGCGGGAAAGGGGCGCCATCGTCTCCTGGATCGGCACCGCCGTGGACATCCACGACATCCGGCGCGCCCAGCAGGCGGCGGAGGAGGCCGACCGCTCGAAAGGCCGCTTCCTGGCGGCGGCCAGCCACGACCTGCGCCAACCCATGCAGTCGATCCTGCTGTTCGCCGGGGCGTTGGCGCCGCATGTCGCCGGCGAGGCCGGGCAGCGGGCGCTGGACCGGCTTCAGCAGGGGCTGGACACGCTGAAGGATCTCCTGGATAGCCTGCTCGACGTGTCGCGCCTCGACGCCGGGGTGGTGGCGCCACAGATCGAGGAATTCCCCGTCGCCGACCTGCTCGGCCCGCTGTCCGCCGCCTATACTCCGCTGGCCGAAGCCAAGGGGCTGGACTGGCGGGTCGTTCCCTTCACCGGCACGGTGCGCAGCGACCGGGTTTTGTTGGGCCGGATGCTGCGCAATCTGGTCGACAACGCCATCCGCTACACCGACCGGGGCCGCGTCATGGTCGATTGCCGCCCCCAGGGAACGCGCCTGTGCGTGGAGGTGCACGACACCGGCCTGGGCATCCCGCCCGAACAGCGGGAGCGCATCTTTGAGGAGTTCCACCAGATCGGCAACCCGGAACGCGACCGCGACCAGGGCCTTGGCCTCGGGCTCGCCATCGTGCGCCGGCTGTCGCGGCTGCTCGACCATCCGGTGGATCTGGTGTCGCGGCCGGGGCGCGGTTCAATCTTCTCGGTCAGCGTCCCCTTGATCCGTCAGGACGCCCCGCGCCCTCCGGTGACCGCCATGCGAACGGGCCGGGCCGATGCCATGACCGCGACCGGGGACGGGCGGCTGGCGGTGGTCGTGGAGGACGACGCCATCGTTCTGTTGGGGCTGGCGGCGATGCTGGGCGAGTGGGGATTCGAGGTGCTGTCCGCCGGGAGCACCGGTGAAGCGCTGGAGCGTCTGCGCACCGGCGGGCGGCGGCCCGACGTCGTGCTGGCCGACTACCGGCTGCGCCAGGGGCGGGTCGGCACCGAGGCCATCCTGCGCATCCGCGACCTGTTCGGCGCCGACGTGCCGGGTCTCATCGTCACCGGGGAGATCGGGCCGGAGCCGCAGCGCGATGCCGCCCGGCACGGTCTCGGCCTGATGCACAAGCCGGTGACCCCGCGCCTTCTCGAAGCCGCGCTGGCCAGCCATCTTGGAGCCATCGGGCCGGCTTGAGCGTTGCTACCACCAGCGGTGCCGCCGGTGCCGCGCCGTGCGAGGGTTATGGAGGAGACAACAGAGTGCCATCCCTGTCGAAAGGCCTTGCCATGGTCGCCGTCGCGGCGGCGCTGGCCGGGTGCCAATTCCCTGGGTTTTCGCCGCCGCAGCAGACGGCCACCCTGCCGCCGCCGACCGTGCCGAAGCCGCCGCCCGAGGAGCGCGGGGTTTGGATCGTCGGCAGCCCGTCCATGCGGGGGGCGGTCAGCAGCGCGGCCAGCCGCTTCAACAGCACGCCCGACACCCAGCCGCGCCTCGTCGCCGAGGGCACCAACAGCGGATTCCGCAGCTTCTGCGCCGGGGTCGGGCTGGAGCACCCCGACATGGTGGTCTCCGACCGCCGCATCGGGGCCGAGGAGCAGAAGCGCTGCCGGGCCAAGGGCATCACCATGATGGAGTACGAGCTTGGCCCCAAGCAGTTCGTGTACGTCAAGGACGCCCACATGATGACCATCCCCGGCGTGCGCGACTTCACGGACAGCTGGGGCGTGAAGGGCAAGCCGGTGCGCGGGGCCTGATCAGCGAGCAACGCCAGCGTCGGCGGCGGCCTGCTTGCGGAAGAAATCCACCCCCATCTGGATGCTGCGCCCGATGTTGGCCGCGCGGTCCTCGAAGAAGGCGGCGGCCTCGGGCGTGCAGACCTCGGCCGTCGTCTCGCGGAACAGCTCCAGCCAGCGCTCGAAATGCGCCGGCCCGATGTCGAAGCGGACATGGGCGGGCAGGGGGCGCCCGTCGTAGCGGTGGGTCAGCAGGGCGACCGAGGACCAGAAGTCGATCATCTTCAGAAGATGGGGCTCCCAGTCGGTGATCGCCGCGCCGAAGACCGGGCCGAGCAGGGCGTCGTCGCGGATCTTGCCGTAGAAGGTGCGGACGAGGGCTTCGATCATCGCCTCGTCGATGCCGGTCTTGGCGACGCGTTCGGCGATGGTGGCGGACTGGGGGGTGGGAACGGCGGTCGGGTCCAAGGCGGTCGGGTCCTAAAAACTGAGGCGAACAAGACCCCGCACTATACCCGTCCCGGCGGCACTCCGCCACCCGTGCAGGGCTTTAAATTCCCTCTCCCCTCCGGGGAGAGGGTTAGGGTGAGGGGGTGGGCGTGGCGGAGCCTCCGGCAAATGCACATCCCCCTCACCGGCGCTCAGCGGATGCCTCTGGCATCCGCCTGCCGCCGTCAGTGCTGGCCTTCGGCCAGCGCGAGAGGCCCCTTCGGGCCACCCTCTCCCCAGGGGGGAGAGGGTTATGAACGTCAAACGCGCTCTCCGCGCCCTTACCGGACGATAACCACCACCAGCCGCTTCGGCCCGTGGACGCCGTAAGCCAGCGTCTGTTCGATGTCCGCCGTCTTCGACGGTCCGGAGATGAGCAGGGCGTTGGTCGGCATGCCGTCGGCCCAGCGGTTCTCGGTCATCGCCTGCCAGAAGGTGTCGTACAGCGCGTCGGCGCGCAGCAGCGCCAGATGCATGTGCGGCACCAGCGACATCAGCCGCGGCTCCTCCGGCGTCGGCCAGACGATCAGGCTGCCGGTGTCGGCGATGGCCCCCAACGTCGTGGTGATGCCGGCGTCGATGCCGTCGAACAGCCGCTCCTTGAAAGTCTCGACCCGGTCGGCGTAGGGGATCAGCTCCGGACCGCCTTCCGCCCATTCGGCCGACAGGCGCGCCCCGGCTTCGGTCGCCGGGCCGAACAGCAGGTTGCGGGTGCCCTGCGCCGTGAGGAATGCCTGGACGTCGGCGGGCCAGTCGGCCTCCGTCGTCTCCAGGAATTCTGTGTGCACGGCCTCCATCATGCGCTTGATGCGCTCCAGCCGTTCCGCGCCGTCCCAGCGCTTGTTGCGCAGGACGGCGAAGTCGGACTCTGGCGGGGTCAGCGGGTGGGCGTCGCGCCCGGCGCGCAGCTTGCCCAGGATCGCGTTTCTGGACTCAGACATCGGGAATCCCCTTCTCGCGGGCGAGGGCGTGGAGCGTGCGGTTGGCGAAGCGCGGCTTGGACCGCACGTTCGTCCACTCCTTCAGCAGCGGCAGGCTGGCGGGCGCGGCGTTGCCCAGCTTCGCCAGAAGCGCCGTCGCGAACTGGTAGGCGAGCGGCGAGGCGTAGGTCATCGACCAGCCCTTCCACACCATCGCCTCCGCCTTGCTGGCGTGCGAGCCGGCGCCCCGCACCGCGTCGCCGGGGTGCACGGCCTCGGACCGCAGGCGGCCCATGATCTCGACGATGGGGATCTTGACCGGGCAGATCTCGACGCAGGCGTTGCACATGGTGCAGGCGTGCGGCAGCTCGCCCCGCGTCTCCAGCCCTTCCACCTGCGGCATCAGGATCGAGCCGATCGGGCCGGGGTAGGGCGCCTGATAGGCGTGGCCGCCGACCTTGGTGTAGACCGGGCAATGGTTCATGCAGGCGCCGCAGCGGATGCAGCGCAGCGTATTGCGCAGCTCCTCGTCGGCGTAGATGCCCGACCGTCCGTTGTCGAGGATCACCAGATGGATCTCGTTCGGGCCGTCCTTCTCGCCCTCCTTGCGGGGGCTGGAAATCATGTTGACGTAGGTGGTGATCGGCTGGGCGGTGGCCGAGCGGGTCAGCAGGCTGATGACCGGCGGCACGTCCTCAAGCTTTTCCACGACCTTTTCCAGGCCCATGACGGCGATGTGGACGGGCGGCACCGTGGTGCTCATGCGCCCGTTGCCCTCGTTCTCCACCAGGCAGAGCGTGCCCGTCTCCGCCACCGCCATGTTGACGCCGGAGATGCCGACGTCGGCGGTCGCGAACTTCTTGCGCAGGACGCGGCGGGCGAGGTCGGTGAGCTGGGCCACGTCCTCGGTGTATTCCGCCTCCTTGATCTTCTGCTTGAACAGATGGGCGATCTGCTTGGTGTTCATGTGGATCGCCGGCATGATGATGTGCGAGGGCATCGCCTCATCAAGCTGCACGATGTATTCGCCGAGGTCGCTTTCCAGGCTCTCGATGCCGTGCTTTTCCAGGAAGGCGTTGAGGTGCATCTCCTCCGACACCATCGACTTTCCCTTGACCACCAGCTTGGCGTTCACGCGCTGCATGATGGAGAGGACGATGGCGTTGGCCTCGTCGGTGGTCGAGGCCCAATGGACCTGGATGCCGTTCTTCGTGCAGTTGGCTTCCAGCTTTTCCAGCAGTTCCGGCAGCTTGGACAGGGCGCGCAGGCGGACCGAGGCGCCGAGCGTCCGCACCCCGTTCCACTCGGCGGTGTCGGCGAACTGCACCGCGCGTTTGGACATCAGCCCGTCCATGGCGCGGCGGAAGTTGCCGCGAAGCTGCTGGTCCTGAAGGGCTGCGCTGGAGGCCTTGGCGAAATTGATGCTGGTCTCACCCATGGGTGCGCTCCTTCAGGAACTGGGCGATGTGGACGCCGCGGACCGGCTTCAGGCCAGCCTCCAGCGCGCCGGAGATGTTCATCAGGCAGCCGCAGTCGCCGGACACCACGGCCTTGGCCCCGGTGTTCTCGATGTCCGCCACCTTGTCGCCGACCATGGCGGCGGAAATCTCCGGATGGCGCACGGCGAAGGTGCCGCCGAAGCCGCAGCATTCCTTCTCCCGCTGCAACTCGACCAGTTCGACGTTGGCGAGCTGTCGCAGCAGGGACTTCGGCTCGTCAGTCACCCCCATTTCGCGCTGGGCGTGGCAGGAGGCGTGCCAGGTGATCTTCACCGGCGGCCCCTGGTCCTCGAACTTCACCTTCAGGACCTGGACGAGGAACTGGGTCAGCTCCCACACGCGGGACGCCACCTGACGGGCGCGGGCCTCGTCCGGCTCGCCCTTGAACAGGTCGGGCCAGTGCTTGCTCATCATGCCGGCGCAGGACCCCGACGGCACGACGATGGGCCAGTCGCCGGGGAAATAGTCGAGCTGCGCGCGGGCGACCTTCAACGCCTCCTCACGGTAGCCGGAGTTGTAGGCGGGCTGGCCGCAGCAGCTCTGCCCCTGCGGGAAGACGACGCGGACGCCCTGCGCCTTCAGCAGTTCCATGCCGGCCATGCCGGCTTCCGGGTAGAACAGGTCGACCAGACAGGTGCCGAAGAAATAAACGCTTTCCGGCCGCTCGATGTCGGGGCGGCTTATGGTGCCGTCGTGGCTCATGATTTTCCTCCCTCCCGCCTCAAAACGCGGGTTCCGACGCGCGCGTGGAAGCCGTGGCGGGAGCCTTCGGCGTCGAGCAGGCATCGACCAGATAGACAATGGAACGGTACGGCAAGCCGGAGTGGTCGGACAGGCCGATCTCGCAGGTCCGGCTGTTCGAATAGCCGGCCTTGGCCCCGGCGGGGATGTCCTTGGACAGGTGGCGCAGGGCGTGGGCATTCAGCTCCGGCGTGGTGAAACCCTTGTCGCCGGCGAAGCCGCAGCAGCCGACATCCTCCGGCACCACCACCTGGGTGGCGCAGGCGGCGGCCACCGCCTTCATCTTGGCATCCAACCCCATCCGCCGGGTGGAGCAGGTCAGGTGCAGCACCACCGGCTCCGTCTGCTTGGTGAAGGTCAGCCGATGCAACAGGTGGTCGTGGATGAACTCAACCAGATCCAGGACCTGGAGCCCGGCATCCTTCAGATGCTTCTTCAACCGGAAGGAACAAGGGCTGGTGTCGAGGACCACCGGGGCGGTGCCGTTGGTGCTGGCCGCCCAGATGGCGCGGACCATCTCCTCCGCCTTGGCGTCGGCCTGAGCCGCCAGCCCCTTGCTCTCCAACGGCATGCCGCAGCACAGCGAGGACAGCTGCTCCGGATAGGCGACGCGGTAGCCGGCCTTCTGGAACAGCGCTTCCACCTTCACCGGCAGCGGGGTCTTCTCCGGATCGTTGGCGGCGGGACCCATGCTGCGGCTGGTGCAGCTCGGCACATAGACGACGGTCGGTGCGTCGGCGGACGCCTTGGCCTGAGGCAGCGGCGTGAAGTTGGTCGGTGTGGGCAGCGAACGGGGGAGGTGCGGCAGGCGCTGGCCCGTCACGGTGCGCAGCTTCTCGAACAGCCCGTTCGCCGTGTCGTCGCCCAGCGTCCGCTTCGCCAGATCGGCCAGCTTCAGGCCGGTGCGGGCGATCGACAAGGCCCCGGCGGTGTGGCCAGCGACGTAGTTGCCGAAACCCTGGGCCATCGCCCCGCGACGGTCGCCCCGGATCGCCTTGATGAGCAGCCCCGTCTCGATCCCCACCGGGCAGGCGGTGGAGCAGAGGCCGCAAGCCGCGCAGGTGTCGATGCCCTGATAGTCGTAAGCCTCGTGCAGGGCGCCGAGCCGCGCCGCGTCCGCCCCCGTGGACTCAAGACGCGAAATCTCGCGCCAGCCGACGATGCGCTGCCGGGGGGACAGCGTCATCTTGTGCGACGGGCAGGTCGGCTCGCAGAAGCCGCACTCGATGCAGGTGTCCACCAGAGGATGGGCGGCGGGCATCGCTTTGAGATTCTTGAGATGCGCCTCCGGATCGTCGTTCAGGATGACGCCGGGGTTCAGCAGGCCCTGCGGGTCGAGCAGCGCCTTGATCTCCTTCATCAGGCCATAGGCCTGCGGACCCCACTCCATCTCCACGAAGGGCGCCATGTTGCGGCCCGTGCCGTGCTCCGCCTTCAGCGAGCCGTCGTACTTGCGCACCACCTGATCGCACACCGCGTCCATGAAGCGGCGGTAGCGGTCCACCTCCTCGTCGGTGTCGAAGGCCTGGGTGAAGACGAAGTGCAGGTTCCCTTCCAGCGCGTGGCCGAAGATGATCGCCTCGGTGTAGCCGAATTTCAGGAACATGGCCTGAAGCTCGACCGTCGCCTCGGCCAGCCGGTCGAGCGGGTAGGCCACGTCCTCGATGATGACCGTGGTGCCGACCTTGCGCATGGCGCCGACCGCCGGGAACAGGCCCTTGCGGATCTTCCAGTAGCTTTCGCCCAGCTTGGCGTCGGTGGTGAAGGTCGGCTCGAACAGGGTCTGGGTCTGGGCGATCACCGCGCTGACCGCGGCGATGTTGGCGTCCAGCGCCGCCGCATCCTCGCCGCGGATCTCCACGAGCAGGGCGGAGGCGTCCGGCCCCAGCCCGCCGATGAAGTCCGGCATGCCCGGCTTGCCCTCGACCGAGCGCAGCGAGGCGCGGTCCATCAGCTCCACCGCCGAGACCGGCGTCGGCTTCATCAGCGCGACGGCGCGGCAGGCCTCCCCAATGTCCGGGTACATCAGCAGGGCGTTCGCCTTGTGGGCGTGTTCCGGCACCGTGTTGTAGGTGATCTCGGACAGGAAGCCGAGCGTGCCCTCCGACCCGATCATCAGGTGCTGGAGGATCTCGACCGGCTCCTCGAAGTCCACCAGGGCGTTCAGGCTGTAGCCGGTGGTGTTCTTGATGCGGAACTTGTTGCGGATGCGCTCCGCCAGTTTCTCGTCGGCGCGGGTGCGGGCGGCCAGATCGGACAGGCCGGCCAGCAGGGCGCCGTGGCTGACGGCGAAGGCGGCGCGGCTGGCGGCGTCGCCGGTGTCGAGCAGCGTGCCGTCGGCCAGCACCAGCCGCATGGAGGCCAGCGTGCGGTAGCTGTTCTGCGCGGTGCCGCAGCACATGCCGCTGGCGTTGTTGGCCGCGATGCCGCCGATCTTGGCAGTGGCGATGGAGGCCGGGTCCGGACCGATCTTGCGCCCGAAGGGAGCCAGCTTGCGGTTCGCCTCCGCCCCGATGACGCCGGGCTGGAGGGTCACCGTCGCGGCACCCGGCGGAATGGTGCAGCCGCGCCAGCTGTCGCCCAGCAGGACCAGGACGGAATCGGTAACCGCCTGGCCCGACAGGCTGGTGCCGGCGGCGCGGAAGGTCACCGGGGTCTTCAACTCCCGGCAGAGGTTGAGCAGCCGCACCACCTCGCCCTCGGCCTCGACGATCGCGACGATCTTCGGGATCAGGCGGTAGAAGCTGCCGTCGGTCCCGTAGGCCAGCGTGCGCAGCGGGTCGGTGACGAGGCGTTCGTCCGGCATGAACTCCCGGAGGGCCGCGTGCAGGCGGTCATAGGGCGCGGGCAGCATCGGTTCTCGGGGCCTCCGGATCTGGGACCGCGCGACGACTCCTCCGTGATCGCCGGTCCGGGTTGCGGGTGCTGGGGCGACGTTTGTTTCCGCCCGTCGGACGGACGGCTTGTTGTGTGCCACAGTCAGTAGGTCGGATAATAGATTTGCTGGGGATAATCGATTTGCTGGGTGGCCGCAATGGTAAAATGAATTGACCAAACGCAGCGCTGTGATGCTGCAATGCGTAAGAAATAAGGCGCACAAAGAAAGCGGCGCCTCCCGACCGGATGGAAGGCCGAGCGGCGCCGTATGGAATAAAGCTCGGCAGTGGATGACGCCCCTTCTCCCCGAGGGGAGGAGAAGGGGGTTCGGACGTCGACGCTTACGGGATCATCCAGGGCAGGATGTAGGCCTGGATCATGGTGATGACGCCGATGATCGCGACGAAGAACAGGCTGTGCTTCACGGTGAAGCGGAACAGCTCGGACTCGCGGCCGACCAGACCCACCGCGGCGCAGGCCACGGCGATCGACTGCGGGGAGATCATCTTGCCGGTGACGCCGCCGGTCGTGTTGGCTGCGACCATCAGCACGTCGGACACGCCCACCTGCTGCGCCGTGGTGGCCTGCAGGCCGCAGAACAGCGCGTTGCTCGACGTGTCGGACCCGGTCAGGAACACGCCCAGCCAGCCCAGGATCGGCGAGAAGAACGGGAACAGGAAGCCCGTGCCGGCCAGCAGCAGCGCCAGGGTCGAGGACAGACCCGAGTAGTTGGCGATGAAGGCGAAGGCCAGGACCATGCCGATCGAGTAGATCGGGCGCTTCAGCTCGCTGACCGTCTCGACGAAGGTCTTGACGCCGTCGGCCGGACGCATCTTCAGCATGACCATCGTGATGATCGCGGAGATCAGGATGGCCGTGCCGGTGGCCGCCAGCAGATCGAGCTTGTAGACGGCGTCGATGGGCTTCGGCGAGGCGACGATCGGGGCGGCCTTCAGCACCAGCTTGTCCAGCCCGGCGATCGGGAAGTACAGCACCGTGTCGGCCAGCGCGCCGCCCTTGGCGAACAGCGCCTTGAAGGGCTTCAGGCTCCAGATCGTGACGATCACGGTCAGGATCAGGAAGGGCGACCAGGCCTTGGCGATCTCACCGGCGCTGTAACCGCGCTGGGCGTTGAACTCGCTCGACGCCATGGCGCCGACCGACTGCGGCACCGGACCCGACGCCAGCGGGGAATTGGCGAAGCGGAAGATCGCCTTCGGCTTCCAGAACTTCAGGAAGACGGTGATGCTGACGAGGCTGACCAGAGCGGAGGTGATGTCCGGCAGCTCAGGCCCGATGAAGTTGGCGGTGAAGTACTGGGTGACGGCGAAGGTGCCGCCGGCGACCAGGATGGCGGGCCAAGTCTCGCGCACGCCCTTCCAGCCGTCCATGATCATGATGATCCAGAAGGGCACGAAGACGGACAGCAGCGGAAGCTGGCGGCCGGCCATGGCGCCGATCTTGAACGGGTCGAGCGAGGTGACCTGACCGGCGACGATGATCGGAATGCCCATGGCGCCGAAGGCCACCGGGGCGGTGTTGGCGATCAGGCAGAGACCGGCGGCATAGAGCGGGTTGAACCCCAGCCCGACCAGCAGCGCCGCGGTGATGGCGACCGGCGCGCCGAAGCCCGCCGCCCCTTCCAGGAAGGCGCCGAAGGAGAAGCCGACCATCAGCATCTGAAGCCGCTGGTCCTCGGTGATCGACACCACCGACGAGCGGATGATCTCGAACTGGCCGGTCTTGACCGTGATCTTGTAGAGGAACACGGCGGCCACGATGATCCAGGCGATGGGCCACAGGCCGTAAAGGAAGCCGTATCCGGCGGACGCCAGCGCCATGCCGACCGGCATCTTGTAGAACAGGATGGCGACGGCCAGCGAAATGGCGACGGTGATGGTGCCCGCGATGTGGCCCTTCATGCGCAGAACGGTCAGCGCGATGAAGAAGAAAATGATCGGCAACGCGGCCACAAGTGCCGAAAGCCAAAGGTTACCCGCGGGATCGTAGACTTGTGTCCAGGGCTGCATGTTTCCTACCTATGCCGCAGATTCTCGGTTCTGCGCTTTGGCCTGCGACCGTGAATGGAGCCCGGACCCGCGCGTCTTATCCGGACGCGCGCCGCCTGTCATTCCATGGTCATTTGACCATGGAGATCAGTTTTTTCTTGGGTTGGGCTCCGGTCAAAAATTATGACCAAAGGCTCAGAACGGATACATTGGGTCGCAATGGTTGGCAATAGGGAAAATTCAATTTACCGTGAGCGTCGCGAGAGACTTTTTCTTGTCCATGGTATTACCACTGGACCCATTCGATGGCGGGGCGGCCGGGAAACGGTGTCATGGGTGCGGCAGGGCTGGACGAGCGACCGCCATGACGATATCTAACCTTCTGGATAAGGCGGGGTTTCTGCGGATGCAGGGCAAGGGGCAGGGCAAGGGAATGATAAAGCCGGCCAAATTGGCGGACGCCATCGCCGACCATCTGGAGGCGTTGATCCGGGAGGGCGTCCTGCGTCCGGGAGAGAAGCTGCTGCCGGAGAGGGATCTGGCGCTGAAGCTGGACGTCTCGCGCCCGTCGCTGCGCGATGCCCTGGAGAAGCTGGAGGAGCGCGGGCTGCTCGTCTCCGGGCGCAACGGCACGCACATCGCGCAGTTCCTGGCGCCCATCGCCGCCCCGCTGGCGGCGCTGCTGCAATCCGATCCGGACGCGCCCTTCCATTATCTCGAGTTCCGCAGCTCCATCGAGGCGGCCGCCGCCAAGCTGGCCGCGCAACGGGCGACCGATCTCGACCGCGAGGCGATCCGCGCTCTGGCCCAGCGCATGCGCGACGCCCATGGGAAGGACGACCCGTCGGAAGAGGCCGATGTGGATGCCCAGCTTCACCTTGCCTTCTACGAGGCGGCGCACAACACGGTGATGCTGCACATCATGGGCGCGCTGTCGGAGATGC
Organism: Azospirillum sp. P4_B5; assembly: GCF_056402275.1. NCBI lineage: Bacteria > Pseudomonadati > Pseudomonadota > Alphaproteobacteria > Rhodospirillales > Azospirillaceae > Azospirillum > Azospirillum sp. P4_B5. Next base: position 28,400 of record NZ_JBFUHT010000013.1, read on the forward strand.
TGCGCAACGACGTGTTCTACAACCGCGACCGGCTCTACACCCGGCCCGGCGTGCGCAACCTGCTGCTGGATCAGCATCTGGCCATCGCCGACGCGGTGCTGGCCGGCGACGCCGAGGCCGCCCATGCGGCCGCTGAGGCGCATGTGATGTTCACGCTGCACACGCTGCGCGAAATCCGCGAGGACGACACGCGGCTGGAGGCTTCGCTGCGCCGCATCGGGCGCACTGACCTGATCGAAACCGCCGAACGGGCCTGAGCTGCGTTCGGTCGTCATTCGGGAACCCAAGGGCCTTTCGCGGTTTTACACGGCTGTAGGCCAAGGGAGGTCCAGCCGTGCCCGCCGCAACGCCACTTGCCGAAACGCTGCCGTCCATCATTCCCTATTGCGGCGCCCCGCCAGTGCCGGAGGGGTTCTGGAGCGCCTGGAACGGCGATCCGGTCCTTCTGTCCGTCTTCGCCCTGGCCGCCGCGGGATACGCGATGGTGGTGCGGCGGCATGGGGCGGCCATGGCGCCACATCAGCCCTGGTGCTTCGCCGCCGGGTGGCTGGTGCTGTTCGCCGCTTTCGTGTCGCCGCTGTGCAACCTGACATCCGCCCTGTTCTCGGCGCGGGTGGTCCAGCATCTTTTGACCATCCAGGTGGCGGCGCCCCTGCTGGTCCTGTCCTGGCCGATGGGCGCGGTGCGCTGGCCCAACTGGATGCGGACCCTGGCGTCACCCCTGGCGGTACCGGAGATTGCCTGGGGTCTGTTCGGGCTGTTCCTCTGGGTGTGGCACCTGCCGGGACCCTACATGGCGGCGCTGCGCTTCGACGCGGTGTTGTGGGCCATGCACGCCAGCCTGCTCACCGGCGCGGTCGCGGCGTGGCGGACGGTGCTGGCCCCGGACGGGCCGGCGATGCGGGGGAGGGGGCTGCTGTCCGCCTTCGGCACCTCGGTCCATCTCGCCATCCTGGCGGCCCTGCTGATTTTCGCTCCGCAGCCGCTGTTCGTCTACCATCTGGAGACGACGGCGCACTGGGGCCTGTCCGCTCTGGCCGACCAGCAGCTCGGCGGCCTCATCATGGGGGTGGTCGGGGCGGCGGTCTATGTAGCGCTCAACCTCTACGCCCTGGCGCGCTGGCTGGTGGTGCCGGAGCGGCAGCGCTCGTAAGGAAAAACCCCGGCCCTTGCAGGCCGGGGTTTTTGTTACGCATCACGATCAGTGGACAGCCGCGCTGCGTCCACCGCCGCCGGTCAGGGCGAAGCCCAGCGGCGGGCGTTCCGGGGCCTTGAAGCCCGTGGCCCGGTCCTCCTCGACCGGCACCCCGTCCAGGGTCAGGCAGCCGTCCCGCGCCGACAGGTGCAGGGTCGAGCGCTCGTCCACCTCGCCGTCGAGCAGACGCTCGGCGATCGGGTCCTCCACTAGATTCTGCACCGCCCGCTTCAATGGACGGGCGCCGAAGGCCGGATCCCAGCCGAGGTCGGCGAGCCGGGCGCGGGCCGCGTCGTCGGCGGTCAGCGACAGGCCGCGCTCCGCCAGACGGTCGGCGACGCGGGCAAGCTGGATGTCCACGATGTGGGCCATCTGCTCGCGCCCCAGCCGGCGGAAGATCAGCACGTCGTCCAGCCGGTTCAGGAACTCCGGCCGGAAGGCGCGGCGCACCGCGTCCATCACCTCGACCCTGGCACCCTCCAGGCTGTCGTCCTCGCCGAGCGCCGTCAGGGCGTCCGCCCCAAGGTTCGACGTCATGATCAGGATCGCGTGGCGGAAGTCCGCCGTGCGGCCCTGCCCATCGGTCAGCCGCCCGTCGTCGAGCGCCTGGAGCAGCACGTTCAGCACGTCCGGATGGGCCTTCTCCACCTCGTCCAGCAGGACGACCTGATAGGGCCGGCGCCGGATCTTCTCGGCCAGCGTGCCGCCGTCGTCATACCCGACATAACCCGGAGGCGAGCCGATCATGCGGGCGACGGAGTGCTTCTCCATATATTCCGACATGTCGACGCGGGTGACCGCGGTCTCGTCATCGAACAGGAAGGCGGCCAGCGCCTTGGCCAGTTCCGTCTTGCCGACGCCGGTCGGGCCGAGGAACAGGAAGGAGCCGGTGGGACGGTTCGGGTCCTTCAACCCGGCCCGCGCCCGGCGCACCGCCTTGGACACGGCGCGCACCGCCTCCGCCTGACCGACGACGCGCTCGGCCAGCCGGTCCTCCATGCCCTTCAGCCGCTGCCGCTCGCTGTCCAGCATGCGGTCCACCGGGATGCCGGTCCAGCGGGTGACCACGGCGGCGATGTCCTTCGCCGTGACCTCCTCCCGCTCGGCGTTGGCGCGGGATTCGGCCTCGGCCAGACGCTTCTCCAGGTCGGGAACGACGCCGTAGGCCAGCTCGCCGGCCTTCGCCCAGTCGCCGTCGCGCTGCGCGTGCTCCAGCTTGGTGCGGGCCTGGTCCAGCTCCTCCTTCAGGCGGCGGCCCTCGGTGCGGCGGGACTGGCCGACGCGCCATTCCTCTTCCATGGCGGTCAGCTTCGCCTCGTCCACCGCGAGTTCGGACTCCAGCTTGTGCAGCCGTTCCTGGGACGCGGCGTCCGGCTCCGACTTCAGGGCCTCGCGCTCGATCTTCAGCTGGGCGACGCGGCGGCCGACGGCGTCCAGCGCCTCCGGCTTGCTGTCGATGGCCATGCGCAGGCGGCTGGCCGCCTCGTCGACGAGGTCGATGGCCTTATCGGGCAGGCGGCGGTCGGCGATGTAGCGGGCGGAGAGCTGCACCGCCGCGACCACCGCCGCGTCGGCGATGCGCACGCCGTGGTGCACCTCGTACTTTCCCTTGATGCCGCGCAGGATCGACACGGCGTCCTCGTCGGACGGTTCGTCGACGTTCACCGGCTGGAAGCGGCGGGCGAGCGCCGCGTCCTTCTCGATGTACTTGCGGTACTCGTCCGGCGTGGTGGCGCCGACGCAGCGCAGCTCACCGCGCGCCAGCGCAGGCTTCAGCATGTTCGCCGCGTCCATCGCGCCGTCGGTGCGGCCGGCGCCGATCAGCGAGTGCAGCTCGTCGATGAACAGGATGATGCGGCCCGCCGCCTGCTGCACCTCCGACAGAACGGCCTTCAGCCGCTCCTCGAAGTCGCCGCGGAACTTGGCGCCGGCCAGCAGGGCGGTGAGGTCGAGCGCGAGCACGCGCCGGTCCTTCAGCCCCTCCGGAACGTCGCCGGAGGCCAGCCGCTGGGCCAGACCCTCCACCACGGCGGTCTTGCCGACGCCGGGCTCGCCGATCAGGACGGGGTTGTTCTTGGTGCGCCGGGCCAGGACCTGGATGGTCCGCCGGATCTCGTCGTCGCGCCCGATCACCGGGTCGAGACGGCCCTGCCGCGCCTCTTCCGTCAGGTCGCGGGCGTACTTGGCGAGCGCCTCGCCCATCTGGGCATCCTCCTGCCGGTCGGCGGGGCGGTTCCTGCTCAGCGACTCGACGCCTTCGACCAGCACCGCGGGATCGACACCGGCGCGGTGGAACAGCGCGCGGGTGCTGCCGCCCTGGGCGGCCAGCGATTCGAGAAGCCGTTCAGGGGAGACGAACTTGTCGCCGGCACCGCGCGCCGTTTCGACGGCGTTCTGGAGCACGCCGGCGAGTGCCGGGGACATGAAGATCGGGTGCGGCCCTTCGCCATCCACACGGGTCTGGCGGTTCAGGGTTTCCTCGGCGGCGGTCTTCAGAAGCTCGGGGTCGCCGCCGGCATCGCGGATCAGCTTGGCGGGCACGCCGTCGGCGTCCTCGACCAGGGCCTTCACGAGATGTTCGGGGACGAGCTGTTGGTGGCGTCCGGCGAGAGCCGCCAGTTGCGCAGCCTGGATGACGCCGCGCGCACGGTCGGTGAACAGACCGAAGTCCATCAGGCACTCCGTATCGTTATGGTTCCCGCCCTTTGCGAAGGCGCGGGAAGACGGCCTGTGTGGCCCGCACCATGCGCGGCCCCGGTCGCCTCAAGGGAACAGATGGGCAGGGGTAACGCCGCGATCAAGACGATCGCTCCGGCGGCAGGGCAAGGCTGTTCTGCGCTTGCAATGTCTCACTATATGGACGATGATTTATTTATTTGACACACTCCGTACGCCTTCATAAAGTGGTGGAAACTGATATGCCAGATATCGAACAAGAACGCGGGAGGGGGAAATGGCCGGCATCGGAGCAAATCCGCTCGATGCACAAGCGTCGCCGGAGAAGCCGCAGGCGTCCGGAACCCAGACGCTGATGCGCGGCCTCGCCCTCCTGGAATGCGTGGCGGCGGGCATCGGTGACGTGAAGGGCATCGCCGCCCGGCTGGGCACGCCGCGCAGCACCACGCACCGGATGCTCAACAGCCTGACCCAGGACGGCTATCTGCACCACGTGCCCTACAAGGGCTATCTGCTGGGGCCGAAGCTGATCGCGCTCGGCATGCGCGCGCTGGAGCAGCGCCCGCTGGTCGCCATCGCCCGCCCGCACATCGAGGAGCTGGCCCGCCAGACCGGCGACACCGTCCATCTCGGCGTCGTCGAAGGGGCGGAGGTCTTCTACCTCGACAAGATTCCGAACACGCGCGGGCTGGAGATGCGGTCGCGCATCGGCCTGCGCATGCCGCTGGCCTCCACGGGGCTGGGCAAGGCGCTTCTCCTCGGCCTGCCGCGCGAGCGCTGGCCGGAGCTTTACGACCACGCGCTCCGCCTGACCGCGGCGGCGCCGGAACGGCCCCCGCTGGCGCCCTGGCCGGAGTTCGAATCCCGGCTGGCCGCCTATGTGGACCGCGGCTGGTCCTTCGACCTTGAAGAAAACGAAATCGGCATCCGCTGCGTCGGCGCGCCGATCCGTGACGTCCGCAATCAGGTCGTCGCCGCCATCAGCGTGGCGAGCGCCGTACCGTACATGCCGGATGAACGGATGGAGGAGCTTGGACCCGTGGTCCGGGCGGTCGCCGACGCGATTTCAAAGGATTTGGGATGGAAACGGGACGAACGGGCGTCGGGGCATCGCTGATCGCCCTCGATTGGGGAACGTCGAGCCTGCGCGGCTTCCTGATGGACCGCGACGGGCGGGTGCTGGACCAGCGCGCCAACGCGCACGGCATCCAGAACCTGCCGATGCCGGGCATCACCGGTTTCGAGCAGGCCTTCACCGACTTGTGCGGCGATTGGCTGGCCGCCTATCCGGGGCTGCCGGTGGTGGCCGGCGGCATGGTCGGCAGCGCCCAGGGCTGGCGTGAGGCCCCCTATGTCCGCTGCCCCGCCGACACGACCACCCTGGCCTCGCAGGCCATCCCGGTGGAAAGCGCGTCGGGCTCCCGCATCCTGATCGCGCCGGGCGTCCTCTATGACCCGCCGAGCGGCCCGCCCGACATCCTGCGCGGCGAGGAGATCCAGATCGCCGGCGTGCTGGCCGACCGTTCCGACTGGGGCCGCGACGCCTGCATGGTGCTGCCGGGCACCCATTCCAAATGGGTGGAGATCGTGGGCGGGCGCATGATCCGCTTCTCCACCTACATGACCGGCGAGACCTTCGCCGTGCTGTGCAAGCATTCGATCCTCGGCCGGCTGATGCCGGTGGACGCCGCCCCGGCGGAGGCCGAGTCCGACGCCGCCTTCGCAGAGGGCGTGCGGGCGGCGCAGGCCAGCGGGCCGGGCGATTTCACACACCAGATCTTCGCCGCGCGCACGCTGGGCATCACCCGCCGCATGACGGCGGAGCTTCTGAAGGATTACCTGTCCGGGCTGCTGATCGGTCACGAGCTGGTCTCCGGCCTCGGCCACATGCGCAATGAGCTGCATGAAGGCCGCCCGCTGCTGCTGATCGGCGAGGGCGCGCTCTGCCGCCGCTACGTGCGCGGCCTGGAGCTGCTGGGCGTCGAGCCCACCGACCGGCTTGAGAACACCGCCCCGCGTGGGCTTTTCCAGTTTGCCGTTGCCGCCGGCCTGATCGCGCCGGCGGGGGAGTAACGAACATGTCGGATGAATCCCTGAAGGCCCGCTTCGACGCCGCCTTTTCCGCCCTGCCGCTGGTCGCCATCCTGCGCGGGCTGACCCCCGCGGAGGCGGAGGGCGTCGCGCAAACGCTCTACGACAGCGGTTTCCGCATGATCGAGGTGCCGCTGAATTCGCCCGATCCGTTCGACAGCATCGCCGCCATCCGCCGGCTGCTGCCGCGCGACGCGCTGGTCGGCGCCGGCACGGTCCTGGCGGTGGAGCAGGTGGCCCGGCTCAAGGAGATCGGCGCCGATCTGGTCGTCATGCCGCACGCCGACACGGCGGTGATCCGCGCCGCCAAGGCCGCGGGGCTGGTCAGCCTGCCCGGAATCGCCACACCGACGGAAGCTTTCGCAGCGCTGTCAGCCGGGGCCGACGCCCTGAAGATCTTCCCGGCGGAGCTGGTCGGTCCGCGCATCATCAAGGCGATGCGCGCCATCCTGCCCGCCGGCACCCGCCTGCTGCCCGTGGGCGGCATCGCCCCGGACACCATGGCGCCGTTCCTGGAGGCCGGTGTGGCCGGCTTCGGGCTGGGTTCCGCGCTGTATGCGCCGGGCCTGCCCGCCGCCGAGGTCGGCGTCCGGGCGGACGCCTTCGTCGCCGCGTGGCGGCGCCTCAACCCGCGCTGATCGCCCCACGGCAACAACGTGTTCATTCCTTTTCTCTCCTCCTCACCACCACAAGCAATGTTCCAGGGAGAACGCTCATGAAAGGCTATCGTTTCGTCACCGGCGCCGTCGTCGGCGCGCTGACCTCCGCCACGATGATGGTGGCCGTGCAGGCCGCCGAGTATCCGACCAAGGCGATCGAGCTGATCGTTCCCTACGCGGCCGGCGGCGGCACCGATCTGGTGGCCCGCGCCTACGCGGACGCCGTGAACCGCCACCTGCCGCAGTCGGTCGGCGTGGTGAACAAGACCGGTGGCGGCGGCGCCGTCGGCCTGTCGGAGATCATGGCCGCCCGTCCGGACGGCTACCGCATTGGCATGGGCACCGTGGAGATCACCACCCTGCCGAACCTCGGCGTCGCCCGCTTCACGGCCGATGATTTCACGCCGATCGCCCGCCTGAACGCGGAGCCGAGCGCCATCACGGTCAACGCCGGCGCGCCGTGGAAGACCATCGAGGAGTTCCTGGCCTACGCCAAGGAGAATCCGGGCAAGGTCCGCATCGGCAACTCCGGCACCGGCGCCATCTGGCACCTCGCCGCCGAGGCCCTGGCGACCAAGTCCGGCCTGAAGTTCAGCCACATCCCCTATGACGGCGCCAACCCGGCGGTCACGGCACTTCTCGGCAACCACATCGAGGCTGTCAGCGTCAGCCCGGCCGAGGTGTCCAGCCACGTCGCCGCCGGCACGCTGCGCATCCTGGCCGTGATGGACGACCAGCGCTCCAAGGCGTTCCCGGACGCTCCGACGCTGAAGGAGAAGGGCATCGACGTGACGGTCGCCACCTGGCGCGGCATCGTCGTTCCGAAGAAGACCCCGGCCAACATCGTCGAGACTCTGCGCACGGCCTCCAAGAAGGCGGTCGAGGAGCAGGGCTTCCGCGACCAGCTCGCCAAGATGAACCTCAGCTACGCCTATCTCGACGGCCCGGAGTACAAGGTGGCCATGGAGAAGGACGCCGAGATGTTCAAGGTGCTGATGAAGCAGATCGGCCTGTCCAAGTAAGGCTTGCCGTTCACGCAAGCCGCATCCCCGGCGTGTCCCCGGCGGCCTTCGGGCCGCSGGGCGTCCGAAGGAGATTCACTCATGAGCAACGCTCCCGCTCCGGGCGGCAAGGTCGGCCTGCGCCCGCAGGACCGCCTTGCCACGCTGGTCATCGCCGTCCTGGTCATGGCCGTCGCTGTCGCCGCCATCATCGTCGCGGGTGACTTCCCGCCGACCATGCTGGAAACCGACGTCGGCCCCGCTCGTTTCCCGATCATCTTCGCCATGGCCCTGCTGGTGCTGTGCGCGATCCTGGTCTTCAACACGCTGCGGGCGCCCGCCGCCCCCCCGGACGATCCGGCGGAAGTCGGGCCGAAGGTCAGTTACGGCACCGTGGCCATCGGCATCGCCCTGACCGCGCTGTGCCTGTTCGCCATGGAGCATGTCGGCTACATGGTCGCGACGGTGCCCTACCTGTTCGCCCTGATGTGGCTGATGGGCCGGCGAAACCTGATCATGAACGCCGTTCTGGCCGTCGGGCTGACCGTCCTGATCGACGTCGCCTTCGTCTACGCGCTGAACGTGCCGCTGCCGACCGGGAGCCTGTTCGAATGATCCCGACCGTCCCGGCCCGCCGCAACACCCCGCCAGCGGAGGTGTGAGATGTACGAACTCGATATGCTTCTCAAGGGCGCGCAGACGCTGCTCGCCCAACCGATGGCCCTGCTGCTGGCGCTTGTGGGCGTCGCGCTCGGCATCGTGATCGGTGCGCTGCCCGGCCTCACCGCCACCATGGGCGTCGCCATCCTGCTGCCCTTTACCTTCGGCATGGACCCGCTGTCGGGCCTGCTGATGATCTCCGGCGTCTTCTTCGGCGGCATCTACGGCGGGTCGGTCACGGCCATCCTGCTCAAGATTCCCGGCACCCCGGCCGCCGCGGCGACCGCCATCGACGGGTACGAACTGACCAAGAAGGGCCAGGCCGGCATCGCGCTGGGCACCGCCACCTTCTCGTCCTTCCTGGGCGGCACGGCCAGCGTCTTCGTGCTGATCTTCCTCGCCCCGGTGCTGGCGCGCTTCGCGCTGGAATTCAGCGCGTCGGAGTCCTTCGCGCTCGCCGTCTTCGGCCTGTCGATCATCGCCAGCATCTCCGGCGTGTCGGTCATCAAGGGCCTGATCTCCGGTTTCCTCGGCCTGTTGCTGGCAACCGTCGGGCTCGACCCGATGGGCGGCTTCCCGCGCTACACCGGCGGCTACACCGAGCTGTTCAACGTGCCCTTCATCCCGGTGATGATCGGCCTGTTCGCCGCCGCCGAAGCCTTCAAGTCGCTGGAGGACCCGCAGGTCCGCGCCGGCATGGCCGCGGCGCTCGACCGCATCATTCCGCCCTGGCACATGTTCCGCCGCCAGCTGGGCACCATCGCGCGCTCTTCGGGCCTCGGCATCGTCATCGGCATGATCCCCGGAGCCGGCGCCGACATCGCCGCCTTCGTCGCCTACAACGAGGCCAAGCGCTTCAGCAAGACGCCGGAGAATTACGGCAAGGGCGAACTGGGCGCCGTCGCCGCCTGCGAATCCGGCGCCAACGGCTGCACGGGCGGCGCGCTGCTGACCATGCTGACGCTGGGCATTCCCGGCGACGCGGTGACCGCCGTGATGCTGGGCGCCCTGACCCTCCAGGGGCTGCAGCCCGGTCCGCTGCTGTTCAAGGACCACGCCGATCTGGTCTTCACGCTGTTCGCCGGCATGCTGGTCTGCTACGTCTTCATGCTGGTGGTCGGCCTCGGCTCGCTGCGCTTCATGGGGCGCATCCTGCAGATGCCGAAGTCGGTGCTGACGCCGTTCATCCTGGCGCTGTGCATCGTCGGCACCTACGCCATCAACAACAGCATGTTCGACATCTGGATCATGCTGGCCGCCGGCGTCGTCGGCTACTTCATGCAGAAGTGGGACTTCCCGGCCTCGCCCGTCGTGCTCGCCCTCATCATGGGACCGATGGCCGAGGCGAACTTCCGCCGCGCGCTGTCGCTGTCCGGCGGCAGCTACGACTTCCTCTACACCCGCCCGATCACCGCGGTTCTGCTGACCATCGCGATCCTGACGCTGATGCTCCCGCTGCTGCGCCGCCTGTGGGCGCAACGCTCGCCCGGTGGACCGACGACGATCAATCCGGCCGCTGGGAGCAGCCGCATGGGGACCCCGGAATGACGACCTCGACCAGCATCGGCCTGGAGGCCGTCTTCGATCCCGACCTGCGCAACGGCACCGGCGAGAATCCGGTCTGGGACGCCGAGCGGGGGCTGTGGACCTGGATCGACATCCCGGCGCGGACCATCCATCGGCTCGACCCCTCCAGCGGCGGCCACCGCCGCTGGACCCTGCCCGAGATGATCGGCAGCCTCGTGCTGCGTGCGGACGGTGGCGTGGTCTGCGCCTGCGAGACCGGCGTCTTCGACGTCGATCTGCCGGGCGAGGGCGGGGAGGCGGTGGTCACTGCCCTCGCCACCCACCGCTTCCCCAAGGAGGGCATGCGCTTCAACGACGGGCGCTGCGACCGGCAGGGGCGGTTCTGGTTGTCCAGCATGGTCATGGACATCAGCAAGGGCGACGCCTCCGGCCTGTGGCACCGCTTCACGCGGGCCGACGGGCTGACCGAGACGGGGACCGGCGGCTACATCATCCCCAACGGCTCGGCCTTCAGCCCGGACGGGCGCACGCTCTATGCGTCCGACAGCCACCGCGACGTGCGGATGGTCTGGGCCTGGGACTACGACACGGACACCGGCAGTGCCAGCAACCGCCGCCCCTTCGTCGACATGCGGGCGATGGTCGGGCGTCCCGACGGCGCCGCGGTGGACGTGGACGGCTGCTATTGGATCTGCTGCCTGGACGAGGGCTGCATCAAGCGCTTCACCCCGAACGGCGACCTCGACCGCCGCATCGAGGTGCCGATGCGCAAGCCGACCATGTGCGCCTTCGGCGGGCCGGACCTGCGGACGATGCTGGTCACCTCGCTCAGCCGCGGCCCGGCGGACCTCGCCGAGGACCCGCATGGCGGGCGCGTCCTGATGTTCGATCCCGGCGCCCAGGGCCTGCCGGAACCCCGCCTGGCCGATTGAGCCGGGCCAAAACGACACCAAGACACGAGAGGCAAGGAATGTTTGACGATCTGAAGGGCAAGCGCGTTCTGATCACCGGCTCCACGCAGGGCATCGGCCTGGCGGCGGTGGAGGCGTTCGCCCGCGCCGGCGCCAAGGTCGCCATGAACGGCCGCCGCATCCCGGCGGACCTGGAGGCCACGCTGGCCCGTCTGAACGGGCTGGGCGGCGAGGTCGTCTTCCTCCAGGCGGACGTGTCGGACAGCGCGGCGTGCGGCACGCTCGTCGAGGCCTTCGTGGAGCGCTTCGGCGGCATCGACGTGCTCATCAACAACGCGGGCGGTCTGGTCGCGCGCAAGCCGCTGCCGGAGATCGACGACGACTTCTTCGACGCGGTGACCGACCTGAACTCCCGCTCCGCGCTGATGGTGACCAAGCACGCCCTGCCGCACCTGAAGGCCGCGGCGGCGCAGAACGGCACCACCTCTTCGGTGATCTCGGTCGGTTCGGTCGCCGGCTACACCGGCGGCGGTCCGGGTGCCGGCCTGTATGGGGCGGCCAAGGCGTGGCTGCACAACATCCAGAAGAACTGGGTGGCCTTTCACACGAAGGACGGCATCCGCTTCAACATGGTGTCGCCGGGCACCTTCGACACGGCCTTCCACGCCGACAAGGACGAGGACACCAAAGCCCGCATCGGCTCCGGCTTCCCGATGGGCCGCTTCGGCCGTCCGGAGGAATGCGCGCCGACCTTCCTGTTCTTTGCGTCGCACGCCTGCAGCGGCTACATCACCGGGCAGGTTCTCGACGTCAACGGCGGCCAATACATGCCGTAAAGGGCACATGCCGTAACGATTGGTGGTTCCGTCCGCGTCCGCTTGGTCAGAGCGGGCGCGGCGGGATCGCGGCGGTGAAAGCCGCCGTTTTGGCGGCGATGGCCGGCAGGGTGGGGAAGGGCACGCCATCCTCGCACCGCAGCTGGCGGGCCACCGCGTGCAGGGTGCCATGATGGCGGCGGCAGAGGATGCCGTCGGCGTCACGGTCGTACAGCCGGACGAACTGGACGGGAGCCGCCCCGTCCTCGGCATGGACCTCCACCTCCACCAGATGGGTGCAGAAGGAGCAGGCGGTCAGCGGGTCCGTCGAATCGAAGGCCACGCCGGCCTCCAGACAGCGCCGGGCGAAGGCCTCCAGAAGCACCGACGCGCTGTCCACCGTTTCCAGCCCGCGCAGGGCGCGCACGACGTCGCGCATATGGCCGACCTCCGGCAGGATCAGCCCGGCGGCGGAATGGCGGTCGTGGATCACCAGCTTCATCATGATGCGCAGGCCGTCTTGAACCGGGCGTCCCGGTGGTTAACCGTCCGGTGGTTTGTCGGGCCGCTCGTGGCGTAGCCGGGCCGGTTCGACCACACCCGCTGGCGGATGCGGATCTGCGTCCGGCAGTCGGCCGAGCAGTAGAGCGGGGCGGGGCCGCGGCCGGATGCGCGGGTGAACGGACGCCCGCAGCAGGCGCAATGCAGCTTGGGCGTGGGAAGAGGTGGTGTCGTACGGGCGTGTGTCGGCGTCGGCATGGCTGGATTCACGAAGCATTTCCAAAGTTGGACGGACTATACGGGTGGTCTGTGACAGTTTGACGGGTGGGGGCGGGCTACCACTTTTTCGCGTCCCGGCCGCCGCTCGCGGACACGGAAACGCCATCGAGCACCGGCCGGTTCCCATGACAGGACGTGGCGTTTGGTAATTTCGGGCGATGCTTAAAATGCAGTTGTTTTTCCGGCAGAACATAATCTGAAACGGTCGTTGCTGGAGCGAATGGCACTGATAAATTGTCTTTGACGATAAAAAATCGCGTTGTAATGTCCCTTTGGCGGACGAGGGTGTTTCTGCGGACCGGTGATGCACTGGTTGTGGCCGGCGCCCCTGATCGGGGGCAGTGCCGGATCGTCCCTTTCCGCCGCAAGAGGAAGGGGCGGATATGGGAGCACCGACGAAGGCGACGATTCTCATCGTGGATGACACCGCCGACAACCTGTCGCTGCTGAGCAGCCACCTGAAATCTATTTATACGGTCAAGACCGTGAACAACGGCGATGCGGCGTTGCGCGTCGCCTTTTCCGACCATCCGCCGGATCTGATCCTGCTCGACGTCATGATGCCGAGCATGGATGGATACGAGGTGTGCCGCCGCCTGAAGGCCGATCCGCGGACCTGCGACGTTCCGGTGATCTTCCTCACCGCCAGAACGTCCGTCGAGGACGAAAAATTCGGGCTGGACCTGGGGGCGGTCGATTACATCAGCAAACCGATCAGCCCCCCGATCGTCCTGGCGCGGGTGAAAAACCACCTGTCATTGAAGGCCACCGCCGATTCGCTGCGGGCGACCGTGGAGGAGGTGCGCGCCGCCCACAGCCGGTTGGAGGAAACGCAGCAACATCTGATCCAGACGGAGAAGATGGCGGCGCTGGGCCTGCTGGTGTCCGGCGTCGCGCATGAGATCAACACGCCGATCGGCGTGGCCCTGACCGCGGTGTCCCATCTCTCCGGGCTCGTCGAATCGCTGGCCTCGCAGTTCCAGAGCGGGGCGATCCGCAAGTCCGACCTTGCCCGGTTTCTGGAGAACGCGCGGGAAGGGACGCTGCTGGTCACCACCAACATCGTGCGTACCGCCAATCTGATCCAGAGCTTCAAGCAGGTGGTGGTCGACCGCGCCGGCTCGGAACGGCGGGTGTTCGACCTCAAGGACTATCTGTCCGACGCGCTGTTCGGGCTGGACCCGCACCTGCGCGAGGCAGGGCACAGCCTCTCCATTTCCTGCCCCGCCGGGCTGACCATCGACAGCCATCCCGGCCCGCTGTCGGAGGTGCTGTCCATCCTGATCCGCAACGCTGTTGCCCATGCCTTTCGGCCGGGCCAGAGCGGACGCGTCACCCTGGCGGTCACGCCGCTGGAGGAGGATTGGGTGGAACTGCGCCTGTCCGACGACGGCAAGGGGATCGACCCGGACCACCTGTCCAAGCTGTTCGATCCTTTCTTCACCACCCGCCGGGGCATCGAATTTCCGGGGCTGGGGCTCTACATCGCCTTCAACCTCGTCCATCAGGTGCTTCAGGGGACCATCGATGTGGAAAGCCTGCCCGGCGGCGGAGCCAGCTTCGTCGTCCGCATGCCGCGGCGCGTCTCCGCCTTGGCCGAAGCGCCGGCCTGACGCCGGCGCGCAACGCCGCGCCTCGCATGGGAACCGGACGTCAGGATGCCGGAATGCGGGCGGCAACCCGCTGCAGCACTGCCGGAGGATCGACCGGCTTGGCGATGTAATCCACCGCCCCCATGGCGAAGCCGTGCTCCCGATCGGCCTCGTCGGCCCGTCCCGTCAGGAAGATCACCGGGATGTCGCGGGTTGCCGGCGCATTCTTCAGGGCGGCGCAGACCTCGTAGCCGTCCATCTCCGGCATCACCACGTCCAGCAGGATCAAATCGGGCGCCGGGATGGAGGCGGCAATCTCCAACGCCTTGCGCCCGTTGTTGGCGACCTTCACCCTGTAGCTCTCCTTCAGCAGTCCGCTCAGCAGCTTCAGGTTGTCCGGCGTGTCGTCCACGATGAGGATCATGGCTTTCGACTCAGCGGGAGCCGATGCGGGCGATGCAATGTCCATGGGATCGTTCCGATTTGGGGAGGCGGCAAGGCCGACGGCTGGTCAGGCTTGGACAGTCGCGCTGCGCTCGGTCAACGCTGAGTCCAGAGTGGTGGCGGCCTCGTCGAAGTCGAAATTGCGGATCTGGCCGGCGATGGCCTCGAACCGGTCGGGGAAGGCGGCTTGCAGAAGGTGGGCATTCGCCGTCAGCACCTCCTCGGCGTCCGGGTCGCTGTCGAGCAGAAGCTGGCGGAGCTGGCCGCACAGGGTGTGAAGCTCGTCCGCATCCACCGTGGCAGTCCGGGCTCCGGACGGTGCGGCGGTGCCCGCCGGTGTCAACGCCGCTTCAAGATGGGCGAGAAGAGCGCCCAACGGCGGTTCCAATTCGGCCAGCCGCGCGTCGATTTCCGGGCGGGGCCGGGAGTCGCGGATGACGGCCTCCAGACCGGCGGCGGCGTCCTGGACGGGGTGGGCGCCGATGTTGCCGGCGGTGCCCTTCAGCGTGTGGGCGAGGCGCTCCGCCGCGGCGAGGTCGCCCGCGTCCAGCGCCGTGCGGACGGCGGTCGCCACCCCGTGCTGTCCGGCGGTGAACTTGCGCAGCAGGTCGAGGTAGAGGCGCTTCTTGCCGAGCACCCGCGACAGCCCGGTGGCGGTGTCCAACCCTGGAACATCGACGGGTAGGTCACCCGCATCCTCTGCAACCGGGGCCAGGAGGGAAGCGGGCGCCTCGGCGCCCAGCCCCGGCCGGGGCGTCACCCAGTCCAGCAGGGTGGCCCACAGCGCGTCGGGGTCGATGGGCTTGGCCAGATAGTCGTTCATGCCCGCATCCAGGCAACGCTCGCGGTCGGTCTGCATGGCGTTGGCGGTCATCGCGACGATGGGCAAATCGGCAAATCCCAACCGGCGGATTTCCAGGGTCGCGGCGACGCCGTCCATGACCGGCATCTGCATGTCCATCAGCACGAGGTCGTAGTGGGCCGCCTGCACCATGTCCACGGCGATGGCGCCGTTCTCCGCGACCTCCACCACCAGTCCGGCGTCGCCCAGCAACTCGCAGGCCACCTGCTGGTTCAGGTCGTTGTCCTCAGCCAGCAGGATGCGGGCGCCGCGCAGGCGCGGCAGGTCGGCGGTGGACGCGGCGGCCGGCACCGGGAGGGCGTCCGCGGCCTCATCGTCGGCGCCCAGCACCCGCATGATGCCGTCGAACAGGGCGGACGGGTTGACTGGCTTGAACAGCACCTCTTCGATCGCCGTGTTCTCGGCGCCCCTCAGCACCTCTTCCCGGCCATAGGAGGTGACCATGATGTGGTGGGGCGCTTGGTCCAACTCCAGCGCGGCGAGGCCGGCGGAGGTTTCCAGCCCGTCCATGCCCGGCATCTGCCAGTCGAGCAGCACGACGCGGAAGGGACGGCCCTCGCGTGCCGCGAATCGCGCCGCCTGGATGGCCGCCGGACCGGAGTCCACAGCCTCGGCGGTGAAGGACATGGCCGACAGCATGTCGGTCAGCACGACGCGTGCGTTCTCGTTGTCATCCACCACCAGACAGCGCAGTCCGCGCAGGTCGGGTCGCGGCAGCAGCACGCGGCGCGGCTTGTCGCGGCCCAGCCGCGCGGTGAACCAGAAACAGGAACCGCGCCCCCGTTGGCTCTCCACCCCGACCGTGCCGCCCATCAGCTCGGCCAGCCGCTTGGAGATCGCCAACCCCAGGCCGGTGCCGCCGTACTTGCGGGTGGTCGAGGCGTCGGCCTGCTGAAAGCTCTGGAAAAGCTGGCCTTTCTGCTCATCGCACAGGCCGATTCCGGTGTCGCGCACCTCGAAGCGGACCAGCAGTTCGCTGCCGACCTCCTCCTCCAGCCGGACGATGATGGCGATTTCGCCGCGCTCGGTGAACTTGACCGCATTGTTGGCGTAGTTGACCAGGATCTGCCCGATGCGCAGCGGATCGCCGATCAGGTCGCTGGGCACGGTCTGGGCGACGTCGAAGATCAGCTCCAGGCCCTTGGCCGCAGCCTTCTCCGCGATCAGATCGGCCAGGGTGCCCAGCACCTTGTCCAGGTGGAAGCCGGTGCGCTCGACGCTCAGCTTTCCGGCCTCGATCTTGGAGAAATCCAGGATGTCGTTGATGATGCCCAGCAGATGCTGGCCGGACTGGCTGATCTTGAGGACGTAGTCGCGCTGGCGCGGCGTCAGGTCGGTCTTCAGCGCCAGATGCGACAGGCCGATCACCGCGTTCATCGGGGTGCGGATCTCGTGGCTCATGTTGGCCAGGAAGCTGGCCTTCGCCTGGGATGCCGCCTCCGCCCGGTCGCGGGTCAGGCGCAGTTCCTCGGCCTGGGTGCCCAACCGGACGACGGCGTTCAGGATGCTGTCCAGTTCCTGCGTGCGGGCGCCGGGCAGCCGGATGTCGCGCTCGCCCTCGCCGATGCGGCGCAGGCCGTCGGCCGCAAACAGCAGCGGCCGCACCACATGGCGGCGGATCAGAAGACCGGCGGCGATGAAGATCGCCAGCACCGCTACGAAAGCGAATTGAATGACCTGCGACACCAGACGGGTTCGCTCCTGGATCTGGCCCAGGCGGCCCGCCGTCAGTTCGGTCACGTCGACCAGCAGCCGGTCGCCGACCGTGTTCAGCTCCACAAGCGTCTGCGCCCATGTCTCGGCGAGGCGCTCCTCCTCGGCGGTCGGGGGGGTGTCGCCTGCGGGAGCGCCCTCCGACCGTCGGGCTTTCGCCGAGGAAATCCGCCGGATGACCGAATAGGCGTCCGTCACCTGCCGCTTCAGCGTGGGATCGAACTGGAAGGTCGGGTGGAAGGCCAGCGCCTGAGCGGCCAGCAGGGACTCGCGGCGGCGGCGGGGGTCCTCCGTGAAGAGGACGATCGCCCCCGACTGCTTCAGCCGCTCCAGATTCACGACGGCACGCTGACGTTCCAGGATCAGCGGCACCATGCGGTCCTGGCTGTCGGCGGCCAGCCGCTCCATCTTGCCCTGCTCCGCCACGATGCCGACGAAGAGCATGCCGATCAGCGCGAGCAGGATCGCGCCGCCGGTGAGAATTGCCGGCTGCAGCCGTACGCGGGGATGCCTGCGGTCACGGGCGGACGTCATGGCCGGTACCGGGTCAGTAGATGTCGAAGGGGAAGTAGCTGCGGTTGATCCGCTGGTAGGTGCCGTCGTTGCGCAAGGCCGTCAAAGCCCGGTCCACCGATGCCTTCAACTCGTGCTGGCCGGGCGGGAAGACGATGTGCACGGTCCCCCCCAGCCCGTCCTCGGACATCGGGGTGCCGATGGTCTCGAATCCGTCTCCTGAGTCGGACAGCAGGAAATGCACCACGTTCAGCGTCGGACCAATGGCCATGTCGCTCTGTCCGCTGCGCATGGCTTCCCACAGGTCGTCGAGCGTGGACACGGGGATCAGATTGGATTGCAGCGTCGGATCGGCGTCGGCCAGACGGACCAGAGCCGCGTGCTGCCGCGAACCGCGGATGGCGGCGATGCGCCGGCTGCGGACCGCCTCCTCCAGGCTCAGTTCCGGCATGCCCCGGTGCCCGACCAGGCTGGTGCTCGACCGCCAGTAGGGAATCGAGAACAGGAGCCGCTGCTCCCGGTCCGGCGTGCGCAGCACGTTGCCGAATCCGATGTCGAAACGGCCCGCGGCGACGTCGTCGATGATCTGCTTGAAGGGGGCCGCGTCAAAGCTGCACACGGCGCCCAGCGAGCGACACAGTTCCCGTCCGAAATCGACGTTGAAGCCAACCAAACCCCCTCCGGCGTCGCGGTCGCTGAAAGGCGGAGAATGGTCGATGACCACGACACGCAGGACCGGCCGGCCGGTCGGCGGAGGCGCATCAGCCTGGACCGGTTGCGGCAGCGCAAGGCCGGCCAGCAGGACCGCGACGGTCAGTACGGCGTATGCGGTGGGAAAGCGCATGCGTGAGCCCATCGGCGCCTCAGTACATCCGGAAGGGCAGGAAACGGGAGCTGATGGTGTCATACCGCCCATCCGCAAGGATCGCGCGCAGGGCCATGTTGACGCGGTCGCGCAGTTCCTCGCGCCCCAGCGGCAGGGCGATGGCGGATTCGCCGCCCAGCCCGCTCTCGGTCAGCGGATCGCCCACCACCTCCAGCGCCTCCCCTTCCGCGCTGGTCAGCAGGTGGACGGTGACGGCGGTCGGGGCCAGCGCCAGATCGACCCGTCCGTCCAGAACGGCGCGCAACGCCTCCGCCTGATCGTCGTAGATCACGACCGTGCCGCCGACGTTCTTCGCGGTCAGGTAGTCGTACTGCTTCGATCCGCGGGTAACGGAGATGCGCTTCCCCGCCAGATCCGGCGCCGCGCCCAAACTCCATTCGCCGGCCCGCCCGATGTAGCTGGAGCTGGACCGCTTGTGACGGTCGGTGAAAAGGTACTTCTTCATCCGCTCCGGAGTCTTCAGGATGCTGGCGACCGCGAAGTCGGCGGCGTTGCGGTCGAGCAGATCCAGGACTTCCGGAAACTGCAGGGCGGTGATCTCGCAGCGGATGCCCAACGTGTCGCAAAGCGCGCGGGCGATCTCCACCTCGAAGCCGGTCAACTTTCCCTGATCGTCCACCATCGCGTAGGGCGCCATCTTCCAGGTCAGCACCCGGTAGACCTCATCCGCCTGGGCGGACACCGCCGCCGAGGCGCAGAGCAGGACGGAAAGCCACAAGGTCACGACGGTGCGGAACGGCATCAGGCGGTGCATGGACTGACTCGATAAAGCGGGAAGATGGAGCGTTGCGCTCGCCCAGCGTTTCGGCGCCGTGCACACGCAGCCCACTGATTGAATTTCGGCGCTTGTTGCGGACCGCAGTCCGGCTCCCATGAGACAATATCATCGCGAACGGATCGGTCAAGACGATACGTAAACTTATAAGTTGTTTCAGTCCCGGAACATATCACCGCGGCGGTGTCGAACAGATCATGTTCCTTGCCAATCTCTATTTCCGGTTTCATCCGCCATGGCGAGCATCAGGCCGCCAGGGTGCGCGACGGCGCCTCGACCTTGCCGGTCGACTCCCCGACATCCTCAGTTGCGCGGGGGATGCCGGCCACGAAGTTGACAAGGAAACCGTCTCATGACAGTTTCCTAGGAAACTGAAGGAGGGCATTCTGGTCGAATCGAACATCAGCCCGCTCGATGCGCATCTCGGCTATTGGCTGCGCTTCGTGTCGAATCATGTGTCCCACGCCTTTGCCGCAAAACTGGCGGGGAGGGGGGTGACCGTCGCCGAATGGGTGGTTCTGCGCGACCTCCACGGTTGCGACGGCGCGGCCCCCAGCCTGCTGGCCGACCGGTTGGGCTTGACACGCGGGGCGATTTCGAAACTGGCCGACCGCCTCGCCGCCAAGGGGTTGCTCACCCAATCCGCCGACCCGGCCAATCGGCGTTGCCAGACGCTGATGCTCACCCCGGAAGGACGGGCTCTGGTGCCGGATCTGTCCGCCTTGGCCGACCTCAACGATCTCGACTTCTTCGGCCACCTGGATCCCGCCGAGCGGGCACGGATCGAGGAAACGCTGAAGGGCATCGTCCGCCGGATGGGGCTGCGCTCCATTCCCGTCGATTGACCGCACATCCGACTCTGCACGGAGGGACCCATGACCGCCGGAACCACAGCCATCCTGCTGGAGTGCAGCCGGGCTTCGGAAGAGGAGCGCATCACCTTCCCCGAGGTCGTCGCGGCGCTGGCCGCCGCGGGGGTGGAGCGCTACCACACGGATCTCGTGCGGGCGGAGACGACCTACTATTTCCCGGACGGGACGACGAAGCGGGTGGAGGCCCGGCCTTCCGCCTTGCCGCCGGCCATGGACTTCGCGGCCGACGGCGTGGAATCCGCCGTTCGCGCCATCCAGGCCGGAGCGATCCGCTACCGCGGTTTCTGTGAGCGGGTGCTTCGGGCCGGCTGCGCCGGTTGGACGGTCAGCATCCTGGGCCGGCGGGTCGTCTATTACGGCCGCAACGGCGACAGCCACACCGAGTGGTTCCCCGGCGCGCGCTGACGCCGCTCGGCCGTCACCGGTCCGGGGCCGTCACCACCCCAGGCGGCGGGACAGCACTGGGCCGAGGTCGCCACGCCACTCCTTCAATTCGGCCTCCGCCCGCTCGACCGCGCGCTGGTCGCGGTAGCGCTTGAGCGCGCGGTTCGCGTCGCCGCGCGCCTCCATGGCAGCCAGCCGCTTCGCCACCTCCGGCTCCGACGCCACGGCCTGGCGCCAACGCTCCAGCCGCACCTCCGCCACCGCGTCCACGATGGGTTGCAGCGCCGGCATGCGGCCCAGCTTCTTCACGCCGGGCGCCAAGCGGGCGGCGGCGGCGGCGGCGGCCTCCTTGGGGATGCGGGGGAAAGCCCGCTGCACCGCCTTGGTCAGCGCGTCCTTGATGTCGTCGCCGCGCTGCTTCGCCTCGGCACCCCGGCTCAGCCGCGCGACAGCGCGAGCCTGCTTCTTGGCGTGCCAGGACAGGATGCCGTCGGCGATCTCGCGCGCATCGGCGTCGAGCCAGACGACGCTCTCCGCCCCGTCCGCAAGCAGGACCTTCACATCCTCGGAAAGCTCCGGATCGACAGCGGAGGCCACGCTGGCGAGATGCAGCGCCTTCAGCGACCGCAGCGAGCGCGCCCGCCCGTCATCGCCGGCCAGCAGTGTGGCCTCCACCAGCGTTCCGCCATCCAGCAGGCTCTGCAGAAGGTCCAAGTCGCCGTGCGTCCAGCGGCGGGCGGCGGTCAGCCGCTCCACCCGCAGGCGCAGCAGGTCGCGCACGGCCGGACGTGGCGCGGCCGGCACACAGCGTTCCACACGCCACACGCCACCCTCGAACCGCGCCACCGCCCATTGAACACCGTTCTCGACGGGCCGGTCGGTGGGGAAGACGCCATCCAGATTCCAACGGTCGCTGGCCCGCAGGCAACCCTCCGGCGGCGTCTGCCACGGCGTTCCCGGCTTGGAATAGAAGCTGGGTGTCACCGGGCTGCGCAAAATGAAGCGCCAGCCTGCAACTTCCGCGGCGAGGCCATCGGGCATGGCGGCCGGGCGAGGCGCTTCACCCAGCTTCAATAGAGGTTCGGGGGCATCCTGGCTGGGCTGAGAGGCTTCGGACAACGGGTGTTCAGACGACATGACGGCTCCTTCCGGCGGCACTGTAGCACAGGGCGGGGCGGTGCTTTGCAACTTTAGCCGCCTGTCGGCGTGCCGTTTCGAAAAGCCGTATGGAAATTTCATGAAAACAGATCCGCAATACCTGTAGTCAATTCCTGAATTTTCTTCGGAACGCGATCGCGATCCGGCGTTTTGATGTCCTTTGACCGAAGTCAAGGAAAGGCGTCGCGACCCGCGTTTGAGTCGATGAATGCTATCCGTTTTTTTGAGGGTAAATCCATGCGATTATTGTCCATCAATGTCATTCTACCAGTAATTGTCGGTGGACTTGCTCTCCTGGGAAATTTCATGGCGGGCAACGCCGCGTTCGTGGCTTTTCGCGGCGTCGAAGCGGCTTCGGCCTACCGGAACGTCAATCAGGTGGCCGGCGGCTTGGTCGTCGCCGCCGGCGAGTTCGCTCTTGAGCGGGGCGCCACCAACGGTGCGTTGAACGGTGCGAGCCCGCTTTCCGCCGATCGGCTCGCCCGGTTGCGCCAGCGCCGGGACGCCGCCGACGCCGCCCTGCGCCCTGCGCTGGAGGACCTGCGTGCCATGCCCGAAATGATCCCGCACGGACTGCGCCTGGGCGCGGTGGAGGAATCGTCGGCCAGCTTCCGGGACTATCGGCGCGGGGTGGACGAGGCGTTGGCCCGCGACGCCGACGAGCGGTCGCCGGACGTGGTGTCGGGCTTCAGCGGCACGATCACCGCTCATATCGAACGGATCGGCGCCCTGCGCCTGCTTCTGGAGGCGGTCGCTCCCCCGCCGAAACCGGCGACGCTGCAACTTGTCCAGCTGCGCGGCTACGCGGCGGACATGGCCGAACACGCCGGGCGGGAGCGCGCGCTGTTCAGCGCCCTCGTCGCCGGCAGCCGGCCGGTCTCTCCCGGACAGGCCGAAGCCCTGGCGAAGTCCCGCGGGCGGCTGGAACAGGCGTGGGATGGCATCCGTGCGCTGCGCACCCGGCCGGACATCACGCCCGATCTGGCGCGGGCCATCGACGGGGTCGAGGTCGCGTACTTCCAAGCTTTCGCCGAGACCCGGCAGGCGGTGCTGAAGGGCGGTGCGGATGGCCGTTACCCGCTGACTCCCGACGACTGGATGAGCCAGGCGACGGCGGGCATCGATTCCATCCTCACGCTGGCCGGCACGGTGGGCGCGGCGATCGACGCCGCGGTCGCTGGGACCGCTGAGGAGGCGCGATCCGACCTGCTCGTCAGCCTCGCCGTCTTCACGCTCAGCCTGCTTCTGGGTTTGGGGGGCTCGCTGCTGGTGATCCGGCGGATCGTCCGGCCGCTGACGGCGATGACCGGGGCCATGCGACAACTGGCCGACGGCGATCTGGCGGTCGCCATTCCCGGCACCGGGCGCCGCGACGAGATCGGCGCCATGGCGCAGGCCGTCCAGGTCTTCCAGGAACATGCCGTCGCGCGCGAGCGGCTGGAGGCGGAGCAGCTGCGCGAGCGGAAAATCCGCGAACGCCGGGCGGCCACGCTGGAACAGCTGACCCGCGGCTTCGAAGCGAAGGTGAGCGGGCTGGTCGGCACTTTGTCATCCGCCGCGACGGACATGAAGGCGACCGCGGGGTCGATGTCCGCGGCGGCTCAGCAGACCAACCACCAATCCTTTGCCGTGGCGGCGGCATCGGAACAGGCGTCCACGAACGTGCAGACCGTAGCGGCGGCGACCGAACAGCTCACCGCGTCCATTCAGGAGATCGGCAACCGCGCCGCCCAATCGCAGGCCATCGCGACACGGGCCGTCCAGGACACGCGGCGGACCGATGAGACGGTGAGGCTGATGGCCGGCTGCGCCCAACGCATCGGCGAGGTGGTTGGGCTGATCCAGGCGATCTCCAGCCAGACCAATCTGCTGGCGCTCAACGCCACCATCGAGGCTGCCCGCGCCGGAGACGCCGGCAAGGGCTTCGCCGTCGTGGCTCACGAAGTGAAGATGCTGGCGAGCCAGACCGCCCAGGCGACCGACGACATCGCGGTCCAGATTGCCGAGATTCAGACCGTCACGCGCGACGCCGTCTCGGCGATCCGCGCCATCGGCTCCGTGATCGGCGAGGTGAACGAGATCGCCACCGCCATCGCCGCCGCGGTGGAGGAGCAGGGCGCGGCCACCCAGGAGATCACACGCAACGTCCAGCAAGCGGCCGTCGGCACGCAGGAGGTCGCCTCCAACATCGCCGGCGTGCGGCAGGCGGCCAACGACACCGGGGCGGCGGCCACCCATGTGCTGAGCGCGGCGCAGGAGCTATCGCAGCAGGCGGAGCGGCTGAGCGGCGAGGTCGATGACTTTCTCGGCGGCATCCGCAGTGCCTGACCGCCGCAGTGCCTTGACCGCGCCGGGAGATCGGCCCGCGCTCAGTGTTGGGCGGGCTCCTCCCCGGCGCCGTCCTGGCCGAAACTGTGCAGGATGCGGGCGAAGCTGGTGGCTCCGGCGCTGCGCATGGGAACGAAGGGCTTGCCCATGCGGCGGCACAGCCCCTTCACCCGCAGGCAGGCGTCGTGGCTGACGCAATCGACGGGACAGACCACCACGTCGGCGCGTTCCACCAGCCCTTCCAGACAGCGGGTTGTCTGCTCGAACCCGCCGTCATGGTGAAGCAGACAGCCGTTGCGCGTCTCCACCGCCGCCCGCAGGTGGGGCAGGCTCTTGGTCCGCCCCCCCACATAGAGGATGGCCCGCCCGCCCAGGTCGGTCGGGGCCGCCGCGTCTTCCGCGGACCGACGGCGGGTTTGCGCGACCGGGGCGTCGAGCAGGCGGCGCAGCCGCTCCACCTCGGCCTCCGCATGGCGCGCGCGCATGCGCTCACTGGCGACGCGACGGTGCAGGGCGTCCATGGTGCGCAGCAGCCGCGCGTGGCCCGGCGCCCGGCCTGACGCGGCTTTCGGGGGAGTGGACGCCTTGGCGATTGGAGGAGCGGCCCGCTGTGCGGCGAGTTGCGCTTCCAATTCCCGGATGCGGGCGTCCTTCTCGGCGACGCGTTCGGCGGCGGCGCGTTCCTGCTTCGCCAGCCGGGCGGTCATCTCGTCGCAGCGCCGGACCAGATCGCGGTTCTCGCGCAGTTGGCGGCGGTTCTCGCCCCCCATCAGGTGGGAGAGCATGTGCACGTCGGCGAAGGCGCGCACCCGCACCGCGTCGGGCATGGCGCCGTGGCTCAGCACGCCCCAGTAGGCGGCGGCCACCTCGCCCGAGGCCACCGCGGCGGTCCACAGCGTCATCCAGCCCTCTTCGGTCGTCTCGCGCGCGAATCGCTTCACCGCGGCGGCGAAGGCCTCGTCCAACCGCTTGTGCATCAGCCGGGCTTCCGGACCGTCCTCCGCCGCCTTCTCCACGAAATAACGATGGATGTCGTAGGGGCGGGCGTCCGCCGTGGGGACCAGCTTCAGCCGTCGGCACAGCCACGCCACGTCCTCCGACGACAGGCAGGTGCCCACGATCGAGCAGTGATACTCCGTGGGAATCGTCCACAGCTTCCGGCGCTTGGCCTGTCCCAGTACGCAGGATGGCACGGTCTTCCGACAACGCTCACACATCGTCTCCGCCCCCGATCGGCTTCGGCTGTTGGGTTTCCGGTTCCGTCCGGAGCCAGGTACGGCGGTGGAGCGGAACATGCTCCACTAATAGTGCGAATCATTCGCATTTGCAAATGAAGAGCGATGCTGGTCCGGTGCATCCTGAAGCGACGCGATCCGCTGCCGGGGACGCGCCCCAGCCGCGACAACGCGCTCGACCGTCAGCCGGCGCGTGGATTCGTTCGCATCTCTGCAGGCCTGTGCGTCCGTCCTCCGCCCACGTCGGAATCCTAATTCCGAATGGCCGTTTCGCATTGCCATATGACGGAACACCGTCCCGCGCAGACGCTCGGGCCACAAGGGTTGGGCGGCGTGGTCACCACTGGAAAGCGGCCACGGGTAGGGCGCGCCCGCCAAACTGACAACGCCCCAACAACGTCGCCGGCCCCCGGAAACGAGTCCTCACCGCGGCGAACCGGCCCGTCCGCCATAGTCCCCCAACGCCGCCGCCATGCGCGCAATGGCCGGGGCCCAGTCGCCGGGTGCCTCCTGGTGGAACAGACGGAGCGTCGGGTACCACGGGCTGTCGGTGCGCTTCGTCAGCCAACGCCAGCAGCCGGAGAAGCGCGACAGCATCCAGACCGGCAGCCCGAGCGCGCCCGCCAGATGGGCCACCGAGGTGTCGACGGCGATGACGAGGTCGAGACAGCGCGCGAGCGCGGCGGTGTCCGCGAAATCCGTCACCTCGTCCATGCAGTCGACGATGTCCATGCCCGCCGGCGGCTCTTGCGCCTGCGCCGCCGCCGCCCCCTTTTGCAGGCTGACGAAGACCACGCCCCGAACCGCGGCCAGCGGGGCCAGCGCCGCCAGGGTCAGGCTGCGCCGCCGGTCCACCGCGTTGGCCTTGGGGCTGTGCGGCCGCGGGTCGCCGGACCACACCAGCCCGACCTTGAGCCGCCCGTCCGCCGGCAGCCGGGCGCGCCAGCGCGCCACCGCCCGCGGATCGGCGGAAAGGTAGGGGACGGCCGCCGGAATGCTGTCGAGATCCGTGCGGAACGCCCGCGGCAGGCTGAGCAGCGGGCAGTGCAGGGCGGTCGCCGGCAGCGGGTCGTGCAGGTTGTGGACGGCCCGCAGACCGGGCAGCCCTTCCATCAGCCGCCGAAGGCCGCTGTGGACGGCCAGATGCACCTCGCCCCCCCGTTCGGCGACCAGCGGAGCGTAGCGCGCGAATTGCAGCACGTCGCCATGCCCCTGCTCGGCGTGCAGCAGGATGCTGCGGCCTTCCAGGGGCTCGCCGGTCCACAGCCGGCCCGGCGCCTTGGGCACGGGAAGCTCGCCGACCCGCCAGCGCTCCTCGTAATGCTCCCACCCTTCCCGGAGGCGCCCCCCCGTCAGCAAAACCAGCGACAGGTTGAAGTTGGCCTGCGGGTTCCGCGGGTCCCCTTCGAGAATCCGCCGGAACCCGGCCTCCGCCTCGTCCAGGCGCCGGAGATCCAGGCAAAGGACCGACAGCACGTTGATCGCGGCGGCATGCTCGGGCGCCAGCGCCAGGGCACGGCGGCACAGCATCTCCGCCGCCCGGTAGTCGGCCAGCGCCGCGGCCGACGCGCGGGTGACCTCGGCCAGATTGGAGTAGGCGACCGGGTGGGCCGGCGACAGGGCCACGGCGCGGCGGTAATGGGCCATGGCGGCAGCCGGATCGCCACCTTCCTGCAAGGCGTTGCCCGCGTTGTTCCAGGGGTCGGGATAGCCGGGGCGGAGCGTCATGGCCCGGTGATAGGGGGTTCGGGCCTCCGCGTGGCGCCGCTGCCCGAGCAGCGCTCCGCCGAGGTTGTTGAGGGCTTCGGGGAAGTCGGGGGCGAGGGCGACCGCCCGCCGCAGAAGGCATTCCGCCCCCGACGGATCGCCGCGCTTCAGGCGGTCGTCGGCCAAGGCGCGCCAAGCCTGCGCCGCGTCGGGCGTCTTGCGCAGCGCGCGCCGCAGCAGCGGCTCGGCCTCTTCCCGACGGCCCAGCAAACCGAGAGCCCCGGCAAGACGGCCCAGCCCTTCGCCGTCGGCCGGCACCAGCGCCAGCGCCCGCCGGCAAGCGGTCGCCGCAGCCTCGGGGTTGCCCTGCTCCGACGCCGCCTGGCCGATGGCGCGCCAGGCGTCGCACAGGGCGGGCGACAGGCGCGCCGCCCGTCGGGCGAGGCGCTTGCCCGCCTCCGGCTGTCCGGCCGCCATGGCCAGCTTGGCCAGGTTGACCAGCGGCTCGGCGTAGGCGGGGTCGAGGGCGACCGCCTGCCGGAACGCGATCCCCGCGGGTCCGGAGCGGTCGGCGGTGCGGAACCGCTCCCCCAGCGAGTTGCGGAAGGCCGCGCGGCGTCCCTCCACACGGACTGCGCGGCGGAGCCACGCTTCGGCCGCCGCCCCGACCTCCGGGACCGGATCGGCGATGGACAGCAGCGCCAGCCCCAGCAGATGCAGCGCGTCGTCCAGCGCCGGCTCCGCGGCCAGCGCCCGCCGGTAGCCGGCCGCGGCCGTCTCCAGCCGGCCCGCGCGGTGGGCGTCGAGCGCGGCGGCCAGCCCCGTCCTTGCTGGTTCGGGCGGCGGGACGGCGGCGGGGCGGCCGGCGGAGAGTTCGCCCAGCGCCGCCGCCAGCCGGGCGATCGGCGCCTCCCAGGCGCCCGGCTCGTCCTGGTGGAACAGGCGCATGGTCGGGTACCAGGGGCTGTCCTCGCGATGGCCGAGCCAGCGCCAGCAGGCGTCGAACCGCGACAGCACCCAGACCGGGACCCCCAGCCCGCCCGCCAGATGGCACACGGAGGTGTCCACGGTGACGACGAGGTCGAGCTGTTCGATGAAGGCCGCGGTGTCGGCGAAATCGCGGATGCCGCCGGTCCGGTCGATCAGCGTCATGCCGGGCGGCGGCGCCTTGGCCTGGGCGCCGGCCTCGCCGATCTGCAAACTGTAGAAGGCGATGCCGGGAACAGCGGCCAGGGGGGCGAGGGCGGCAAGCGTCAGGCTGCGCCGCCGGTCCACGGAGTTGGCCTTGACGTCGTCCTTGCGCGGCTCCCCCGCCCACACCAGCCCGACCTTCAGCCGTGGCCCACCTGCCGGTTGGTCGCCCGCCGGTTGGTCGCCGGCCAGTTGGGCGCGCCAGAACCGGCGATCCGCCTCTGCGGGGCGCAGGTAGGGGATGGTGGCCGGGATGGTCTCCAGCCGGGTGCCAAGCAGGCGGGGAAGGCTCAGCAGCGGCGCGCAGACGTCGCAGGCCGGCACCTCCTCGTCGAAGCCGTGGACGGCCGCAACGCCGGGGGTGTTGGCAAGCAGCCGTTTCAGCAGGGGCTGGACGAGCAGGACGACGCGGCCGCCGCGCTCGGCGAGCAGGGTGGCGTAGCGCACGAAATGCAGCGTGTCGCCATGCCCCTGCTCGGCGACCAGCAGGATGCTCCGGCCGTTCAGCGGGCTGCCGTCCCAGGCCGGGGCATGCTGGGGATAGGTGGAGCCCCACATCGCCCAGCGCGCCTCGTACAGCGCCCAGCCGTGGGCGAAATCGCCCTTCTGCAGCAGCGTCAGCGACAGGTTGAAGCGGGCGACCGGGCTTTTGGCATCAAGCCGCAGGGCCCGCTTGTTCCACCGGATGCTGTCGCGGGCGCCGCCGACGCTGTGGAAGGCCAGCGCCGCGTTGACCAGGGAGCCCGGATGGTCGGGCGCCAGGGTGAGGGCGCGTTTGACGAGGGCGGCGGCGCGCGCGAAGTCGCCGGTCATCATCCAGGACAGGGATTCCTGGGAATCGGCTTCCGGCGCCATCGGGTCGAGCCGGCGGATCCGTCGCGTCGCCCGCAGGGAACCCTCGGTGTCCGCGGCGTGCATCAGGCCGAAGGCGAGGTTGCCGTGGGCGGCGGGCCCGTCCGGGTCCAGCGCCACGGCCCGGCGCAGGACGGCCAGGGCGGGGCCGGTCTGCTTGGTTTCGCACAGCGCGAGGCCGTAGGCGGCCTGCATCGCGGCATCGCCGGGGGTGCACAGGGCGGCGCGGCGCAGCAGCCGGGCCACCGCATCCGGCTGGTTGGCCTCCTGAATCAGCGCCCCCAGGTTGCGCCACCCCGTGGCGAAGGCCGGATCGGCCACCAGGGCCCGCGCGACGAGGCGCCGGGCGGCGCGGCCCGAGCCGGACTCCTTCAGCACCAGGCCGTAGGCGGCCAGGGCCTTGGGATAGTCCGGGCGCAACCGCAAGGCACGGGTGAAGGCGATGGCGGCCTGCCGCTTGCGTCCGGCCAGCCGCATCGCCTCGGCAAGATTGTGCATGGCCTGGGCCCGGTGGGGGGCCAGAAGCATCAGGCGGGCGAAACAGCGCGCCGCCATGCGGTGGCGTCCGTCGCCCAGCGCGAGGCCGCCGAGCCGGAGCCAGGCCTCCTCGTTGGCGGAGTCGATGGACAGGAGGGCACGGAGGCGCGCTTCGGCGCCGGCCCCCGCACCGCCGCCTGCGCATCCCGCCGCCATGGCCTGTGCGGGCGTGGGAGCCGACGGGGAAGCGAGGCGGTGCGGGGGCGAAGGAATGGGCATGTCGGTCCGTCGCGTGGAAGGAGGTGTCGGCAGGCAGGCGGTCGTCCGGCTGGCGGCGCGGCGGCTATGCCGGCCGGGTCGGCCGGAAACAGCGCGACAGAAGGTCGCTCCGGTGCCGGGTCAAGGCAAGACTCCAATCGTAACGGCCGAGGACCTGAGGACGAAGGGCCTCCTCCTCCAAGGACAGGACGTCGACGACCGCCTCCGGAGGCTGGGTGAAGCGGCCGTATTGACGGTCGAACATGTTGCCGGGGATGCGGTGGAGCCTCACCGTCGGCCGGTCGGTCAGCAGGTGCTGGAAGGTCTCCGACAGAAGGCTGGCGCACAGCATGTCCTCGACGCGGAGTGTCAGCAAGTTCGGATCACGGCTGAAGCCGCCGATGAAGCGATGGCATTCCACGCGGACGCAGAGGGTGAGGACCAGCGTGTTGCGGATGGCGGGATAACAGTTCGGGTGCACCGGATCGGTCAAGACCACGCCGGTGCACCCGAGGCCGGCCTGCGGCGTCTGATCCAGGGCGGTGATGCGGAGCCCGACGTGATCGGGCAGGAACTCGTCGTCGTGGTCGAGGAAGAACAGATACTGCGACCGCCCCTGGCCCGCACCGGCGTTGCGGCCTGTCGATGCGCCCAGGTTTTTCGTGTGGCGGATGGAGACGATCTCCACCGGGCTGGTCGCGGCCATCCGCATGACTACGGAGCGCAAGCTGCAGATCGGCCTTTAAAAAATTTATCGTTGTTTTGCAGTGTGTTATAAGATTTCCGTAATAATACGGATATTTTGATCCGGGTTATTCCCCAGTAGAAAAGGCCGTCATATGCCTTAGGGGAAGTGAGCAGAACCTTCCAGGAAGGAGATGCGGCCAACCTTCGGTGCGCCTGACCGAAACCATGGGGAAAAGGAATGGACGATCTGCTTTCGGGGGCGCTGAGCCGCCTGGATGAAGCCGCCAAGCACGTCGAGGTGGATTCCGAGGTTCTTGAGAAGCTGAAATACGCCAAGGAGACTCTGAGCGTCCGCCTGTCCGTGCGCATGGACGACGGATCGCGGCGCTCCTTCCCGGCTTGGCGGTGCCGCTACGACGACACGCGCGGCCCGACCAAGGGCGGCATCCGCTTCCACCCGAGTTCCAACGTGGAGGAAGTGACCACGCTGGCCTTCTGGATGACTTTCAAGTGCGCGGTGATGAACCTGCCCTATGGCGGGGGCAAGGGCGCGGTGAAGGTCGATCCGCACAGCCTGTCCAAGTCGGAGCTGGAGCGTCTGTCGCGGGCCTATGTCCAGGCCTTCGCCGGCATGATCGGACCCGACCGCGACATCCCGGCGCCGGACGTCTACACCAACTCCATGATCATGGGGTGGATGGCCGACGAGTACAGCTCCATCGTCCGCCAGCCGAGCCCGGCGGTCATCACCGGCAAGCCGCTGCCGCTCGGTGGTTCGCTCGGGCGCGACGACGCGACCGCGCGCGGCGGCTATTACCTGATCAAGCATCTGGAAGAGGATCTGCGCCTGTCCGGATCGGCCCGCCGGGTGGTGATCCAGGGTTACGGCAACGCCGGCTTCCACATCGCCCGCCTGCTGCACGCAGACGGTTACCGCATCGTCGGCCTGTCCGATTCCCGCGGTGCCATCGTCTGCGCGGACGGGCTGGACCCGCAGGCCGTGCAGACGGCCAAGGAGCGGGGCGGCTCGGTGACCGCCTACATCGGGAACGGCGCCCGCGCGGTGACCGGCGACGAGATGCTCGGCACCGATTGCGAGATCCTGGTCCCCGCGGCGCTGGAGGATCAGATCCACAAGGGCAACGCCGGGCTCATCAAGGCGCGCGTCGTCCTGGAACTCGCCAACGGCCCGGTCACGCCGGACGCCGACCGCATCCTGAACGAGGCCGGCGTCATCGTCCTGCCCGACATCCTGGCGAACGCCGGCGGGGTAACGGTGTCCTACTTCGAGTGGGTGCAGAACCGCCAGGGTTACTATTGGGGCCTCGACGAGATTCATGAGCGCCTTCGCGTGATCATGGAGACCGAGGGCCGCCGGGTCTGGGACATGGGATCGGCCAAGGACATCCCGATGCGCACGGCGGCCTACGCGCACGCGCTGGAACGGCTGTCGAAGGCCATCGCCGCGCATGGAACGCAACCGTTCTTCGTCGGCTGATCCCGTGCGTCGCGAGGACGGGAGCCCGCCGGGCTCCCGCCCATCGCATAGGCGAACACGCCGGGTGGACGTATAGTCCATGCCTCGTCCACCCGTGCCGTTGCGCCCGTGCAGCCTGAAAGACCGTTTTGAGATGCCTTTTCCGCCCGCGAGCCGTGCGACGGGAGCGCCGGCCATCCTGACCGGCCGGGACATGGTCGTGCTGTCGCTCGCCTTCCTGGCGGCCTATCTGCCCATCGACTGGCTGACCTTCATCCACCCCCGCCCGAGCCTCAACATCACGCCGTGGAACCCACCGGCGGGGCTCTACATGGCCCTTCTGCTGTGGACCGGCGCGCGTGGCCTGCCGATGGTCTACGCCACGCTGATCCTCGCCGATCTAGTGGTGCGGGGGCATCCCGCCTCGATCTCCTCGCTGCTGCTCTCAAATCTCGTCATCGTCGCCGGCTATGGGGCCGCCGCCCATGTCCTGCGCCACCGGGTGGCGATCGGCTTGGCGCTGAACCGGGTGCGCGACGTCGGCTGGCTGGTCGGCGTCACCTTCCTGAGCGCCGCCGTGGTGGCGCCCGTCTTCGTCGGCGTTTTCGTCCTGGACGGGGCCTTGCCCGCGGCCGACCTGCCGACGCTGGCGTTCCAATACTGGCTGGGCGACGCCATCGGCATCGCCGTGGTCACGCCCTTCGTCCTCCTGCTGCACCGGCCGGACGAGACGCCCGCCTGGAGCGTGCCGAAGACGCCCACCGCCGCCCAGACGGCGGCCATCGCCGCGGCCCTGCTGCTGGTCTTCCTGCCCATCGGCGACGGTCAGTTCAACCTGTTCTACGTGCTGTTCCTGCCCCTCGTCTGGGTGGCGGTGTCACACGGCCTGCCGGGCGCAGTGCTGGCGGCCCTGGCCATTCAGAGCGGCCTGATCGCCGGGCTGCAGGCGATCGGCCTTCCCCTGGGCGCGGTGGTCTATCACCAGACGCTGATGCTGGCCCTGGCCATCACGGCCCTGTTCCTCGGCGCCCTGGTCAGCGAGCGGCGCGAGATCGAGGTCCGGCTGCGCGAACACCAGACCGAGCTGGCCCATCTCTCCCGCCTCACGGTGACCGGGGAGATGGCGTCCGCCCTGGCCCACGAGCTGAATCAGCCGCTGCTGGCCGCCATCAGCTACGCGCGCGCCGCCCAGCGCCTTCTGGAAGGCGACGACACGCCGCCGCGCGCCCACGACCTCATCGACAAGGCGGTGATCCAGGCGGAGCGCGCAGGCGAGGTCATTCGCGGGCTGCGCACGTTCCTGAGCAAGGGATCGCTTCAGCTGGCGCCGGAATCGGCCAGCGAAATCCTGCGCGAGACGCTGACCCTGGTGCGCGGGGACGCGGCCTACAACCGGGTCCAGCTTCGGGTGGACATGGCGGAGCCGCTTCCCCTCGTGCTGTGCGACCGCATCCAGATCGAGCAGGTCCTCCTCAACCTCGTGCACAACAGCATCGAGGCCATCGCCGCGGCCGACAGCCCGGTGCGCGAGGTCGTCCTGCGTGTCCGGGCCGCGCCGCCGGACGGCCTGACTTTCGAGGTCGAGGACAGCGGCCCCGGCGTGTCGGCGGGCATGGTCGACCATCTGTACTCGCCCTTCGCCACCACGAAGCCGGCGGGCATGGGGCTCGGCTTGCCCATCTGCCGCTCGATCGTCGAAAGCCACGGCGGCAGGCTGTGGCTCGGGCGCACCGGTGCGACCGGTTCCGTGTTCCAGGTCTTCCTGCCCGCAGCCCGTCCAGACACCCGGCCGTCCCATGACCCAGACCGATAAATCCCTCACCGGCGATCCGACCGTTTTCATCATCGACGATGACGAGGCGGTCCGTGACGCGCTCTCCGTCCTCGTCGAAGTGGCCGGCCTGTCCGTGCGCACCTTCGCCAACGCATTGGAATTCCTGCACCGCTACAGCCCGGAGCAGCCGGGTTGCGTGGTGGCCGACCTCCGCATGCCCTTCATGGACGGGCTGGAGCTTCAGGAGGAACTGTCCCGGCGCGGCTGCGGCCTGCCGGTCATCATCATCACCGCCCATGGCGAGGTGAGTTCCGCCGTCACCGCCTTCCGGTCCGGAGCCGTCGATTTCCTGGAAAAGCCGTTCGACGACGGCGTCTTCCTGCGCCGCATCCACGAGGCCTTGCAGCGCGACGCCCACCAGCGCCGGGACCGCTCCGCCGCGGAGTCCGCCCTGGCGAAGCTGGCCCTTCTCAGCCCCCGCGAACGGGATGTCGCGGCGCTGATGGTCGAGGGCTGCGCCAACAAGGCCATCGCGATCCGCCTCGGGATCGGCGTCCGCACGGTGGAGACGCACCGGGCGAACATTCTCGGCAAACTCGACATTCGCACGGTTCCGGAACTCATGCGCCTGTGGATGCACACACCGTGATGCGCATCCACGTCACCGGCGTTTGACCGGTCAGCGCAGGAAATACTGCACCGGCACCACCAGCTCCATGCGGTCCTGCGCCACGTCCGGCGGCGGGGCCGGGAGCGGGGAGGCGCGTTCGACCAAGGCGATCGTCTCCTCGTCCAACGCCTCGAAGCCGGAGCCTTTGTGCAACCGCACCGCCAGCACGCGACCCTGCCGGTCGATGGTGATCTGGACCTGCGGAACGCCCTGCTGGCGCCGCATCTGAGCGATGCGGGGGTAGCGCTTGTAGCGTTCCAGGTGGCCGAGCACGGCGCCATGCCACGTGGGCAGCGCGTTGCTGTTGCGCGGCACCGGCGCCGCCTGGGCCGGGGCGCCCGAGGGCGGCGCAGCGGCAGGAGCGGCATTGGCCGGGGCTTCCGTCACCGGCTTGGCCGGCGTCTGCGGCTGTGGGCGCGGCTTCGGCGGTTCGGCCTTGGGCTTCGGCTTGGGCTCTTCCTTGGGCTTGGGCTTCGGCTTGGGCGGCGGTTCCGGCAGGGCGACCTCCGCCGGCACGGGCGGGGGCGGCTCCGGAGCGATCTCGGGGATGGGCTCCGGTTCCGGTTCCGGCTCGATCACCGGCTCGGGCGGCATCTCCGGCTCCGGAAGCATCGATTCCAGGGTCGGCGGCTCGGCGGCCGGTGTTTCCGGCATTGGCGGCAGGTCGAGCATCACCGCGGGCGGCATCGCCGGCGCCTCCTCCATCGCGACGTGCCAGGACAGCGCGCCGACCGCGACGAGGGCGTGGGCGCCCAGCACGACCAGCAGACTGCCGCCCCAGCGCGCCAGGGCGGGCGCCGTGCGCTCGCCATCCTCCGGGAGGTCGTTGGGATCGACGGTCGCCACGCTCATTTGGCGGCCGCGCCTTCCAGCCCGACCAGGGCGATCTTCAGATAGCCGGCGGCGCGCAGCGCGTTCATCACCTCGGTCAGCGCGCCGTAATCCACGCTGCGGTCGGCGCGCAGGAAGACGCGCGCGCCCTTGTCGCCGTTCGTCACCCCATCCAGCGCCGCCGCCAGGGACTCCCGCGCCACCAGCGTGTCGCCCACCGACAGGCTGTTGTCCGCCTGGATGGTCAGGAACAGGGGCTTGTCGGGCCGCGGCTGCGGCTGGGCGGTGGAGGCCGGCAGGTCCACCGGCACGTCCACCGTCGCCAGCGGGGCCGCCACCATGAAGATGATGAGCAGCACGAGCATCACGTCGATGAAGGGCGTGACGTTGATGTCGTGCGACTCGGTGAGATCGTCGCCGTCGTCCAGACGCGCCGCCATGGCCTTACTCCGCCGCCTTGGATACGGCGCGCGGCAGGGCGCGGCGGTCCATGTCGCGGCTCAGCAGCCGCAGCACCGCCGCGGAGGAGTCGCCGAGCTGGGCGCGGTAACCGCCGATGGAACGGGCGAAGCCGTTGTAGATGACCACCGCCGGGATGGCCGCGACGAGGCCGATGGCCGTCGCCAGCAGCGCCTCGGCGATGCCCGGCGCCACCACGGCGAGGTTGGTCGTCTGCGACTTGGCGATGCCGATGAAGCTGACCATGATGCCCCACACCGTGCCGAACAGCCCGACGAAGGGAGCCGTGGAGCCGATGCTGGCGAGGATGCCGGTGCCGCGCATCATGCGCCGCCCCTCCGCCGCCTCGATCCGCTCCAGACGGGAGGCCGCGCGCTCCTTCAGGCCGTCCTGCGAGGGGGCGTCGGCGGACTGGTGGGCCTCGGCGATCACGGCGCGCAGGAAGGCGGTCGCCGGGGTCTTCTCGAAGCCGATGCTCTCGGCCGCCTGGGTCAGCGAGCGCGCCTGCTCAAGTGCCGCCAAGGAGGCCCGCGCCTTGCGCTTGGCCTTCGACAGCTCCAGTGACTTGGCGAGGAAGATGGTCCAGGTCGCCACCGAGGCCAGCGCCAGCCCGATCATCACCGCCTGCACCACCGGGCTCGCCGCCATGAACATGCCCCAGGGGGACAGGTCGTGCGGCAGCGTCGCCGTCGCGGCGGTCATATGCTCCAGCCCGGCGGCCGCTCCAGCCGCGGCGTCCGGCGCCGCCAACGGGGCGGCCAGCGCGTCGGTGACGGGGGCCGCCATGGGAGCCGTCATGGGCGCTGCCGTGGAAGCCGGTGCCGCGGGAGCGCCGCCGTTGGTTGCGGGGGTGCCCTGCGCCCAGCCAAGTCCGCTCGACAGGAAGGTGCCGGCGGCGGCCATCGCAGCGATGGAACGGGTGTGAAGCGCTGTGAACATTGGCGGTTCGAACTTCTTTGCGGCTGACTTCCTTCCTGTATAGTGCGAACGACTCTCATTTGCACCCATAAAGTGCTATATTGCTGCTATGCGACAAACGGGCAGCGCACCGGTTGTTCACGGCGTGACCTGTGAACCGCAAGGGGAGATTGCGATGCCCAACGTCCGGACCGTATCGGAACATGGCAGCTTCCGGCTCGTCGAGCGCGACGGCCGCTACGCCGTGATCGAGGCGCGCGACGGTAAAATCTACGGTCTCCACGGGGAGGCGGGCGACCGTCCCAGCGCGCCGGATCGGCCGGACGCCGCCGAAGCCGTCGTCCCCCCCGGCGGCTGGAACGCCGAGGACGAGGCCCGCCGCCGCTTCGAGGAACTGACCGCCCGCGGCGAAGAGCTGGCCCGCAAAATCTGGTGATCCGCATCGGGTGACCCGCTCGGTTCAGAACGCCTGGATCGCCTGCGACGAGACCGTCCGCCACCGGGCGTCGGCGTCCTTCAGCATGGTCTGGATGTGGCCGATGTGCACCTGTCCGTAGAGGATCAGGATGTTGCGGTCCGGTTCGGCCTTGATGGCCGCCACCACCTTGTCCTCGCGCAGGGTGGTCAGCGCGGGCGGCAGGGCGTCACGCACCATGGAGCCCGACGCGGTGGTCGCCAGCATGATTCGGATGGCGGACTGGACGCGCCGCTGCACCCAGCCCGGCAGCGTGTCGTACTCGTCCCGGAGCTGCGCCAGATCGATGGTCTCCGGATCGGCGTGGTTCGGATCGGTGTCGTCCGGATCGTCGGGGGGCAGGGCGGCCAGCAGTTGCGACAGGGTGACGTCGACGTTGCGAGCGTCCGGTCCCGGCGGGCCGATCAGGGTGCGGTTGTCCTGAAGCACCAGCCCGTCGCCGAGCAGGCTCGCCATCATCTCGTAGGGATGCTGCTTGCTGTCCGGGTTCCAGTCCGCCCCCAGCCGGCGCAGCACGTCGGCCACCCCGGCGGGGTTGGAGGAATCGTCGGGACGGACCTCCTCGTAGAAGATTAGCCAGCCTTCCTGGCGCCGCTGCGCGATGTGCTTGGCGATTCCGCTGTAGAAGTCGGGCTTGGCGACATGGACCATGCCCTGCATTTCCACCTGCCGCCGCCCGTCACTCATCACGACTCGCGACAGTTCCAGGGGGATGTGGTCGGCGATCACCGGCAGGGCGGCCACCACCCCCACGGTCAGGGTGACGAGGCCGCCGGCCAGGATGCCGACGGCGATCAGGACGGTTCGGAGCGCGCGCTTCATGCCCCGACGCTGGCACGAAACGGGGGGCGGGGGCAACCGCTCCGAACTCAAAGGCCAAACCTCAGACCCCAGACCTCAGACGCCGACCTCCACCGCGGCGTTGACGATGTAGATCATCTCGTTGCGGTCGTTCTTGTCGGCCAGGAAGATGCCGCTGGGCGCCAGCATGCCGCCGGACACCACGTTGAAGGACACCTGCCCATAGGGGAAGACGGCCCGGACGGCCTCCAGGTCCAGACGGTCGGCGTCCGCCGGAACGGCGAGATGGACGCGGACCTGCATCCGGCTGGTGTCGCCATCGACCAGCGCGCGCATGCCGGGCATGGAGTTGCGCTCGATGGCGTTGCGCACGGCGCGCACCGCGGCCTTGGTTACGTCCTGACCGTGCAGATCGGCGCCCATGCCGAGTTCGACGAACATCACCTGCTTCATGGTCGTGGGTCCCTCCTCGTTCCTTGCTCGACGATTCCGCTGAGGATGCGGCAGGATCGGCGCGGCGCGGCAGTCGGTCCGGTCCTTTTTTCGAACTGCGGAAAGCGGTCAGCCGATCCGGAAGGCGAGATAGCCGTCGGTCCCGACCTGTCCGGGCATCGCGAGCAGGCCGCCGGGCGTGTGCCCGCTGAAGGTCAGGCTGAGGTCGGTGGCGCCGTTGCCGTCAAGATCGATTTGCGCGGTAGCCCCCTGATAGCCGGACGCCCCCGCCAGATCCCCCCAGGTCAACCGGGAGACGGCGTCCGTCCAGCCCCAGGCGATGGCCCATTCCTCCAAGTGCAGGTCGGTGACGGTTGACCATGTGACGCCCTCGCTCCGCCCATCGATGTAGAAGGTGTCCGTGCCGGCGCCGCCGGTCAGGAAGTTGGAGCCCTCGCCGCCGTCCAGAACATCGTCTCCGCTTCCGCCCTGCGCGGCGTCGTTGCCACCGAGCAGATTCATGAAATCGCTTTGTTCGCTGCCGATGACCGCCTCCCCGGAGGACGTCCCCAGGAACTGGTTCCTCAGGCCGGCGACCGGGCCGGAATAGGGGGGCATCCGTACCTCGTAGCTTCGGGTGCCATCCTGAACGAGGGCGCGCTGATCGG
The DNA here is from genome assembly GCF_056402275.1 of Azospirillum sp. P4_B5. Lineage (NCBI taxonomy): Bacteria > Pseudomonadati > Pseudomonadota > Alphaproteobacteria > Rhodospirillales > Azospirillaceae > Azospirillum > Azospirillum sp. P4_B5. The sequence continues at coordinate 67,154 of NZ_JBFUHT010000013.1, forward strand.
GCTCGGCACGGGGCAGGGCGGCGGCGGCCTCCTGAAGGGTGATGCTGCGGTCGGTGAAGACCAGCCGTTCGATGCCACGCAGTCGGTCGGTGCCGCCGGCCCCGATGACGGTCAGGTCCGCACCGCTTCCCGATGGAGCGCCGGTCACGAAAGCGTTGGCGGAGGGGAAGTCGAAAAAGGCCGTGTCAGTGCCGGTTCCACCGTCGAGAAGATCGTCGCCCGCTCCGCCGGCCAGCGTGTCGTCCCCCGCAGCGCCCACCAGCGTGTCGGCGACGGCCGAGCCGGACAACCGGTCGCCGGCCGACCCCCCGATGACGGTCTCGATGCGGGTGCCATAGCCGACGAAGAACTGGTTCCGGGCCAGGATCGAGAAGTCTTGTGCCGAGAACCATCCCCAGCCGCCCGTCAGGTCGATGGTGACGGGAACGCTCGCTCCCGCCGCGGACAAGGTATCGTTGCCACCGCCATCCCAGAGGTAGCGCCCCGGCGCCCCCGGTGTCAGGAGATACAGATCGTCGCCCGCACGCACGGTGGGGTTGGGACCGTAGAGGCGCTGGATCGCGGCAATGTCGTAGACGCCCAGTCCGCCGGGCCAGACGCCGGAATAGGACATGATCGTGTTCGTCCGGTTGTCCTCGGACGGAGGCAGGAAGGGCGGGGTGCCGCTGCCGGTGCCGTTGTAATCGCCGGGATGCTTCAGCCCGAGCGCGTGCCCGATCTCATGGATGTAGGTCCGGTAACCGGCCGATTCGGGATCGAGGTAGATGTGGGAGCCCGCGGCGTTGGGGTAGTAGGCCATGCCGGAGGCGCGGAAGACGTCCAGTTGGCTCATGTGGAACTGAAGGTTGGCGGTCATCGGCGCCGACGTTTCCACGAAGGCGAGGTTGGCGACCGCGCTCCATTCCCCCATCGCCTGCAACGCCATGGCCCGTTGGCTGTCGTTGAGCGGCCGGAAGCCCGGCACGTAGCGCAGACCGGCGTCCACAACCCAGCCGTAGGTGAGGATGTAGGGCGCCGTCATGGCGCCGTCCGGCGGTGCGCCCCAGCGGCGCCCGCTGTCGAAGGCGCGGAGGAACAGCGGATCGTTAGCCCCGTCCGTCGTCCGTCCGGCCGTCGCCGGGCCTGGAACGCCGTCATAGGTTGATCGATCATCGCCGATTCCGTCTCCGTTCTCGCCAAGGCCGGGAATCCGAGACTCACTCATCTCCGCAAGCTCCGTCGGGGGTGGGCCGGTGTTTCGTTAAATTCGTTCCGAATTTCAACGATGTTTGGCGAAAACGGTTGGCGTTCGTCTTTCAATCGCACAGTACTTATGACAAGACGTCCAGGGGCATTCAATGGATCAGACGGGACCTTCAACATTGGCGGAGGAAAATTTTTCAGCAGATTTTCAGTGTCTTGCGGACATTCCGGGAAATTCCTTCCACGCACTCGCGGAGCGGTGAGGGGGCCGGATTCAGCGTTGGGGACGACTGGCTGAATTTTCCGGATGGCATTGAAAACAGTATCTAAAAATAAAACTCTCTGCCATCCGCCTCCGCCTAAAGACAAGATCAAAATAAAATCGTTAAAGAATATTAAGACGCAATCCTGTCACAGCATCAGCGTGGATTCGCGGATTGACAGGATGGAGAGATTCCGCAACCGTTGCCGCAGAACAACAACGGGGGAGAAAAAGAGTGCGGTATGGCTGTGTTGCGCTCGCCATTTGTGCTGTTTCTGTTGGGGCATGCTCGTCCACGGCACAGATCGCCACCGTCCCGCCAATGCCGCAGGACATCGCGTTTGAGGACACATCGGCACCGGTCGTTCCGGAGATCGAACCGGTCTATGTTCATAAGGGGAAGGCGTCCTATTACGCCGATTTCTTCCATGGCCGGACCACGGCGTCGGGGGAGCGTTTCAGCCAGAACCGGCTGACCGCCGCGTCCCGCCGGCTTCCCCTGGGCAGCCGGGTGACGGTCACCAACGCCGACAACGGGCGCAGCGTCGAGGTCGTGATCAACGACCGCGGCCCCTACGTGAAGGGGCGGGTGATCGACCTGTCCCGCAAGGCTGCCGACGAACTGGGCATGATCGAGGACGGCGTGGTGAACGTCCGCGTCGAAGCCCGCCCCTCCGATCAGCCGAACCGCTCGCTGCGGCACCGGCTGGAGCAGATGGTCGCCGCGCTTTACCCCGACCGCAAACCCACCTCCGAGCCACCCGTGACGGTCGCCGAGCGCCCCGAATCGGATGTTGCCGACACCGATCTGGGCGCCGCCGAATAGAGGGACCGCGCCCCGCCCGACGCTTTCCGCCCGAACGCACGACACATGCAAGGCTTCCGCCCAACGGGCGCCGCGCCGCGAAGGCCGCCGATGCGCGCCCGCGGGTGACGGAGCCGTGCGCACACAGGAGGTTTCAATCCATGCTGAAGCTCGTGATCCGCGACACGCACCACGCCGCCGGCCTGTTCCTGGAGCAGGTGGACAACGTCCGCCAACTCATCGCCGAGTTGAAGGCGCTGAAGCGCGCTCCGTCCGCCTCGCTCTATCTGGAAGGGCTCGCCGAGCGCTGCCTGCGGCGCGGCTGGACGGTGATCCCCGCCGATCCGCTGGTCCGTGGCTGCGCGTCGCGCACCCACATCGTCGAGGTGCATCTCGACCCCAACCAGCCGGGCGCTCCCTTCGTCGGCATCTACGAGCCGGGGGAGGACGGCACCCCCTGCCGGCGCCTGCACGATTCCCTGGAGGGGCTGGCGAGCCGCCTGCGCCTGCCGCCCGCCAACTCCGGCACCATGCCTGCATCGGTGCAGCAGGCCCCCGCGCTGGCCGCATAGAGCCATCGCAATGGTCCGGGGACTCCGGCCGCATCCATTGATTGGAATCATACCGCGGCATGGTGGGCGGGGGTAGCCTGCGGGCCGGCAATCCCGCCGTCCGCCACCCGCCGTCCGCCCCCATGACCGTCGAGCATCTCAGCCTCGTCTTCCTGCTGCTCCAGCAGATGTGCGTGTATCTGGTCATCGCCTATATGCTGAGCCGGACGCCGCTGTTCCTGCCGGTGATGCACCTCACCGTGCGTTGGCCGCACAAGCTGGCCTGCTACGTCATCTTCTCCATGTTCTGCGTCATGGGGACCTATTTCGGGTTGCAGATCGACGACTCCATCGCCAACACCCGCGCCATCGGGGCCGTGCTGAGCGGCATCCTGGGCGGGCCGTCGGTGGGGCTGGCGGTCGGCTTCACGGGCGGGCTGCACCGCTACTCGCTGGGCGGCATGTCGGCGGTGGCCTGCGCCGTCTCCACGGTGACGGAGGGGCTGATCGGCGGTCTGGTGCACCGCCACTTCGTCCGCCAGGGCCGGATCGAGCCGCTGTTCGACCCGCTGCGCGTCGGCGCCGTCACCTTCGTGGCGGAGATCGCCCAGATGCTGATCATCCTGCTGGTGGCCAAGCCCTTCCCGGCGGCGGTCCATCTGGTCGAGGTGGTGGCTCTGCCGATGATCGTCGCCAACACGCTGGGGGCGGGGCTGTTCATGCGCATCCTGATGGACCGCCGCGCCCTGATCGATAAGCAGTCGAGCGCCTTCTCCGCCAAGGCGCTGAAGATCGCCGCGCGGGCCGACGGCGTGCTGCGCCAGGGCTTCAACGAAGAGAACAGCATGCGGGTCGCCCGCATCATCTACGAGGAGACCGGCGTCGGCGCGGTCGCCATCACCGACCGGGACAAGCTCATGGCCTTCATCGGTGTTGGCGACGACCACCATCTCCCGGGCACGCCGATCACCTCGCCCCAGACCTACCAGGCGATCGCCAACAACCAAGTGCTCTACGCCGACGGCAATCTGGTCTCCTACAAATGCTCGATCCATCCGAACTGCCGGCTGGGCGCCTCGCTGGTGATCCCGCTGGTCGGGGAGGACGACCGGGTGATCGGCACCGTGAAGCTGTACGAGCCGAAGACCAAGCTGTTCTCCACCATCAACCGCACGCTGGGGGAGGGCATCGCCCGGCTGCTGTCCAGCCAGATCCTCGCCGGGCGCTACGAACAGCAGAAGGCGCTGCTCGCCCAGTCGGAGATCAAGCTGCTGCACGCGCAGGTGAATCCGCATTTCCTGTTCAACGCGCTGAACACCATCTCCGCGGTCATCCGCAACGATCCGGAGCGGGCGCGCCAGCTGGTGCAGAGCCTGTCCGTCTTCTTCCGCAAGAACCTGAAGCGCCCCAGCCAGGAGGCCACAGTGGCCGACGAGGTGGAGCATGTCAGCGCCTATCTCCAGATCGAGCTGGCGCGTTTCACCGGACGTCTGTCGGTGGAGATCGACGTGCCCGACGAGCTGCGCCACGCCCGGCTCCCGGCCTTCCTGCTCCAGCCGCTGGTCGAGAACGCCATCAAGCACGGCACCTCGCAGCTTCTCGGCCCCGGCCATGTCCGCATCGCGGCGCGGCGGGAGGACGGTGACCTGCTGCTCTCGGTGGAGGACAACGCCGGCCTCTACGAGGAGCGGCCGGGCGGCGACGGGCTGGGCATGTCGATTGTGGACCGCCGCGTTCGCAACCGCTTCGGCGATGGATACGGGGTGGACGTCGCCTGCGAAGCCGACATCTTCACCCGCATCTCACTGCGCCTGCCCTTGGACACTCCCGTTGTTGCGGAGGCCGCGCCATGATGACCCTCCTGATCGTGGACGACGAGCCGCTGGCCCGCGAGGAGCTGCGGCGCCTTCTGGAGGAGTTCCACGACCTCAAGGTCGTCGGGGAGTGCGCCAACGCCATCGAGGCCATCGGCGCCATCAACCGCCAGCCGCCGGACGTGGTCTTCCTCGACATCCAGATGCCGCGGGTCAGCGGGCTTGAGATGCTGAGCATGCTCGACCCGGAGCGGATGCCCCGCATCGTCTTCCTGACCGCCCACGACGAATACGCCGTCCAGGCCTTCGAGGAGCACGCCTTCGACTATCTGCTGAAGCCGGCGGACCCGGCCCGGCTGGCCAAGACGCTGCAACGGCTGCGCCGCGATCGGGCGCCGCAGGACCTTGCCGTACTGAAGGACGCAGCGCCGCTGCGCCTGATCCCCTGCACGGGCCACAACCGCATCTCCCTGCTCAAGCTGGACGAGGTGGAATGCGTGGCCTCCAAGGCGAGTGGGGTGTTCGTTGTCGGCGCCGACGGCGAGGAACGCTTCACCGAGCTGACCCTGCTGACCTTGCAGGAGCGCACCCCTCTGGTGCGCTGCCACCGGCAGTATCTGGTGAACCCCGACCGCATCCGGGAAATCCGTCTGATCGACAACGGGCTGGCCGAAATCCAGACGCTGGGTGGCCAGAGCATCCCGGTCAGCCGCCGCTTCCTCGGCCCGCTGAAGGAGCGGCTGGGCATCGGGTGAATTTCCCTCCACCGCCGGGCGGGGTGGCTTGCGGCAATCGGGGAGACATGGCTCTCCGTTAAACGACACCCTCCGGCACCAGCACCTTCCCGCAGAGGTCCCGCGCCTTCTCGAACCGGTCGGGGGCCGCGGAGCGGGCGAGCAGCCCCTCCCCGAAGATGAACGAGTAGAACAGATACGCCCGCGCGAAGGCGTCGTCGGGGTCCAGCCCCATGCTGGCGAATAGGTCCGACACGCAGCGCAGACGTTCGCGGTCGACCTCCGCCACGATCTCGGACGCGCGGGGGTCGCGGCGTGCCCAATCGCGCATCGCCAGCTCGATGGCGATGCCGCGCGGGTTGCTGCTGCCGCCGTAGAGCGACAGCACGTAGCGCAGGCCCTCGGCGGGCGTGCGGCCGTCCAGCCGGGTCTGCGCCTTGATCGCCTCGATGCGGCCGGTCTTCCAGCCCTCCAGCATCGCCTCCACCAGCTCCATCCGATCGCGGAAGTGCCAGTAGAAGCTGCCTTTGGTCACCTTCAGCCGCTTGGCCAGAAGCTCGACCCGCACCTGCTCGACGCCGCCCTCCGCCAGGGCGGAGAAGGCGGCGGACAGCCAGGATTCGCGGTTCAGCGTCTTCGCTTCCATCGGTAACACTCCGGAGACCATACGGCAGCGTATCGAGTCGCCGATGGCCTGTCCACAACCCGCCTGGTGGAAAAAGCGCCGAACCTTATACGGATTTGACCGGAGAGGGAAAGCCGCGCGCGCCTCAGCGCGCCTTCGCCGCGGTGAAGAGGTCCTTGTGGGCGTCGCGCAGCAGGTTCTTCTGCACCTTCCCCATGGCATTGCGCGGCAGCTCGTCCATGAAGAAGACGCGCTTGGGCACCTTGAAGTTGGCGAGCTGCTCCTTGCAGACGGCGATCACCGCGGCCTCGTCCGGGGTGGCGGCGCCGGGCTTGCGCAGGACGACGGCGGTCACCGCCTCGCCGAAGTCGGGGTGCGGCACGCCGACCACCGCCGATTCGACCACGCCGTCGATGCCGTCGATGACCGTTTCGACCTCCTTCGGGTAGACGTTGAAGCCGCCGGAGATGATGAGGTCCTTGGCCCGCCCGACGATGTGCACATAGCCGCGCCCGTCCACCTTGCCGACATCGCCGGTGATGAAGAAGCCGTCCGGCTTGATCTCCTGCTTCGTCTTCTCGGGCATCCGCCAATAGCCGGAGAAGACGTTCGGCCCGGCCACTTCGATGATGCCGATCGCGTCGGTGCCGAGGCTCGCGCCCGTCTCCGGATCGACGACGCGCACGGACACCTCGGGCAGCGGGAAGCCGACCGTGCCGGGGATGCGGTCGCCGTCCAGCGGGTTGGAGGTCAGCATGCCGGTCTCGGTCATGCCGTAGCGCTCCAGGATCGCGTGGCCGGTGCGGGCCGAGAAGTCCTTGTGCGTGTCGGCGAGCAGCGGCGCCGAGCCGGAGACGAACAGCCGCATGTGCGCCGTCGCCTCGCGCGTCAGGCCGGGGTGGGCGAGCAGGCGGGTGTAGAAGGTCGGCACACCCATCATCACCGTGGCGCGCGGCAGCAGCCCCATCACCTGCTCGGCGTCGAACTTCGGCAGGAACAGCATGGAGGAGCCGTTCAGCAGCACGCAGTTGGTCGCCACGAACAGGCCGTGCGTGTGGAAGATCGGCAGCGCATGCAGCAGCACGTCGTCCGGCTGGAAGCCCCAGTATTTGTGCAGCGTCAGCGCGTTTGAGCCGAGGTTGCGGTGGCTCATCATCGCGCCCTTCGACCGCCCGGTGGTGCCCGAGGTGTAGAGGATCGCGGCGAGATCGTCGGCCTCGGCCGGGACGGTCGCGAAGTCCGTGCCCTTGCCGGCGGCCTGCTCCGGCAGCGTGCCCTCGCCGTGGGTGCCGAGAGTCAGCAGATGGGCGACCTTGGCCTTGTCGGCGACTTCGCGCAACGCGTCGGCGGATTCGGGACGGGCGACGAAGACATGCGGCTCCGCGTCGGTCAGGAAATACTCGACCTCCGCCTTCGTGTAGGCCGGGTTCAGCGGCAGGAAGACACCGCCCGCGCGCACGGTGGCGAGGTAGAGGATGATGTTCTCGACCGACTTCTCCACCTGCACGGCGACCCGGTCGCCCTTCTTCAGGCCGAGGTCGGCGAGCAGGTTGGCGTAGCGGCCGGTCAGGGCTTCGAGATCGCCGTAAGTGACGGTGCGGGCGTTGTCCGTGCCGGGCTCGGTCTCGGCGAAGGGGCGGCTGCGGTCCGCCGGAAAGCGGGAACGGAACAGCTCGAACAGATTGCCACCCACGTCGGACATCGTGATTCCCTCCATGCACCCGGTGATCCGGTGTCCAGGGTTTAGCACAAGCGCATGCCGTCGGCCACAGCTTTGTATACGGAAGAACGGTCTATTGTATTTCGTTTCCGCCCATGATGGACACGAACTCGGTGAAGATGTCGATCTGGATGGTCACGTGCCGCCGCATGGCGGCGTAGGCGGCCTCCGGGTCGCCGGCCAGAATCGCCTCCACCACGTCGTCATGCTCCGTGAAGCTGTCCTTGACGCGGTAGGGGTGGTTGAGCTGGTAGCGGCGGTAGGGAGCCAGCCGGGCGAACAGGCCCCGCGCGATCTCCTGCAGCGGCTCGTTGTGGCTGCCCGCCTGCACGGCTTCGTGGAAGGAGCGGTTGACCGCGTAGTAGGCGTCCAGCTCCCGCGCCTCCATATGCGCCTTCGAGGTGTCGTGGAGGTGTTTCAGGGCCTGCTTCTCCTCCTCCGACATGCGGCGGGCGGCGAAGCGGGCGCACAGCCCCTCGATTTCCGACATCACCTCGAACATCTGCACCATGCGGTGCAGCTTCAGCGGGGCGACCACCGCCCCCTGTCGCGGCTGCTTCTCCACCAACCCGGCGTGGACGAGCTGGAGGATCGCCTCGCGGATCGGGGTGCGGGAGATGTTGAAGCGCTGGGCGAGGCTTTCCTCGTCCAGCCGTGTTCCGGGGCGCAGGCGGCCCAGGAAGATGTCCTCTTCGATGGCGAGCCGCACCTCGTCGGCGCGGGTGGCACCCTTATCGGCGGTCTTGCTGGCGGCAATCCGGTCGCTCATCCCGAGCGTGTCCCCTTCCTCGTCCGCGGCCTTCCGCCGCCCCCGTCTCTGTATACAAGAGATGGACAGCGCGTATCCAGCATGATAGTCCTTCCCCCCAACAATGAGAACCGGAGATCCGTCTTGGACTCCGGGCCACTGCGGTTCTGGGGAGGATGCGCATGGATTTTGCGCTTTCGGAGGAGCAGCAGGCGTTCCGCGACACGGCGCGCGACTTCGCGCAGCAGGAAATGGCGCCGAACGCCGCGCACTGGGATGAGAACAGCGTCTTTCCCATCGACACCCTGCGGCAGGCCGCGGCGCTCGGCTTCGCCGGCATCTATGTGGGGGAGGAGTTCGGCGGCTCCGGACTCGGGCGGCTCGACGCGGCGGTGATCTTCGAGGAGCTGTCGGCGGCCTGCCCGTCCACGGCGGCCTACATTTCCATCCACAACATGGCCTCCTGGATGATCGACCGCTTCGGCAACGCGGAGCAGCGTGAGCGCTTCCTGCCCAAGCTGACGACCATGGAGCATTTCGCCAGCTACTGCCTGACCGAGCCGGGGGCGGGATCCGACGCGGCCTCGCTGCGGACGCGGGCGGAGCGGGACGGCGACCATTACGTGCTGAACGGCTCGAAGGCCTTCATTTCCGGCGGCGGCACGTCGGACGTCTATGTCTGCATGGTCCGCACCGGCGAGCCCGGCCCCAAGGGCATCTCCTGCATCGTCGTGGAGAAGGGCACGCCCGGCCTGTCCTTCGGCAAGCAGGAGCACAAGCTGGGCTGGAAGAGCCAGCCGACCTCGGCGGTCATCTTCGAGAACTGCCGCGTCCCCGTCGCCAACCGCATCGGCGAGGAGGGGGAGGGCTTCCGCATCGCCATGAAGGGGCTGGACGGCGGGCGTCTGAACATCGCCGCCTGCTCGGTCGGCGGGGCGCGCTTCTGCCTGGAGCAGGCCATCGCCTACACCACGGAGCGCAAGCAGTTCGGCAAGCCGCTGAACGCCTTCCAAGCCTTGCAGTTCAAGCTGGCCGACATGGCCACGGAGTTGGACGCCGCCCGGCTGATGCTGCACCGCGCCGCCGCCAGCCTCGACGCTGGATCGCCGGAGGCGACCGCCCATTGCGCCATGGCCAAGCGCTTCGCCACCGACACGGGGTTCCAGGTGGTGAACGAGGCGCTGCAGCTTCACGGCGGCTACGGCTACATCAAGGAGTACCCGATCGAGCGGATTTTCCGCGACCTGCGGGTTCACCAGATTCTCGAAGGCACCAACGAGATCATGCGCGTCATCATCGCCCGCCATCTGACCGGCGGCTGACGGCAGCACAACAAACAGCGTCATAATAAGACGAGGGGAAACGCTATGGCGACGATCGCCTTTATCGGGCTGGGCAACATGGGGGCGCCGATGATGCGCAACCTGCTGAAGGCCGGCCACACCGTCTTGGCCTTCGACCTGTCGGAAGCCGCCTGCACCGCTGCGCGCGATGCCGGCGCCACCATCGCCACCGGCCCCGGCGCCGCGGCGGGGGAGGCCGAGGTGGTCGTGACCATGCTGCCCGCCGGCAAGCATGTGCGCGAGGTCTACACGGCGCCGGACGGCATCATCGCCAAGGCCAAGCCGGGCAGCCTGTTCATCGACAGCTCCACCGTGGACGTGGACAGCGCCCGCGCCGTCGCCGAGGCGGCGGAGGCGGCGGGCCACGCCATGGTCGACGCGCCGGTGTCCGGCGGCGTCGGCGGGGCCGAGGCGGCGACACTGACTTTCATGGTCGGCGGCAGCGACACCGCCTTCCGCCGCGCCGAGCCGATCCTGTCGGCGATGGGCAAGGCCATCGTGCACACCGGCGGGCCGGGCAACGGCCAGGCGGCGAAGATCTGCAACAACATGATCCTCGGCATCTCGATGATCGGCGTGTCGGAAGCCTTCGCGCTCGCCGAGAAGCTGGGGCTGGAGTCGCAGAAGCTGTTCGACGTGGCGTCCAAGTCATCGGGCCAGTGCTGGTCGCTGACCAGCTATTGCCCGGTGCCGGGTCCGGTCCCGACCTCGCCGGCCAACCGCGACTACCAGCCGGGCTTCGCCGCGGCGCTGATGCTGAAGGACCTGAAGCTGGCGGTCGAGGCCGGGCAGAGCACCGGCAGCCCGCTGCCGCTCGGCGGCGAGGCGGCGCAGATGTACGCGCTGTTCTGCAACGCCGGCTTCGGCGGCAAGGACTTCTCCGGCATCGTCAATCTGCTGCGCGGGAAGCCGTAAGGGCGGTCACGGGGCCCCCTCCCTAACCCTCCCCCGCTGCGCAGGGGAGGGGACGATCTTCTCCCTTCCCCTGCGCAGCGAGGGAGGGCCGGGGAGGGGGCAAGCGCCTCCCCCTCAATCCGCCTGCTGCATGACGATGGCGTCGGACGCCCGGCCGCGGAAATGGATGTTGCCGTCGCCGTCCAGGAACGCCCAGTCGCCGGTCAGATAATAGCGGCGGCCGTGGCGAAAACGGGCGGCGGTGCGTCCCGGATCGTTGGCGTAGGCGTCGAACCAGAAGAGCGGCGAGGACTCCACGTCGATGGCGATCTCGCCCGCGCCGCCGACCGGCGCCTCGCGCCCCTGCGGATCGAGGATGACCACGCGGAAGCCCGGCAGGGGCCGTCCCAGCGAGGAATCGGCGGTGCGGTCGGCGTGGCCGGGGTCGTAGCGGTTCATCATGAAGATGCCGGTCTCGCGCTGCCCGTACTGGTCGAGCAGGGGGACGCTGACCACCCGGTTTGCCCAGCCGATCAGCTCCGGCGGCAGCGGCTCGCCGACCACCGACAGGATGCGCAGCGCCAGCTTGTGCGGGCCGCCCTCCGGGTCGGCGCTGTGCCAGGCGCGGATCTGGGACGGCGCACAGGTCAGGTTGGTGACGCCGAACTTCGTCAGCATCCGGTAGCCCTGCCGCACGTCGTAGGGGCCGTCGCAGAAGATCGTGGTGCGCCCGAGCAGCAGCGGCCCGACCAGCCCGTAATAGGCGCCGTAGGCCCAGCCGGGGTCGGCCATGTTCCAATAGATGTCGTCGTCGCGCAGGTCGAGGCCGATTCGCATGTACTGCTCGATCCCGGCCAGCGCCATGACGGGCAGCGAGACGCCGAGCGGCTTCGGCTCCGCCTCGGAGGTGTAGATCAGTGCGAAGGCGTCGCGGTCGGCGTAGCGGGCGATGTCGGGCAAGGGGGCGGATTCATGAAGGGCCGACCAGAAGGGAACCGCGTCGGCGCCGGGACCGAAGGCCTCGTCCCCCTCCACCATCACCACGGGGCGGCTGTTGTCGCGCGGAATCTTGCGGCGCAGGAAACCGGTGGTGACGATCGCCCGCGCCTCGCTGTCGGCCAGACGGTAGGCGACCGCGGCGGCGGAGTAGGTGGTGAAGAGCGGCATGTAGACTCCGCCGAGCCGCCAGATCGCCAGCGCGGCGATCAGGAGTTCCGCCCCTTTGGGCAGCAGCACGGCCACCCGGTCGCCGCGCCCGACGCCGAGGCCGCGCAGCACCGCGGCGAAGCGCGCCGAATCGCGGGCCAGCCGGGCGAAGCTCAATTCCGTCGTCTGGCCGGCCACGCTCTCGTGCAGCAAGGCGGCGCGGGCGCCGTCGGCGCGGGCGTGACGGTCGCACAGCAGGTCGGCCAGCGGAATCGCCTCTCCTTGGTAGTCGGGGCGGAGGAAAGCGGTGGGCTGAACGGTGGCGGGGCCAGGCACCGGGGCGTCGCTTTCGCCTTCTCCTTCGGGGCGGTGACGAGCGGCGGCGATTCGGCCCAGGGAGTCCAATTCCGGCCCCAGATGATAGCGGCGGCTGCGCGGATCCTGGTCGATGAAGCGTTCCCGCGCCAGCGCGGTCAGCAGGCGGTGCGCCGTCGCCTTGGACAGGGCGGTGTCCCCCATCAGATCGGCCAGACGCGCGCCGTCGGCCCCGTGGGAGGCGACGGCGCGCAGCAGGGCCAGCGCGCGCTCCAGGCTTTGCGTGCCGCCGGACGCTCCGGCGGGGGCGGCTTCGGTGTCGGAATCGGGCCGGGTCATGATGGGGTCCATATTATGGACCTTCCGGCCGGATGTCGCTCCAAAAAACATGCATACACGGAATGTCCGTGTTGAAAACCGTGCGCATCACGGGTTATAGTTCGGTCGTTGCATAAAGGACGGTCCACAATATGGACCAGTTCGCCACTCAAACAGTCCGGCGAACGATAAAAAGGCAGTTCCACAGCAACGGAGGAGGAAATGTCAGGCGCGCCCGTCGCATCGCCACGCGGTTACGCCCATCCGGCCGACGCCACCCGCGCGGCCTCCCCATCGGACACCATCTTCGAAGCCCGGGGCGTGTCCTTGCGCTTTGGCGGCGTGCAGGCGCTGACCGACGTCGGTTTCAGCATCCGCAAGGGGGAGCTGTTCTCCATCATCGGCCCGAACGGTGCGGGCAAGACCTCGATGGTCAACTGCATCTCCGGCCGCTACCGGCCCACCGACGGAAAGGTCTATTTCAAGGGCCAGGACATCACGGGCATGACGCCCAACCACCGCGCCTCGCTCGGCATCGGGCGCACCTTCCAGAATCTGGCGCTGTTCGGCCACATGACGGTGCTCGACAACATCATGGTCGGGCGGCACCACCTGCTGAAGAACAACTTCTTCACAGGCTCGCTCTACTGGCTGACCGGCGCGCGCAAGGAGGAGCTGGCCCACCGCCGCGAGGTCGAGGAGATCATCGACTTCCTGGAAATCCAGCATGTCCGCAAGGCCACCGCCGGCACGCTCTCCTATGGCCTGCGCAAGCGGGTGGAACTGGCCCGCGCCATCGCGCTGAAGCCCGACCTGATCCTCCTGGACGAGCCCATGGCGGGCATGAACCTGGAGGAGAAGGAGGACATGGCCCGCTACATCGTCGACCTGAACGAGGAGTTCGGCATGACGGTGGTGATGATCGAGCACGACATGGGCGTCGTGATGGACATCTCCCACCGCGTGATCGTCCTGGAGTTCGGCAAGAAGATCGCCGAGGGCACGCCCGAGGAGGTTCTGGCCGACCCGCGCGTCAAGCGCGCCTATCTCGGCGAGGACGACGAGGAGGACGAGGCCGTGGCCCCGCCGCCCAAGCAGGAGGTCGCGTGATGTCCCTTCCCGATATCAAGATCAACGACACGCTGCCGAAGCTGCTGACGCTGCACGCCCGCGAGCATGGCGGCGACGTCGCCATGCGCGAGAAGGATTTCGGCATCTGGCGCGAGTTCACCTGGGCGGACATGCACGCCCGCGTGCGCGCCTTCACGCTCGGCCTCATCAAGCTCGGCGTGGAGCGCGGCCATGTGGTGGCGCTGCTCGGTGACAACCGGCCCGACTGGGTGATGGGGGAAATCGCCGCCCACGCCATGGGCGCCATGAGCCTGGGCATCTACCGCGACGCCATGGACGAGGAGGTCGCCTACCTCATCACCTACGCCGATGTGCACATCATCTTCGCGGAGGACGAGGAGCAGGTCGACAAGCTGCTGAACCTCGGCGAGCGTCTGCCGACGCTGAAGCACATAATCTATTCCGACCCCCGCGGCATGCGCAAATACAGCGACCCGCGCCTGATGGAGGCGGCGGAACTGGTCAAGCTGGGCAACGCGCTGCACGCCGAGAAGCCGAACCTCTACGAGGAGCTGGTCGGCGCGACGCGCGGCGACGACGTGGCGGTGCTCTGCACCACGTCGGGCACCACCTCGAACCCGAAGCTGGCGATGCTGCCGGCGGGGCGGCTGATCCGCCACGTCGCCAGCTACCTGTCGGTGGACCCCAAGGGGCCGACCGACGAGTATGTGTCGGTGCTGCCGCTGTCCTGGATCATGGAGCAGATCTACGCCGTCGGCATGGGCATGGTGTCGCGGATGCGCGTGAACTTCGTCGAGGAAGCCGAGACGATGATGAACGACTTCCGCGAGATCGGGCCGAGCTTCGTGCTGTTCGCCCCCCGCCTGTGGGAGCAGATCGCCGCCGACGTGCGCGCCCGCATGATGGACGCCTCGCCCTTCAAGCAGAAGATGTACGATTACGGCATGAAGCTGGGGCTGGAGGCGCTCGCCAACGGAACCCGCTCCGCCGTCGCCGACCGCATTCTCTTCGCAGCGCTGCGAGACCGCCTGGGCTTCACCAACCTGAAGTCGGCGGCGACCGGCGGCGCGGCGCTCGGCCCCGACACCTTCAAGTTCTTCCAGGCTCTGGGCGTGCCGCTGCGCCAGATCTACGGCCAGACCGAGACGATGGGCGCCTACACGGTGCACCGCTCGAACGACGTGGATTTCGACACGGTGGGCGTGCCCTTCGACGACGGCGTGAAGGTCAAGGTAATCGAGCCCGACCAGAACGGCATCGGCGAGATCGTCGTCAGCCATCCCAACATGTTCGCCGGCTACTACCGCAACGAGGCCTCGACCACGGCGGATCTGCGCGACGGCTGGATGCACACGGGCGATGCCGGCTTCTTCGACAAGAAGGGCCATCTGGTCATCATCGACCGCATCAAGGACATCGCCACCACCAGCAACAACGACCGCTTCAGCCCGCAATACATCGAGAACAAGCTGAAGTTCAGCCCCTATGTGGCCGAGGCGGTGATCCTGGGGAACAAGCGGCCCTACCTGTCGGCGATCATCTGTATCCGCTTCCCCATCGTGTCGAAGTGGGCGGAGAAGAACCGCATCACCTTCACCACCTATTCCGATCTGGCGTCCAAGCCGGAGGTCTACGAGCTGCTGCGCCAGGAGGTGGAGCGGGTGAACGGGACGCTTCCGGAGTTTCAGCGCATCACCAAGTTCCTGCTGCTCTACAAGGAGCTGGACGCCGACGACGGCGAGCTGACCCGCACCCGCAAGGTGCGGCGCGGCGTGATCGCCGAGAAGTACGGCGAGATCATCGACTCCATCTACGCGGGCCAGCCGGCCATCGACGTGGACACCACCATCACCTTCCAGGACGGCACCAAGCAGCGCATCCGCACTGTGCTGAAGGTGGTCGACCTGCTGCCCACGCCGGCCAAGAAGCCGGCGCAGGCCGCGGCGTGAGGGGGGCGGTGATGAGGCGTCAAACTCCTCTCCCCTCCGGGGAGAGGTTGGGTGAGGGGGCCGGCGCCGGATGGCGCCGCGAGGGGGCAACCAGGCCCCTCGCAACCCCCGGCCAAGGGCGTTGCCCTTGGAACCCATTCCCCCTCACCCTGACCCTCTCCCCAGGGGGGAGAGGGAAGCATTTAGGGGCCACGCCATGACCCTGTTCTTCCAGCTTCTCGTCAACGGACTGATCGTCGGCGCGCTGTACGGCGTCGTGGCGATGTCCTTCGTGCTGATCTACAAGGCCAGCCGCATCGTGAACTTCGCCCAGGGCGAGTTCCTGCTGATCGGCGCCTGGACCTGCTGGTGGCTGCTGACCTCCTGGCAATTGCCCTTCTGGATCGGGTTCCCGATCACGCTGGCCTTCATGCTGGTCTTCGGCATCGTGCTTCAGGTCGTCGTGCTGCGGCCGATGATCGGCGAGCCGATCATCTCCGTCATCATGGTCACCATCGGCCTGTCGATCTTCTTCCAGGCGATGATGAAGTGGATGTTCGGCGTCTTCGCCAAGCCGTTCCCGACTATCTTCGCCAGCCCGACCGTGAACATCCTCGGACTCGACGTGCAGACCGTCTATGTGATGAGTCTGGTCATCTCGATCCTGATCATGGCGGGCTTCGGCTGGTTCTTCAAATACTCGCGCATGGGTCTGGCGATGCGGGCGACCGCCTTCGACCAGCAGGTGGCGCAGTCGCTGGGCATCTCGGTCCGCCACATGTTCGCGATGAGCTGGGCCATCTCCGCCATGGTGTCGGCGGTGGCCGGCGTCACGGTCGGCGTCGTCAACGGCGTGTCGTCCGCGCTCTCCTTCTTCGGCATCAAGGTCTTCCCGGCGGTCATCCTCGGCGGGCTGGACAGCGTGGCCGGAGCGGTGCTGGGCGGCCTGATCGTCGGCGTGCTGGAGAATCTCGCGCACTACCTGGACAGCCAGTGGCTGAACTGGGGCAACATGTACGAGATCGCCCCCTTCTACGTCCTGATCGTCATCCTGATGATCAAGCCCTACGGCCTCTTCGGCACCAAGGACATCGAGCGCGTGTAAGGAGCGGCCGCAACCATGGCGAACATCAGTCTCATCCCCTGCGGCGACTTCAAGACCCGGTACGCCGCCGACACGACCATCTTCCCAACCAGGACCAGCCGCAACTTCGCGATCCTGGGCGTGGCGCTGCTGCTGCTCTGCCCGGCCTTCATGGACCGCTACTGGCTGAACCTGTGCATCCAGATCGGCTATCTCGGCATCGCGGCGCTGGGGCTGAACATCCTGGTCGGCTTCACCGGCCAGATCTCCATCGGGCACGCCGCCTTCTTCGGCTTCGGCGCCTTCTCGTCAGCGTGGCTGTCGAACAGCTTCGGCATCCCGGTGGCGCTCGCCATCCCGCTGGCCGGCGTGATGACCACCGGGGTCGGCATGCTGTTCGGCATCCCGGCGGCGCGGCTGAAGGGCCTCTACCTCGCCATCGCCACGCTGGCGGCGCAGTACATCCTCCAGGACTTCTTCTCGCGGGCGGACTGGTTCACGGGGGGAACCGCCGGCACCATCGCGGAGCCGTTCACCCTGTTCGGCTACGCCTTCGACACCGACGAGAGCTTCTTCTACGTCGTGCTGGTCTATGTGGTCGTCATGTACATCCTGGCGACCAACCTGATGCGGTCGCGCGACGGGCGGGCGCTGGTGGCGGTGCGTGACCATTATCTCTCCGCGGAGATCATGGGCATCAACCTGACCAAGTACCGCACGATGTCCTTCGGCATCTCGTCCTTCTACGCCGGCATCGGCGGCGCGCTCTACGCCCACTATCTGCAGTTCGTGTCGGTGGAGGGCTTCACGATCCTCTTCTCGATCCAGTTCCTCGGCATGATCATCATCGGGGGTCTGGGCTCGATCATGGGGTCGCTGATGGGCACCGCCTTCATGGTGCTGCTGCCGGAGGTGATGCAGGCCATCACCACGGCGCTGTCCGGCACCGCCATCGACGCCGCGCTGAACCTGAGGGAGGCCATCGCCTTCCTGCGCGAAATGGCCATCGGTCTGGTCATCATCCTGTTCCTGGTCTTCGAGCCGGACGGGCTGGCCCACCGCTGGAAGCAGATCAAGGCCTACTGGAAGCTCTACCCGTTCTCGCACTAGGGCCTTTCTCGCACCAAGGCTTCTGAAAAACATAACGACTGGGAGAAAACGCACCATGACCATGAAGACCGTCCTGCTGGCGTCCGCCGCCGTCGTCCTGCTCGGCACCGGGGCCGCCAACGCCCAGAAGATCCCGGTCGGCCACCTCGCCGACCAGTCCGGCGCCACCTCGGACGTGGGCGTGCCCTTCGGCCAGGGCGTCGCCGACGCGCTCGCCTACATCAACAAGAACGGCGGCGTCGCGGGCACGACGATGGACGTCGAGACGGTGGACTACGGCTATCAGGCACCGCGCGCCATCAGCCAGTACAAGAAGTGGTCGTCGGGCAGCGGCAAGGTCGCGGCCATCCAGGGCTGGGGCACCGCCGACACCGAGGCGCTGACCGGCTTCGTCGGCAAGGACGAAATCCCTTACTATTCCGGCTCCTACTCGGGCCACCTGACCGACCCGACCGGCAAGGGCCCGCACGGCTCCAAGCCGGCCCCGTACAACTTCTTCTACGGCCCGTCCTACTCCGACGGTCTGCGCGCCATGCTGATGTGGGCGGCCGACGACTGGAAGAAGAAGGGCGGCTCGGGCAAGCCCAAGTACGTCCACATGGGCGCCAACCACCCCTACCCGAACGCACCGAAGGAAGCGGGTGAGGCGCTCGCCAAGGAGCTCGGCTTCGACGTCCTGCCGGCGGTCCAGTTCGCGCTGACGCCGGGCGACTACACCGCCCAGTGCCTGACGCTGAAGGAGGCCGGCGCCAACTACGCCTATCTCGGCAATACGGCGGGCTCCAACATCTCCGTGCTGAAGGCCTGCCAGACGGTCGGCGCCCAGGTGCAGTTCATGGGCAACGTCTGGGGCATGGACGAGAACGCCGCCAAGGCCGCCGGCTCCGCCGCCAACGGCGTGATCTTCCCGGTGCGCACCGCGGCGATCTGGGGCGGCGACGCGCCGGGCATGAAGATCGTCAAGGAGATCTCCAAGATCTCCGACGCCGCCGGCACCGCCTACCGTCCGGTTCACTACGTGTCGGGCATCTGCTCCGCCTTCTACATGAAGGAAGCCATGGACTGGGCGAAGCAGAACGGCGGCGTGACCGGTCCGAACATCCGCAAGGGCATGTACCAGAAGAAGGATTGGGTGCCGGCGGGCCTCGAGGGCGTCTGCGTGCCGTCGACCTGGACCGAGACCGACCACCGCGGCATGGACAAGGTCAACCTGTACCGCGCCAACGTGACCGGCGACACCGGCGGTTCGGTGGACGAGTTGGTGAAGGCCGGCACGATCAAGCTGGAGAAGATCGCCACCGTCGACGTCCCGCGCAAGCCGGAGTGGCTGGGCTGGTAAGCCGGACCGCCCCCGCCGCCGCTTGAAMGGGGGGSGGCGGGGGCACCCGTCCCGTCTCACTGCATCAGGTGCCGCATCATGAACGCCGCCACCGCGACCGCCGCGGTCAATCCCGCCAGCGCTCCGGCGCCGGTTCCCGGCACGGCCAAGGCGCCGCTGCTGTCCGTCAACAACATCGAGGTCGTCTACAACGACGTCATCCTGGTGCTCCGCGGTCTCAGCCTGGAAGTGCCGGAAGGGGAGATCGTCGCCCTGCTCGGCGCCAACGGCGCCGGCAAATCGACGACGCTGAAGGCCATCTCCGGGCTGCTGAAGACCGAGGACGGCGAGGTCACGCGCGGCGACATCTCCTTCGCGGGCGAGCGCATCAACGGCATCGACCCCGACAAGATCGTCCGGCGCGGCATTTTCCAGGTGATGGAGGGCCGCCGCATCATCGGTGACATGACTTGCCAGGAGAATCTGCGCCTCGGCGCCTTCACCCGCCGCGACGGCGGCGTGAAGGACGACATCGAGATGGTCTATCACTACTTTCCCCGCCTGAAGGAGCGCACCGGCCTCGCCGGCTACCTGTCGGGCGGCGAGCAGCAGATGCTGGCCATCGGGCGCGCGATGATGGCACGGCCGAAGCTGATCCTGATGGACGAGCCGTCCATGGGCCTGTCGCCGCTGATGGTGAAGGAGGTCTTCAGCATCATCCGGCAGATCAACAAGGACCTGGGCGTCACCATCCTGCTGGTCGAGCAGAACGCCCGCATGGCGCTCCAGGCCGCGACGCGCGGCTACATCATGGAGAACGGCAAGGTCGTCCTGGACGGCACCGCCGAAGAGCTGCGCAACAACGAGGACGTGAAGGAATTCTACCTCGGCGGCGGCAACGAAGAGCGCAAGAGCTTCAAGAATCTCAAGAGCTTCAAGCGCCGGAAGCGCTGGATTTGACGTGAGAGGAGTGGTCGTCAAAGGCCCCCCTCCCAACCTCCCCCCGCTGTGCAGGGGGAGGAGTTAAGCCCTCCCCTGCGCAGCGGGGGAGGGTTGGGTGGGGGCCCACCACGACACCCCAAGAAAAACAGCCGGGAGGCATCGGTGTCCGACACTTACGATCAACTCGAAACCCGCTCCCCCGACCGGCGCGAGGCGGAGCTGTTCGCGGCGCTGCCGGCGCAGATCGTCCACGCCAAGGCGAATGCGCCCTATTTCACCCGCCTGCTGGCCGATGTGGACCCCGCCGCCGTCCGCGACCGCGCGTCGCTCGCCACCTTGCCGGTCACCCGCAAGTCGGACCTGATCGCGTTGCAGAGGGAGGCGCCGCCCTTCGGCGGGATGACCACCGTCGCCATCGGACGGCTGGCCCGCGTCTTCGCCTCGCCCGGCCCGATCCACGATCCGGAGGCGCACGGCGCGGACCCCTGGCGCACCGCGCGGGCGCTCTACGCCTCGGGCATCCGCGGCGGCGACCTCGTGCAGAACTGCTTCGCCTACCACCTGACCCCCGCCGGCTCGATGTTCGAGACGGGGGCGCACGCGCTGGGCTGCGCGGTCATCCCCGCCGGGGTCGGCAACACGGAGATGCAGGCCCAGGTGGCCGCCCATCTCAAACCGCGGGCCTACATCGGCACGCCCGACTTCCTGAAGATCATCCTGGAGAAGGGCGACGAGCTGGGGCTGGACCTGTCGTCCATCGCGGTCGGCCATGTCACGGGCGGCCCATTCCTGCCCGACGCCCGCGCCTATTACGAGGGGCGCGGCATCGCCGCCTACCAGAGCTACGGCACCGCCGACCTCGGCCTCGTCGCCTACGAGACGACGGCCCGTGCCGGGCTGGTGGTGGAGGAGGGGGTGATCGTCGAGATCGTCCGCCCCGGCACCGGCGATCCCGTGCCGGTGGGCGAGGTCGGGGAGGTGGTCGTCACCACCTTCAACCAGGCCTATCCGCTGGTCCGCTTCGCCACCGGCGACCTCTCCGCCGTGCTGCCCGGCGAAAGCCCCTGCGGGCGCACCAACATGCGGCTGAAGGGCTGGATGGGCCGCGCCGACCAGACCACCAAGGTCAAGGGCATGTTCGTCCACCCGCAGCAGATCGCCGAGGTGCTGCGCCGCCACCCGCAGATCGGCAAGGCCCGCCTCGTCGTCGGGCGGGAGGACGCCAACGACACCATGACCCTGCGCTGCGAGTCGCCCGAGTCCGGCGAGGCTTTGGCGGCTTCGGTGCGTGAAACTCTGGCCGCCGTCACCAAATTGAAGGGAGTCGTGGAGTTCGCGGCCCCCGGCAGCCTGCCCAACGACGGCAAGGTCATCGAAGACGCCCGCGCCTGAGAACCACCGGCCGCTGAAAAAAACGACAGCCGAAAACAACGATAACCGACCCGATACACACGAGGACCTTTTCGACATGAGCGTCAGCACCGACCTCCAGCTCGACCCCTTCGCGCTCGCCAGGGAGCTGTCGGGCAAGCATTTCTTCGGCGGCGCGTTCCGCCCGGCCTCCTCCGGCAAGGGCTTCCCCGTCGTGAACCCGGCGACCGGCGAGACGGTGGCCGAAGCCGCCTTCGGCGAGGTGGCGGACGTCGACGCCGCGGTGGCCGCCGCGGTGGCCGCGCAGAAGGAATGGGCCAAGCGCCCGGTGCGGGAGCGCGGCAAGCTGGTCGCCGAATGCGGGCGCGTGCTCGACGCCCACAAGGAGGAAATCGCCAAGCTGATCGCGCTGGAGACCGGCAAGGCCCTGCGCACTGAATCGCGCGTCGAGGCCGGCGTCCTGTCCGACGCGTTCGTCTTCTTCGGCGGCTTGGCGCCGGAGCTGAAGGGCGAAACCATCCCCTTCAACCCGTCCATGCTGACCATGACCGTGCGCGAGCCGGTGGGCGTGGTCGGGGCGATCATCCCGTGGAACGTGCCGCTCCTGCTGATGGCGCTGAAGATCGCCCCGGCGATGGTGGCGGGCAACGCCGTGGTGGTGAAGTCGGCGGAGGAGGCGCCGCTCGCCGTGCTGCGCGTCGTGCAGCTCATCAACACGGTGATCCCGGCGGGGGTGGTGAACATCCTCTCGGGCTATGGCCCGGAATGCGGCGCCCCGCTGGTGGCGCACAAGGACGTGAAGAAGGTGACCTTCACCGGCTCGGTCGAGACCGGCAAGATCGTCTACAAGACCGCCGCCGAGAAGTTGATCCCGGTGACGCTGGAGCTGGGCGGCAAGAGCCCGATGATCGTCTGCGGCGACGCCGACCTCGACCAGGCCATCGCGGGCGCCATCGCCGGCATGCGCTTCACCCGCCAGGGCCAGAGCTGCACGGCGTCGTCGCGCATCTTCGTCCATGACAGCATCCACGACGCCTTCGTGGAGAAGCTGAAGGAGAAGGTGAACGCGATGAAAATGGGCGACCCGCTGGACGAGTCGACCGACATCGGCACCATCGTCTCGCCGCAGCAACTCGACCGGGTGCAGAGCTACATCGCCATCGGCAAGGAGGGCGGGGCGACGCCGCATGTCTGCTCGGCGATGCCGTCCGATCCGAAACTGACCAAGGGCCTGTACGTGCAGCCGCACATCTTCACCGGCGTGAAGAACAGCGACCGCATCGCGCAGGAGGAGATTTTCGGTCCGGTCTGCTGCGTCATCCGCTGGACCGATTACGAAGAGGTGATCGCCCAGGCCAACGACACCGAATACGGCCTTGCCGCCACCATCTGGACCCGTGACCTGAAGGTGGCGATGGACGCGGTGCACCGGCTGGAGGCCGGATTCGTGCAGGTGAACCAGAACTTGGTCGTGCAGCCAAACCTGTCCTACGGCGGCGTGAAGTCGTCGGGGCTGGGCAAGGAGGCCTCGCTGGAAGCGATGCTGGAGCACTTCACCCACAAGAAGACGATCATCATCAACATGAAGTGACGGCGGGGTGGGGGKGGTCGCGTCGGGCCCCCCTCCCGACCTCCCCCCGCTGCGCAGGGGGAGGAGAAAAGCCCTCCCCTGCGAAAGCGGGGGAGGGTTGGGTGGGGGCTCGTGACCACCACTTCCCACAACCCCTTGCCACGCCCATTTCCATACGCTACCGTACGGCTCCATACGTCGCCGTATGGCGGGAACGAAGAACAGACCTCCGGGGGGAGCGCCAACACCATGCTGTCGAACCAGTATCCGACCCTGAACTTCGACCTCGGCGAATCCGCGGACATGCTGCGCGACACCGTGCGCAGCTTCGCCGCCGACGAGATTGCGCCCCGCGCTGCCGAGATCGACCGGACCAACGAGTTCCCGAACGAGCTGTGGCGGAAGTTCGGCGACCTCGGCGTGCTCGGCATCACGGCGGAGGAGGAGTATGGCGGCGCCGGCATGGGCTATCTGGAGCATGTCGTGGCGATGGAGGAGATCTCCCGCGCCTCGGCCTCGGTCGGCCTCAGCTACGGCGCGCATTCCAACCTCTGCGTCAATCAGATCCGCAAGAACGGCACCGCGGAGCAGAAGACCCGCTACCTGCCCAAGCTGATCTCCGGCGAGCACATCGGCGCCCTCGCCATGTCGGAGCCGAACGCCGGGTCCGACGTGGTGTCGATGAAGCTGCGCGCCGAGAAGAAGGGCGACCGCTACGTGCTGAACGGCACGAAGATGTGGATCACCAACGGGCCGGACGCCGACACGCTGGTGGTCTACGCCAAGACCGACGTCAACGCCGGCCCGCGCGGCATCACCGCCTTCCTGATCGAGAAATCCTTCAAGGGCTTCTCCGTCGCGCAGAAGCTCGACAAGCTGGGCATGCGCGGCTCCAACACCGGCGAGTTGGTGTTCGAGGACTGCGAGGTGCCGGAGGAGAACATCCTGGGCGGCGTCGGGCGCGGCGTGAACGTGCTGATGTCCGGCCTCGACTACGAGCGCGCGGTGCTGGCCGGCGGGCCGCTCGGCATCATGCAGGCCTGCATGGACGTGGTGGTTCCCTACCTGCATGACCGCAAGCAGTTCGGCCAGCCGATCGGCGAATTCCAGCTCATGCAGGGCAAGCTGGCCGACATGTACACGATCATGAACGCCGCCAAGGCCTATGTGTACGCCGTCGCCAAGGCCTGCGACCGCGGCGAGACGGCCCGCAAGGACGCCGCCGGGGCGATCCTCTTCGCCGCCGAAAAGGCGACCTGGATGGCGCTGGAGGCCATTCAGACTCTGGGCGGCAATGGCTACATCAACGAATACCCGACGGGCCGCCTGCTGCGCGACGCCAAGCTCTACGAGATCGGCGCCGGCACCAGCGAGATCCGCCGCATGCTGATCGGGCGCGAGCTGTTCAAGGAAACGGCCTGAGGGAAACGGCATAAAGCCGGAGGGAAGGGAAGAACCATGACCGATACCGTTGTGATCGCGGGCGCCGCCCGCACCCCGATGGGTGGATTCCAGGGCGACTTGCAGGGCCTGACCGCGCCGCAGCTCGGCTCTGCCGCCATCAAGGCCGCGCTGGAGCGCGCCGGGGTGAAGCCGGAGATGGTGGACGAGGTGTTCATGGGCAACGTCCTGCCCGCCGGTCTGGGGCAAGCGCCGGCGCGTCAGGCGTCGCTCGGCGCCGGCATCCCGGAGGCCGCGGGCTGCACCACCATCTCCAAGGTCTGCGGATCGGGCATGAAGGCGGTGATGCTCGCCACCGACCTGATCAAGGCCGGCTCGGCGGAGATCATGGTGGCCGGCGGCATGGAAAGCATGTCCAACGCCCCCTACCTGCTCGACCGCGCGCGCGGTGGCTACCGCATGGGCCATGGCCGCGTGCTCGACCATATGTTCCTCGACGGGCTGGAGGACGCCTACGATCGCGGGCGCCTGATGGGCACCTTCGCGGAGGAATGCGCCACCCACTACCAGTTCACCCGCGAGGCGCAGGACAACTACGCCATCGAAAGCCTGAACCGCGCCCGCCGCGCGACCGAGGACGGCAGCTTCGTCAAGGAGATCACCGCGGTCACCGTCAAGGGCCGCAAGGGCGACACGGTGGTGGAGAAGGACGAGCAGCCGCTGAAGGCCGATCCGGGCAAGATCCCGACGCTGAAGCCCGCCTTCGCCAAGGACGGTACGGTGACGGCGGCCAACGCCTCGTCCATCTCCGATGGTGCGGCGGCGCTGGTGCTGACCACCCGCTCCAACGCCGAAAAGCTGGGTCTGCCGATCCTGGCGGAGATCAAGGCCCACGCCAACCACGCGCAGGCCCCGGCCTGGTTCACCACCGCACCCGTGGGCGCGATCAACAAGGTGCTGGAGCGCGCCGGCTGGTCGGCCAAGGACGTGGACCTCTACGAGCTGAACGAGGCCTTCGCGGTGGTCGCCATGGCGGCGATGAGGGAACTCGACATTCCGCACGACAAGATCAACGTGCATGGCGGCGCCTGCGCGCTCGGCCACCCGATCGGCGCGTCGGGGGCGCGCATCCTCGTCACGCTGCTGGCGGCGCTGGAGAAGAACGGGCTGAAGCGCGGCGTCGCCTCGCTGTGCATCGGCGGCGGCGAGGCCACGGCTGTGGCGGTGGAGTTGGTCTGACGGGGAGTATTGCCCCCACCCTAACCCTCCCCCGCTAACGCAGGGGAGGGGACTAACTCCCTCCCCCGCCCAGCGGGGGAGGGCCGGGGKGGGGGCGATACGCATTCGGGAGGGAAAGCAATGCGGCTGACGGAAGAGCAGCGGATGGTGCGCGACATGGCGCGGGACTTCGCGGCGGAGCGGCTGGCGCCCACCGCCGCCGAGCGCGACCGCACCGGCGCCTTTCCCAAGGAGGAACTGGCCGAGATGGGCCGGCTCGGCCTGATGGGCATGCTGGTGCCGGAGGAGTTCGACGGCGCCGGTACCGACCACATCGCCTACGCGCTTGCCATCGAGGAGATCGCGGCGGGCGACGGCGCCATTTCCACCATCATGAGCGTGCACAACTCCGTCGGCTGCATGCCGATCCTGAAATTCGGCAGCGCCGAGCAGAAGGAGCGCTTCCTGAAGCCGATGGCCCGCGGCGAACAGCTCGGCTGCTTCTGCCTGACCGAGCCGCAGGCGGGCTCCGACGCCGCCGCCATCAAAACCCGCGCGCGGCGCGACGGCAACCACTGGGTCCTGAACGGCACCAAGCAATTCATCACGTCCGGCAAGAACGCCGACGTCGCCATCGTCTTCGCGGTCAGCGACCCCGACGCCGGCAAGAAGGGCATCACTGCCTTCATCGTGCCGACCGACACCCCCGGCTTCCAGGTCGCCCGGGTCGAGGAGAAGCTCGGCCAGAGCTGTTCCGACACCTGCCAGATCGTCCTTGAGGACTGCCGCATCCCCGCCGACCTGATGCTGGGCGCGGAGGGCGGCGGCTACCGGGTGGCGCTCGCCAACCTGGAGGGCGGGCGCATCGGCATCGCCTCGCAGTCGGTGGGCATGGCCCGCTCCGCGCTTGACCACGCCACCCGCTACGCCCAGGAGCGGCAGAGCATGGGCGTGCCGATCATCCAGCATCAGGCGGTGGCCTTCCGGCTGGCCGACATGGCAACGAAGGTGGAGGCCGCGCGCCAGCTCGTCCTGCACGCGGCCAGCTTGCGCGACGCCGGCGAGCCCTGCCTGAAGGAGGCCGCGATGGCGAAGCTGTTCGCCTCGGAGATCGCCGAGCGCGTCTGCTCCGACGCCATCCAGATCCATGGCGGCTACGGTTACCTGAACGATTTCCCGGTGGAGCGCATTTATAGAGACGTGCGCGTCTGCCAGATCTATGAGGGCACGAGCGACATCCAGCGGCTGGTCATCAGCCGCGCCCTGATGCAGTAGAACAAGAAGAGACGGGAGGACGACGGCCATGACCGTCCTGAAGAGCGCCCTGAACCCGCGCTCCGCCGAGTTCCAGACGAACGCCGACGCCATGTCCGCCCTGGTCGCCGACCTGCGCGAGAAGGTGGGCGCCATCAAGCAGGGCGGCGGCGCCAAGGCCCGCGACAAGCACCTGTCCCGCGGCAAGCTGCTGCCACGGGAGCGCATCCGCCAGCTCCTCGACGTGGGTTCGCCCTTCCTGGAGCTGTCGCAGATGGCCGCCTACAAGGTCTATGACGACGACATCCCGGCGGCGGGCATCATCACCGGCATCGGCAGCGTGGCCGGACAGGAATGCATGGTGGTCGTCAACGACGCCACCGTGAAGGGCGGCACCTACTTCCCCCTGACCGTCAAGAAGCACATGCGCGCCCAGGAAGTCGCCCAGCAGAACAACCTGCCCTGCATCTATCT
The DNA here is from genome assembly GCF_056402275.1 of Azospirillum sp. P4_B5. NCBI lineage: Bacteria > Pseudomonadati > Pseudomonadota > Alphaproteobacteria > Rhodospirillales > Azospirillaceae > Azospirillum > Azospirillum sp. P4_B5. The sequence continues at coordinate 94,373 of NZ_JBFUHT010000013.1, forward strand.
GGTCGATTCGGGCGGCGCCAACCTGCCGAACCAGGACGAGGTGTTCCCCGACCGCGACCATTTCGGGCGCATCTTCTTCAACCAGGCCAACATGTCGGCGCAGGGCATCCCGCAGATCGCGGTGGTGATGGGAAGCTGCACGGCGGGCGGCGCCTATGTCCCGGCGATGTCGGACGAGGCGATCATCGTGCGCAACCAGGGCACCATCTTCCTCGGCGGCCCGCCGCTGGTGAAGGCGGCGACCGGCGAAGTGGTGTCGGCGGAGGATCTCGGTGGGGCCGACGTGCATTCCCGCACCTCCGGCGTGACCGACCATTACGCGATGAACGACGCCCACGCGCTCGCCATGGCGCGCAAGGTCGTGTCCAACCTGAACCGCAGCAAGCGCATCGACATGGACCTGCGCGAGCCGCAGGAGCCGGCCTACGACCCCCGCGAACTCTACGGCGTCATCCCCAGCGACCCGCGCAAGCCCTTCGACGTGCGCGAGGTCATCGCCCGCGTCGTCGACGGCTCGGTGCTGGACGAGTTCAAGCCGCTCTACGGCACGACGCTGGTCTGCGGCTTCGCCCACATCTTCGGCTATCCCGTCGGCATCATCGCCAACAACGGCATCCTGTTCAGCGAATCCGCCCTGAAGGGCGCGCATTTCGTCGAGCTGTGCTGCCAGCGCGGCATCCCGCTGGTCTTCCTGCAGAACATCACCGGCTTCATGGTCGGGCGGAAGTACGAGGCGGGCGGCATCGCCAAGGACGGCGCGAAGCTGGTCACCGCCGTCGCCTGCGCCAAGGTGCCGAAATTCACCGTCATCATCGGCGGCAGCTATGGTGCGGGCAACTATGGCATGTGCGGGCGCGCCTATTCCCCGCGCTTCCTCTGGATGTGGCCGAACTCGCGCATCTCCGTGATGGGCGGGGAGCAGGCGGCGGGCGTGCTCGCCCAGGTCCGGCGCGACGCCATGGAATCCCAGGGCAAAAGCTGGGCGCCGGAGGAGGAGGAGGCGTTCAAGGCCCCGATCCGCCAGCAGTACGAAGACCAGGGCCATCCCTACTACGCCTCCGCCCGGCTGTGGGACGACGGCATCATCGACCCTGCGGACACCCGCATGGTGCTCGGCCTCGGCCTGTCGGCGTCGCTGAACGCCCCGGTCGAGAAGACGACCTTCGGCGTGTTCCGGATGTGAGCGGGGGGACGACGAGCATGAGCGACATTCTGATCGACATCGCCGGCAGCGGCTCCCTGGGAGGCGTGGCGACCGTTACGATGAACCGGGCGGACGTTCACAACGCCTTCAACGAGCGGGTCATCGCCGATCTGACCGACGCCTTCCTGAGCCTGGGATCGAACCCGGACGTCCGCGCCATCCTGCTGCGCGGCGCGGGCAAGAGCTTCTCCGCCGGCGCCGACCTCGGCTGGATGAAGAAGATGGCGGGCTACAGCCATGGCGAGAACGTCCAGGACGCCATGGGCCTCGCCACCATGCTGCGCACGCTGGACGAATGCCCGAAGCCGAGCATCGCCGTGGTGCAGGGTCCGGCCTTCGGCGGCGGGGTGGGGCTGGTCGCCGCCTGCGACATCGCCATATCCGCCGAGACCGCCAGCTTCGCCCTGACCGAGGTGCGGCTGGGCCTGATCCCCGCGGTCATCAGCCCCTATGTGGTGGCCGCGATGGGCGAGCGTGCCTGCCGCCGCTACTTCCTGACGGCGGAGCGCTTCTCCGCCGCCGAGGCGCTGCGGCTCGGCCTGCTGCACCAGACCGTTCCGGCGGCGGAGCTGGACGCCGCGGTCGAGGTCATGGTGCGCAACCTGCTGCAATGCGGCCCGGCTTCCCAGACCGCTGCGAAGGAACTGATCCGCGCCGTGGCGCGCCGCCCGCTGGACGACGCGCTGCTCCGCGACACGGCGGAGCGCATCGCCCGCCAGCGCGCGAGCGACGAGGGGAGGGAGGGCGTCGGCGCCTTCCTGGAGAAACGCGAACCCGCGTGGCGGAGCTGAGGCCCATGGTTGAGACCGACATGTTCGACAAGATTCTAATCGCGAACCGTGGCGAGATCGCCTGCCGCGTCATCCGCACCGCCCGCCGCATGGGCATCCGCACCGTCGCCGTCCATTCGGAGGCCGACGCCCGCGCCATGCATGTGGAGATGGCCGACGAGGCCGTCTGCATCGGCCCGCCGCCGGTCGGCGAGAGCTACCTGCGCGGCGACGCGATCCTTGAGGTCGCAAAGCGCACCGGCGCCCAGGCCATCCATCCCGGCTACGGCTTCCTGTCGGAGAACGCCGGCTTCGCGGCGGCCTGCGCCGAGGCCGGCGTGGTCTTCATCGGTCCGCCGATCGAGGCCATCCGCGTCATGGGCTCCAAGGCGGAATCCAAGCGCGTGATGTCCCAGGCCGACGTGCCGCTGGTCCCCGGCTTCCACGGCGAGGCCCAGGACCTGGAGACGCTGAGCGCCGAGGCCGAGCGCATCGGCTACCCGGTGCTGGTCAAGGCCTCGGCGGGCGGCGGCGGCAAGGGCATGCGCGTGGTCCGCGCCGCCGGCGAGTTCGCCGACGCGGTGGCCGGCGCCAAGCGCGAGGCCCTGGGCGCCTTCGGCGACGACAGCGTGCTTCTGGAAAAGTATCTGGGCCGCCCGCGCCATGTGGAGATCCAGGTCTTCTGCGACACCCACGGCAACGGCGTCTATCTGTTCGAGCGCGACTGCTCGATCCAGCGCCGCCATCAGAAGGTGATCGAGGAGGCCCCGGCCCCGGCGCTGCCCGACGACCTGCGCCGCCGCATGGGCGAGGCCGCGGTGGCCGCCGCCAAGGCGGTGAACTATGTCGGCGCCGGCACGGTGGAATTCCTCTACGAGGACGGCGGCTTCTACTTCATCGAGATGAACACCCGCCTCCAGGTGGAGCATCCGGTGACCGAGAAGATCACCGGCCAGGACCTCGTGGAGTGGCAGCTGCGCGTCGCCGCTGGCGGCACCCTGCCGTTGATGCAGGACCAGCTCACCCGCCGCGGCCACGCCTTCGAGGCGCGCCTCTACGCGGAGGACCCGCAGCGCGAGTTCCTGCCGGCCATCGGCAAGCTGGTCCGTCTGCGCCCGCCCGCCGAGAACGACCATGTCCGCGTCGACACCGGCGTCCGCGAGGGCGACGAGGTCACCATGTTCTATGACCCGATGATCGCCAAGCTGATCGTCTGGGACGAGGACCGCGACGCCGCACTCCGCCGTCTGCGCGTGGCGCTCGCCGCCTACGAGGTGGTCGGGGTGACCACCAACGTCGCCTTCCTCGGCGCCATCGCCGGGCACCCGGCCTTCCGCGCGGTGGAGATCGACACCGGCTTCATCGAGCGGCACCGCGCCGACCTGCTGCCCCCCCCGGCTCCGGTGCCGGACCGCGGGCTGGCCATCGCGGCGCTCAGCGTGCTGCTCCGCCGAAACGCGGATGCCCGCAAGGCCCGCCGCGCCGCGTCGGACCCCTGGTCGCCCTGGCTGTCGGCCAGCGGCTGGCGCCTCAACGATGACAACCACCACGACCTGAGCCTGCTCGACGGCGACACGCCGCGCGCCCTGACCCTGCATTTCCGCCCCGAAGGCTACGAGATCGAGGTGGAGGGCCGCCCGGCCATCCGGGCGGAACGGGTGACGCTGGACGGCGAGACGCTGACCGCCACCATCGACGCGGTGCGCACCCGCGCCACGGTGGTCTGCCAGGGTCTGGACCTGACCATCCTCTCGGACGGATCGGTGTGGCGCCTGCATCTGGACGACCCGACCGCCCGCGCCGCGGAGCAGGAGGGCGGCTCCGGCCGCCTGACCGCTCCGATGCCGGGCACCGTCGTCCGCGTGCTGGTCGAGCCCGGCCAGACGGTGGAGGCCGGCGCGCCGCTGATGCTGCTGGAAGCGATGAAGATGGAGCACACCATCAAGGCCCCCGCCGCCGGCACGGTCAGCGCCGTCAACTTCGCGGCGGGCGATCAGGTGTCCGAAGGCGTGGACCTGCTGGTCCTCGACGTGGCGGAGGGATGAGCATGCGCCTGCCCAAGAGCGTCCGCATGGTGGAGGTCGGCCCGCGCGACGGTCTCCAGAACGAGAAGCAGATCGTCCCGACGGTGGTGAAGATCGGTCTGGTCGACCGGCTGACCGACGCCGGGCTGACCGCCATCGAGGCCGGCAGCTTCGTGTCGCCCAAATGGGTGCCGCAGATGGCGGACACGCCGGACGTCTTCGCCGGCATCCGGCGCAAGGAGGGGGTGCGCTACGCAGCACTCACCCCGAACGCCAAGGGGCTGGAGGGCGCGCTCGCCGCCCGCGCCGACGAGGTGGCGGTTTTCGCCGCCGCGTCGGAGAGCTTCAGCCAGAAGAACATCAACTGCTCCATCGCCGAAAGCCTCGACCGCTTCGTCCCGGTGTTGGATCGGGCGAAGGCGCAGGGGCTGCCGGTGCGCGGCTACGTCTCCTGCGTGCTCGGCTGCCCCTACGAGGGGGAGATCGCCCCGGCGGCGGTGGCCGAGGTTGCCGGCCGGCTGCTCGACATGGGCTGCTACGAGGTCTCGCTCGGCGACACCATCGGCACCGGCACGCCGGCCAAGGCCCAGGCGATGATATCCGCGGTGGCGGAGCGCGTGCCGATGGAGCGCTTGGCGGTGCATTTCCACGACACCTACGGCCAGGCGCTCGCCAACATTCTGGCGACGCTGGAGATGGGCGTGGCGGTGGTGGACAGCTCCGTGGCCGGACTGGGCGGCTGTCCCTACGCCAAGGGGGCGTCGGGCAACGTGGCGAGCGAGGACGTGCTCTACATGCTGAACGGGCTGGGCGTCGAAACGGGGGTGGATCTGGACCGGCTGGTGGTGGCTGGCGCTTATATCAGCGATGCCATCGGCCGTCCGACCGCCTCCAAGGTCGCCCGCGCGCGGGGATGTGCGTAAAACACGGGGAAGAGGGAAGGGAAGGGCGCCATGAGCTTCACGAACCTGCTGGTGCATGTGGACGACAGCGACCGCTGCGGGGAGCGGCTGACCGTCGCCCTGACCCTGGCGCAGAAGCATGGCGCCGCGCTGACCGGCCTGTTCGCGCAGAGCGACAGCTCCGGCGCCGGCATCGTCACGCGCAAGGCCGGCCCGGTACTGATCCAGGCGGCGCAGCGCGCGCGTGACCTGTTCGAGGAGAAGGCCCGCGAGGCCGGCGTGACGACCCGCTGGTGGCAGCTCAGCCATGGCGAGTATGGCCATGTCATCGCCGAGACGGTGATCTGCTCGCGCTACGCGGACCTCGTCATCTTCGGCCAGCACGACCCGGAGGACAGCCGCGTCCCGGCGGACCTGATCGAGGAGGTGGTGCTGAACGCCGGGCGCCCGATCCTGGTCGTGCCGCACACTGGCAGCTATCCGCAGCTCGCCGACCGCCCGGTGATCGCCTGGAACGGCAGCCGCGAGGCCGCCCGCGCCGTCAACGACGCGCTGCCGCTGCTGAAGCAGGCGAGTTCCGTGCTCTTGCTCGCCTTCCACACCCAGCCGCGGGCAGAGGGGGGCGGCAACGTCCCGCAGGTCGACATATTGGAGCATCTGGCGAGCCATGGCGTGACGGCCACGCAGGAACGCATGACCATCGCCAGCATGACCCCCATGGACGCCGTGCTGTCGCGCGCCTCGGACCATGGCGCCGATCTTCTGGTGATGGGCGGTTTCGGCGGCTATGGCGGTTCGCTGTTCCCGCTGTTCGGGCGGGGCAGCAACACCCGCCAGATCCTGCGCCAGATGACCCTTCCCGTTCTGTTGTCGCACTGACCGACGTTGTTCGCACGAAACAAGGAAAGAAGAAGAAATGGCTGACGAGATGGCTCGCGATCCGCGCGAGGTGATGGAGTACGACGTCCTTGTCGTCGGAGCCGGCCCGTCGGGCTTGAGCGCGGCCATCCGCCTGAAACAGCTCGCCAACGAGGCGGGGCAGGAACTGTCGGTCTGCGTCGTCGAGAAGGGTTCGGAGGTCGGCGCCCACCTGCTCTCCGGCGCGGTGTTCGAGCCGCACGCGCTCGACGAGCTGATCCCCGACTGGAAGGAGAAGGGCGCGCCGCTCACCACCCCGGCCCGCGAGGACCATTTCCTCTTCCTCACCGAGACCAAGGCCTACAAGTCGCCCTTCGCCCCGCCGCAGATGCACAATCACGGCAACTGGATCATCAGCCTCGGCAACCTCGCCCGCTGGATGGCCGGGCAGGCCGAGGAGCTGGGTGTGGAGATCTACCCCGGCTTCGCCGCGGCGGAGGTGCTCTACGACGACAGCGGTGCGGTCAAGGGGGTCGCCACCGGCGACATGGGCATCGGCAAGGACGGCGA